>CASDSK010000001.1 GCA_949283525.1 uncultured Eubacteriales bacterium
ATTATTTATACAAAATTTTATTAGATATTATACATTTGCATTTCTCTCATCCAGCAAATTAAATTAGTCTACTCTATTTAAATAATGCTTTTTAACTATTTTAAAAAAATCTTTTGTTATTTAATTTCTATATTTTTTTAAATATCATAAAATTAATTTTTGTGCAATATTACAAAACGCCTATTAGTTTTTTAATTTTCGCTAAATTTACACTTGCAATTTCCCTTGCTTTTTCTGCACCTTGTTTTAATATATTATTTACTTCGTCTTTATGCATTATATAATAATCGTATTTTTCTCTCATTGGTTTAATATATTCATTAGCAACTATAAATAGTTGTTTTTTCGCTTCGCCCCAACCTAACCCTTTCAGTAATTGTTGCTCAAAATTTTGATAATCACTTTCATTTGCAAATAATTTATACAATTTACAAATTGCGTTATCTGTATCCTTAGGTTCATTGGGTAAGCGACTATCTGTAACTATTTTATTAATAGTTTTCTGTAAAGTTTTTTCATCCGAGAATAATTGTATTGTGTTGCCATAACTCTTGCTCATTTTTCGCCCGTCTAATCCAACTAAAGTGCTTGTTTCCTTTTGAGTTACACCTTGTGGCAATACTAAAGTTTTACCGTATCTATCATTAAATGCTATGGCAATATCTCTTGCGATTTCGACATGTTGCATTTGGTCATTTCCAACAGGAACTAAATTAGTATCAAATAATAATATATCCGACGCCATTAATATTGGATAATTATATAGCCCCATATTAACACCAATATCTCTATCGATATTATTGAGTTCATTTTTTTCAACGCACGCTTTATATGCGTGTGCCCTATTCATAAGTCCCTTTGGCGTTAAATTACATAAAATCCAGTTAAACTCAAAAATTTCAGGCACATCCGATTGTTTATAAAAAATAACTTTATTTGGGTCTAACCCACACGCTAACCATGTACAAGCAATATTATAACTATAGTTTTCCATATCTTCTTTTGTTTTAATTGTTGTTAATGCGTGATAGTTCGCTATAAAATATAAACAATTATAATTATCATTATGTGATAACTCTATTGCAGGTTTAATTGCCCCAAAATAATTACCTATATGTGCTAACCCCGTAGGTTTTATACCTGTTAAAATCCTTTCTTGCATTATCTTCTCCTATATGTTATTCTTATTTTTTGTACAAATATGTAATAAATGTGAAGAAAAACCAAGTTGGTCAAATCTTTCACAAGTTTTAAAATGAAAATCTAGTAACTTTGCATAATCGTCATCAGTTAATTTTTCTAAAAATTCTCTCATTAGTGGAAATATACTATCGGTAGCAACTGTGGTTATGTATTCACAATTCATTTTTTTAAATTGCTTTTGAAAATCTTCCACGTAAAACGATGAAAAAATTTCTTGTGGTATGTCTTTAATCCTCCAATCTTTATCAATATTGGGTACTAAGTCACTAATTTTATTTTTTCTTACTCCATACGCTCAAACAATAGCAGAATGAGTAATATAAGCAAACATACATATACCACCCGTTTTGCAAACACGCAAACTTTCTTTGATTGCTTTATTTTTATCTTTTTGATTATATAAATGATACATTGGCCCTAAATTTAAAACGACATCATAAGCATTATCATCTAGCATATTTAAATCAAGGACATCACCTTGAAAACTCTTTATGTTTTTTAAATTTTTAGATTTATCTTTCAAGATTGTTAAATTTTTATCTACAAGTTCAATCGCAGTAACATCATATCCTAATTTAGCAAGTTCAATAGAATATCTTCCTGTGCCTGCTCCTATTTCTAATATTTTGCAACCTTTTTTTGCAAACTTTAAAATATATTTTAAAGTCGTTAAATATTCAACTTGAGAAAATCTACCACGATTAAATCTTTCATCTTCTTCATAATTATTATAGTGTTGTTCAATTATCTTTTTATACTTATTACAATTATTACTCATACTAACTCTCATAATTTATTACATTACAAATAGCAATAAATACATTAACCATTTTTTATAGTGTTAGCACAGATGCCCCCTTCTAAAACATTCTCATAAACAAGAACTTCACCTACAAAGTCCTCTCCTACACCTTTAGGTCCAAAAATAGCATCATTGCCTGCAAACAATTTTTCTGCTAATTTGACGGTTGGAGATTTTATTGTAAAATAGAATTTACAATAAGTACTAATTACAAGTTCATTATTAGATACATCTACAAAAACACTTTTAACTAACTCATTCATTTCTTTTTCGCTATAATTACACGCCCAAAATGCACTTGCTAATTGATTTAAAATTGTAGTTTCATTGTCAAACGCAATAAATTCTCCTACATTATAGTTGCTGAGCGATTGAGAAATCATACATTTTGCTATACTTGATACAGCCAAAGGATTATCAACTATTCTTAGTATTTTCATATCTTCATCAACTACATAATATTTTTCTATACCCAAATTATAAAGTGCCAAATACTCTTGTCTTTCAATAACTTGAATAACAAGTTTATTAGGAAATTTAGATTCTATGTTTACTACTTTTAAAGTAGGAAAATCTTCTTCAATTTTTGAAATGTGTTTAGATTTTTTTACTAAAAAAATGCTTTGTTTATAATTAAACTCTCCACTATCAATGATTTGTTGACTGTCTTTGATTGAAAAATTAGTAGGCACTTCAACAAAAGCCACTTCTACTTTTGAAAGAGAAAAAAGCGTACTAGACAATACAACTATTGTAATTATCAAGGCAAATATTGATAACAAAATAACAAGTCTTTTGGTCTTCATTTTCTCTCCCTTATAAAATTATTAACATTACAAGTTTATCAATATTATTAAATTTTGTCAATAAAAAAATGCTTAAATTAAGTAAGTTCTTCTTGAAAAATATTCTTATAAATTGATATCTTGTCTAAATATGTAATTTTTTCTAATATTTTAAATAATTACAATAAAAAAAAGAGATAATTTATATTAGATAAGTTATCTCAATTTTTATACATACTTACAGAAAGGTTTTAATCATTAATAATTTTGATATCAGCACCAAGACTTTGTAACTTACCATCAAAATTATCATATCCCCTAAGAATATGTTCTATTGAATTAATAGTAGTATAACCTTTCGCACAAAGCCCTGCTAAAACTAAACCTGCTCCTGCTCGTAAATCGCTGGCTTTAACTTCAGCACCATAAAGTTTGTCGACGCCATTTATAAAAGCAGTTTGATTTTTGACTATTATATTAGCCCCCATTTTAATTAACTCTGGCACGTGCTTATACCTTGTTTCATAAAGGTTTTCAACTATAATACTATTCCCTGAACTAACACATTGTAACGCCATTATTTGTGGTTGTAAATCTGTAGCAAACGCAGGATACGGCATTGTTTCTATTTTTTGTATACTTTTTGGTCTTCTTGTAGTTTCCATAACTATTGAATTATCTTTGTATAGAATATTACACCCAGCACGACTTAATAGATTAATTAAATATTCATTATGTTCATATATACAATTATTTAATTTAATTTTTCCACCACACATAGCACACGCTATCATATAAGTACCTGCTACAATTCTATCTCCAATAGGGGTCCAATTAACTTTATGTAATTTTTTTACACCCTTAATTGTAATAGTTGAAGAACCTGCGCCTTTTATTTTAGCACCCATAGCATTTAGAAAATTTTGTAAATCTACTATTTCAGGTTCTTTAGCACAATTATAAATTATCGTCGTTCCTTCAATTAAAACACCTGCTAGCATAATGTTTACTGTCGCACCTACCGAAGGAAAATCAAGAAAAACTTTATCGCCTCGCATTTCACTGCCATCACAATATATATTTCCGTGCTGTTCAATAATTTTAGCACCTAAATCTTTAAGTCCTCTAATATGTAAATCTATTGGCCTTATGCCAATATCACATCCACCAGGGTATGAAATTTTGGCTTTTTTGAAACGCCCTAAATATGCTCCCATTGTATAAATCGACGAACGCAATGGCGAAGTTAACTCTAAACCAACTTCATTACAGTTTGCGTTACTGCCGTTTATAACTAAAGTATTACCATCATATTTACACTTAAGCCCAGTATGGATTAATATATTTACCATATTTTTGATATCCAAAAAATCTGGTACATTATGTATAACACATTCTTCTTGTGTCAAAATTGTGGCAGAAAGTATTGGTAATAGACCATTCTTTGATGACTCTATATCAATCTCACCAAAAAGTGAATTTCCACCATTAATTAAGTATTTTTTCATTTTTGTCCTCACATATACTATTACCTTCCATTTTATGCACAAAGTTAGTATTTTGGCACAAAACTAATTTCTTGCTTATTTATTTTACTTTGTTTATCAATGTTTAATAGTATACCTATTGCAGACAAAAATACTACAATCGACGTTCCACCAGCACTTATAAATGGCAAAGGTAATCCAGTAGGTGGTACACTACCCGTTACAACTGCTATGTTCAAAATTACTTGTATCGCTATAACAAAAGTTATTCCACTTGCTAACAAACTACCAAATCTATCACTTGCATTTTTGGCTACTTTAAAGCCATAATATATTAATATTAGAAAAATAGAAATAATAAATAAACATCCTATTAAGCCTAATTCTTCACCTATTATCGAAAAAATAAAATCACTTTCAGCAAAAGGTAAAAACAAATATTTTTGGCGACTTTCGAATAACCCAACACCAAATAGCCCCCCTGAGCCTAACGAATACAAACTTTGGACTAATTGGAAGCCTTCATCTTGTGCATTGGACCAAGGGTCTAAAAACGCTGATAATCTTTTTAGTCTATATGGCTCAAGTAATAAAATTGGGATTATTCCAATTATAGGTATACCCAAAGATAACATATGTTTAATTTTGGCTCCACCCATAAATAACATAAACAAAAATGTAGCCCCTACACACATTGTTATAGACATATTAGGCTCTAGCATTATGAGTACGCACATTATACCACCAGCCAATAAAACAGGTATTAAAGTTTTAAATTTGTGCATATAATCATATTTTTTTGATAAGTATCCTGCACAAAATAGCACCAATCCAAATTTTGCAATTTCGCTTGGCTGAATTGTAAATGAACCAAAACCTATCCACCTAGTAGCCCCATAATTACTTACAGACAAAAAAGGTACAAATACTAAAACTAATAATACTATGCTTAATATAAGTGCTAATTTGTAGTATCTGTTTAAAATTTTATAATCAAAATTATAAATTATAAACATAAATATTAAACCAATTATCACTCCAATTAATTGTTTACGTGCAAAAAAGAAACTATCCCCGTATGTAAGTTGTGCTGAATAACTACTTGCCGAGTATATCATTAACACCCCAAATAATGATAAAAATACTACACATAACAATATAGGAAGATTTATGTATTTGAAAGATTGTTTGTTAAATAACTTTAAACTGCGTGATTTTTTATGCGTTAACACCATATATCACCTTCATTATAAATCATTAACCAAATTTTTAAAGTAATTACCACGTTCTTCAAAATTGTCGAAACTATCAAAACTAGCACACGCAGGACTTAATAGCACAATCTCTCCTTTTTTTGCTTTCAAACTTGCATAATTTAAAGCTCTATCTAATTTATCACATTTAATAGTCAATAAATCTTTTTTGCGTTTTGCACTTTTGTATATTTTCTTTTGAGTTTGTCCATATACATATAAACATTTAACATTGTTAGGTAAGTTATCTATTAAGTGATTAAATTTCTCGCCTTTATCACTACCACCCACTATTAAATGAATAGGTTTATCAAAGGCTCTACAGTCAGTTAAAGTTGCCTCTATATTGGTAGCCTTACTATCGTTATAATAATCAACGTCGTTAAGCCTTCTTACAAACTCTAATCTATGTGCTGGTAATCTAAAATTATTTAGCATATATGCTATATTTTCAATGCTCACCCCAGACAATATTGCCATCAAACTTGCACATAGGTAATTAGATAAATTATGTTCACCAACATATCTAATGTTTTCTAATTTTACTATAGAATAAGTTATATATCCATCACTAAAATAAATCATATCATCAGCAACAAACATACCTTTACAAACGCTCTTTGTGCTAAAGTAGTATTTTTGTGATTTTACATTTTTTGTAAGTTCAACACATAATTCATTATCAAAATTAATGACAGCATAATCTTCTTCATTTTGATTAGAAAATATTTTGATTTTTGAACTGTAATATTCTTCTAAACTTTTATGAAAATCTAAATGGTCAGGGGCTAAATTTAAAATACCTGCAATATGTGGCTTAAAAACATTTGATTGCATAAGTTGAAAACTTGAACATTCTAAAATAACATTATCTTCCTTCTCTATCTCTAGCACTTTTTTTGAAAATGGTACGCCAATATTTCCTAATAAATGATTATTTTTTGGCAGAGTATCTAACAAATCTTTTAATAAACTAACTGTAGTGGTTTTCCCGTTAGAACCTGTAACAGCCAAAATATTGCCTTTATTGTAAGTATAAGCAAAATCTAGTTCACTTAATATAATAGTTTTATTTTTTTTGGCAATATTTTGTATTTTTTTTGTTAATTTTATTGTTGGACTTATAATTATATAATCCATATCTTGTATAATTTTTTTTGTTATCTTTCTAAAAGTTTTAATATTTAATGAAGACATTTTTTTTGAATCTACATCATATACAAATACATTAGCACCCAACTTTCTTAACGTATCATATACTCCTTGTCCACTAATACCAAATCCCATAATCAAAAAATTTTTGTCGATATATTCCATAAAAAAATCCTTTAATTATGTATACGCTTCATAATAAAATTTTAGTACAACAAACTTATAAATAAAAAATTATAACAAAAATGTCAAACAAATATTACCTAAAATAAATGTTATAATTGTATAATAAGCAACAATTTTGGATTCTTTTATACCTTTCTTTTCTAAGTGATGATGATATGGTGCCATTAAAAATATTCGTTTTTTTGTTCTTTTGTAATGCAATACTTGAACAACTACACTTATTGCACTCCATACAAATACAAAGCCTATTATCGGCATTAACAAAACGAATTTAGAGAATATGCTTATACTTGCTATTAATCCACCCAAAGCCAAAGAGCCAACATCACCCATAAATATTTTAGCAGGATATGAATTAAACACCAAAAATGCTAGTATTGCACCTATGCTTGCGAATATAACTATAATTAAATTTTTTTGTTCATATATTAGTTTAGCACTTTCTCCCATACTATTTGAATAATTATATATACTTATCATAAGCACACCAAAGATACATAAATAGACAAAACTTGTCCACCCTGCTAAACCATCTAATCCATCAGTTAAGTTAACACTATTAGTAATGGCTAATAAAACAAATATTGTAAAGGGAATATACCAAATAGATAAATTAAATTCATAATCAAAAAAAGGTATAATTATTTGTGAACCAACCAAATTCGAATTATATGCAAATAAAGTAATTATAATCGATATACCAAGTTGCCCAAGTGCTTTTTGGTATGGTCTTAACCCTAAATTTTGATGATGTTTAATTTTTATAAAATCATCCAAAAAACCCAATAGCCCAAAACTACACATTATGGCTAAAGTTACTACTGCCAATTTATCATCTTTTGAAAAAAACAATAAACTAACAACCACTATAGAAACAATAAAAATTATACCACCCATTGTAGGCGTTCCGTCTTTCGTTTTATGTGATTCTACATAATGAAGAATTGTTTGTTTTGCCTTTATCCTTTGCATAAACGCAATAACAAATGGAGATATAATTAATGATAAAAAAAATGAAATTAACATTACTAATAAAAAAATTTGCATAATTCACCTAAGTTAATATATGCAAATAATCTAAAAATTATTATTTAAACTTGTAATTGTAATTCTTGACGACTATATTCTTGTTTTAATATTTCTGTTACTATCTCTTTATCGCTAAAATGATGTTTAACACCTTTGATATCTTGGTAATCTTCTTGCCCTTTACCAGCAATAATTATTGTGTCTCCTTCTTGAGCAATTTTTGTTGCATACTCTATCGCGCTTGCTCTATTTTCAATTTTTAAATAATTGTCTGTTTCTAGTTTTATCCCTTCTTCTATCGCTTCAATTATTTTATTAGGGTCTTCATAACGTGGATTATCACTAGTTATTATTGATATATTAGATAATTGTCCTGCTATTTTGCCCATAATTGGTCTTTTTGTTGTATCTCTATTGCCACCACAACCAAAAACAGTTATTACTCTATTTTTTGTTAGTTCACAAACGCTTTTTAATAAATTTTCTAATCCGTCAGGCGTATGTGCATAATCAATGACTACTTCATATCCACGAACGCTTTTGTAGCAATTATAGCGCCCATCAACGCTTTTTAATTCCTCAACGCCTTGAACTATATCTTCCATTTCTATTCCTAATGCTCTACAACAAGCAACACACCCTAACACATTATAAACATTGTATTTACCACCTATATTAAAATGCATTTGTGCTAAATCATCCATTGCATTTACAAAAAAATTGCTTCCACTCAAATTGACATCTACATTGACGGCAAAAACATCGCTTGGATTATTTAGTGCATAACTAATAATTCTATCACAATTACTATACCTTGCAAAAATATGTCCAAACTCATCATCTACATTAAAAATTGCTATTTTACAATAATTACTTTTAAATAATTGAAATTTTGCTTGTGCATAATTTTGCATCGTTTCAAAAAAGTCTAAATGGTCTTGTGTTAAATTGGTAAAAATTGCTACGTCAAAAAACATACCATCGATTTTATGATAATGTAAAGCATGTGCTGACACTTCCATAACAACATAATCACATTTAGCATTAAGCATTTGCATTAGCAAATTTTGTAATTCAAAAGGGTCTGGTGTTGTCAAATGAGAAGGTACAACCTTTTGGTTAATGATATTGCAATTTGTTCCAATTAAGCCAACTTTATACCCTGCTTTTTCTAATATTGATTTTAAAATATATGTAGACGTTGTCTTGCCATTAGTTCCTGTTACGCCTATTATTTTCATATGTCGACTTGGATTGTCGTAATAATTACAAGCCATTAAAGACATAGCACTTCTTATATTTTTGACTATAATTTGTTTACAATCTATTGGCAATTCTATCTCAGTAACAACATATGTTGCCCCTAAATTTAACGCTTTTTTTACATTCTCCAAACTATCTAAAGAATTTGTTTTTAAATTTATAAACATTTCACACTTTTGATTATTATCAAAACTAATTTTAGACACTTCATTTTCATCAAAATCTATAGGCCTTATTATTTCTATACCATTAAATAATTTTTTTATTTGCATTATGACTCCTTTAATAATATATGCACTTCCTTAAGTTATTAACAACACAATATCATCTTTATAGGTTTTACTACCTGCTGGCAATAATTGATTTAGAACTGTTTGCCCCTCGCCTTGTATCTCATATTGCAAATTACTACCAACTATTTCTGCTATTGCATTAGCAAGCCCCATTCCCACTACGTTAGGTACTACTATATTTTTTTCTAATTTCGCTAAATCTTCTTCAAGGTCTTGAGGCGCTATGTTAAGCAATTTAAACATCTGTTCAAAAAACATTTTTCCATAAGGTGCAGCAACCAAACTTCCATAATATGCACCAGCACTAGGTTCATCTACTGCAATTAATAAAATATACTCTGGTTTATCTGCTGGATAAATTCCAATAAAACTTGATACATATTTACCACTAGCAATAACGCCATTTTCGTATTTTTGTGCTGTACCTGTTTTACCACCAATGTCATAGCCAGCCACAAAACTCCTTATGTCTTGTTTATTTACTGCTTGGCTTAACATTGCCCGTACTCTTTCACTTGTGCTTTCGCTTATAACTTTTTTTGATGTGTGATTTTTTAGGCTGATTGTTTGCCCATTTGGAGAAACTATTGAGTTAACAAAGTTTGGCGTAATAGAATTTCCACCATTTATAACAGTAGAAACTGAACTTAATAATCCCACCATTGTTACAGCGACTGCGTGCCCAAAACCTATACGAGCCAAATCAACATTTTTTACTTGGCTTTTTGGCATTAAAATACCACTACTTTCGCCCATAAAATCTATATTAGTTGTAGAATTTATACCAAATTTTTCTAAATATTCATAAAATTTGTCTTTACCTAATCTTAGTGCTAAATCCATAAAAACAGAGTTACAAGAGTTGCATAAACCTTCTACTAATGTTTGACTACCGTGTCCAATAGTTCTCCAGCATTTAATTCTTTCACCGTCAACAACTCTATATCCGGGGTCATAAAATCTTTCATTCTCAGTTGTTATGTTTTCTTCTAACGCTGATGCAATCGTTAAAATTTTAAATGTGGAACCGGGTTCGTATACATCAACTATACTTTTATTTTTTGACTGTTCTAACATAGTAGATAAATCATCTCGTGGTACGTTGTTTAAATCAAAACTTGGCTTATTACTCATTGCTAAAATTTCACCATTGTTAGGGTTCATTAAAATTCCTGTTGCACCTTTGGCCTTTTGCTCTTCCATAATTACATCTAAGACATTTTCTAATGCTACTTGCAAATTAACATCAATTGTAGTATACAAAGAATTCCCGTCAATACTAGGTAAATATTGAACAATATTATCGTCAAGTTCCCTGCCTATTAAATCTCCTTCTGTTAAAGCCTGCCCATTAATTCCTTTAAGATATTTATCATAATATAATTCTAGTCCCGACTGTCCTTGATTATCTATACTGAGATACCCCAAAACTTGAGTTAATAAGTTTCCATAAGGATAATACCTTTCAATATTTTGTGAGAAATACACACCTTGAGCGTTAGCTTCTATGATTTTTGTCATTTCTTCTTCGCTTGCTTGCATTTTAACAAGTGCCTCTGATACCCCTTTCGTACTTGATAAAGTGTAAGCCTTATCAAAACTTATATCCAAAACATTCGATAATACTTTCGCAACGTAACTAGCATCTTTAACAGCATTTGGTCTAACATAGACATTGTATGTAGTTTGGCAAACGGCTAAAGGTACGCCATTTCTATCATAAATAGTACCTCTTTGTGCTTCCAATGGTAAATCACGTGTCCATTGATTGACGGCTCTAACACTATATTTCTTACCATTTATAAGTTGGACAAAAATTAGCCTTCCAAAAAGTGCTAAAAAAATAAAGGCTATGACTACTAAAGCAGTCATTAGCCTTTTGTGAATAGATAACAAAGAAAAGTTTGTTTTCATATCAGCCTCCAAATAAACTGCTGAAAAAATTACATATTTTATCAAACCAATTACTTTCCTTTGTATATTGTTTAGGTTCTCTTAAAGTAATATTGGAATTGCTTGTAGATTCTAATTTAATCATATTTTTATCATCTACAATATCTGCAATTCTATCGCTATTATTTAACTCCTTGTATATTTCGTATAAATCACCTAACTTGTTTTCGCTTTGATGAATTTGGCTTTCTATTTGTGCATTTTGTGAATTTAAATTATTTATTTGTACTACATTAAAAATAGCCAAAAATCCTAATATTGCGACAATAGAAGCATAACCAAAAATCATTAATTTGCCCCTAAAATTAAGTTTAGCATTAACATTTTTTCTATTAGAAATTTTAGGAGTACTCAATTTTTGAAACTCGACGTGTGCAGTTGTTGGGACATTCGCAGACTTTACTAACTCATTAAACTCTTTCTCTATTGTTTGCGATTTTTTTAATAACTTTTCATCATCAGTTCCTGTATCTTTGACATAACTAACCAAATCATAGTTATCATAAATCTTTTTTAATTTATCTGTTTCATAAGTAGTAGAAAATTCATTTAATTTTTCTTTAGATACATTAGAAATTGAATTTTCATCTTCAACATCAGCCCAATCAAATAAAATTTTTTTTGCGTCTTTTTTTACTTTTGTATCAGTTTTAATTTCTGTTTGAGTTTTAATTATTGACATAATATTATACTCCTTTTTTTTATATTTAGAACGTCCAAATTTATAATTTTTCTACAATTCTTAACTTAGCACTCAAAGACCTAGAATTTTGTTCTAATTCTTCTTGAGATGCTACAATTGGTTTTTTATTAATCAAATTTATTACTTTTTTGTGATTACATACACAAATTGGCAATTCTTTTGGACATACGCAATCGGTGTTTAATTCGTTAAAAGTATCTTTGACTATTCTATCTTCAAGTGAATGAAATGTTAGTACACATAATCTTCCGGTAGGTTTAAGGCAATTAACTAAATTTACTAATGTTTGTTTAAGACCATTTAATTCTCCATTTACTTCTATTCGAATGGCTTGAAATATTCTTTTACAACTATGCCCCTTTTCAAACTTGACCTTAGCCGGTAAAACACTTTCAACTACATTTACTAATTCCAAAGTGCTTTCTATATCTTTGACTTGTCTGTACTCGACTATTCTTTTTGCAATTCTTTTAGAAAATTTTTCTTCTCCGTATTTGAAAAAAATATTTGCTAATTTATTTTCATCATAATAATTGACAACATCATAAGCAGATAAACTTTGATCTCTGTTCATTCTCATATCTAGTGGAGCATCAAACCTATAAGAAAACCCACGTTCAGCAGTGTCCAGTTGATAACTTGACACACCCAAATCTATGATAACTCCGTCTACACTATCTATTTTTAAATCTTGTAAAACTTCTTTAACATTATGAAAATCATTGTGAATTAATGTCACATTTGTATAATCTTTAAATTTTAAATTACATTCATTTATTGCATCAATATCTTTATCAAACGCTATTAATCTACCAGATGTTAATCTTTTTAAAATTTCAAGACTATGCCCCCCGCCACCAACAGTACAATCAATATAAATACCATTTGGCTTAATTTTAAGATTATCAATTACTTCTTTAAGCATTACAGATTTATGTTCAAACATATTTCACCTAAATATTAAATTCACCTAGTTTAGCAAAATTCTCGTCAAAAGTTAATTGAGAATTATTATATTCGTTCCACCTTTCTTCACTCCAAATTTCACATCTAGAGCCTACACCAATAATAACTATATTTTTATTAATACCAGCAAAATCTCTTAAAATACTAGGCAAAGTAAATCTTCCCGCACTATCTTCCTGTACTTCAAAAGCAGACGACATAATTAATCTAAGAGGTTTTTGCGCTTCAATAGCAGTTAATGGCAATTCTTTTAATTTATCATATATAGCCGTTTTCAGTTCTTCTTGAGAAAATACAAACAAACAACCATTAGAACCTTTTGTCACAACAAAATTTTCACCTAATTGAGACTTTAGTTTCTGAGGCATTCTTATACGCCCTTTTTCGTCAACGGCATAAAAGTATGTACCCAATAACATCGCGACTCCACCTCCTTTGACGTTATTATACTACAAATTTTGTACACAATCAACCACTTTTGAACACTTTTGCACATTTTGTTAATAATTTGTTAACAATCCACAAACTTTTACCAATTTTTCACGATATTTAGAAAATATGTTCTTATTTTTAGTTAAGTATTTAATCAAAAATAAAGGATTATGCACAAATTTTACATAATCCTTTATTTATTTTGTTTCTATTATGAGTTTTAACTTGTTTGAAAGTTTATCACAACTTGTCAAATAATACTGAATACCATTTTTATTATATTCCATAATTGATCGATTTTTCTTGCCGTGTAAGTGGCCAAATACACAAACATTAGCCTCGTATTTTTCCATTAATTTAGTAAAATCGCTATCATCTAAAGTGCTGTTAAAAGGTGGATAATGTATCATTACAATTATAATGTCATTTTCATTTTTACATTTAATTGCACTTTGTAATGCCAACTCTAAGCGAATTAATTCTCTTTTGTATATTTTAGTATCTTCATCATTCATCTGTTTATTTCTTTCGGGAACTGTCCATCCACGAGTCCCACATATTATTATGTTATCAAATTTAATACAATCATTTTGTAAAAAAAACAAATTTTCTTTAGCAGATTTTCTAACTGCAGAAATTGACTGCCACCAATAATCGTGATTTCCCCTTATCATCACTTTCTTGCCCTTTAATTTATATAAGTACTCAAAATCTTTGACGGCATCTTCTAAATACATTGCCCAAGAAAAATCACCTGATAATAACACGACATCTTCATCTGTAACTTTACTATTCCAGTCTTTTGCTATTTGCTCAGTATAATTTTCCCAAATCTCACCAAATATATCCATTGGCTTAGGTGTAGATATTGATAAATGTAAATCACTTATTGCATAAATTTTCATTATTTCCCCTTTCTTTTTTTGATGACATATCTTGGTGTCTTTTTTGTTTTTTTCTCACTAACTATATTTTTTTTGTCATTTTTGTTTTCACTATCTTTTATTTTTCTTTTATTTACAAGATTTTTTTTATTAGTTGTTTTGTTTATATTTTGTTCATTGTTTTTATTCTTAATATTTTTTAATTCTAGATTTTTATTATTATCTTTAGGTTTTATATTAATTTTGTTATTAACACTATCCTTTGAATAATTATTAGATAATTCATTCAAATTATTATAATTTATAACTTGAAGATTATCATAATCAATAATTCGTGAAATATATTCTAATACTTCTTCTATTCCCATCTTTGTTATTACAGATACAGGAATTATATCATCTTTACCAAGACCTAATTCAACAGCTATATTATGAATACGGTTATTAACTTGACTTTTTGCTATTTTGTCAGATTTTGTTGCCAAAACTTTAAAATGGATATTATAATAATATAAATAATTAAGCATTTGTTTATCAAGTTCCGTTGGTTTAATTCTAATATCTACAAGTACAAAAACAATTTTTAGTTGTTGTGATTTTTGTAAATAGCCTTCAATTAGCGTTTGCCATTGTTGTTGTGCTTCTTTTCCTGCTTTAGCATAACCATACCCTGGTAAATCAACTAACATAAATCTATTATTTATCATAAAAAAATTGACTAATCTTGTTCTGCCAGCAGTACTGCTTGTTTTAGCTAATTTTTTTTGATTTGTTAAAGCGTTAATTAAACTTGACTTACCCACATTACTTCTACCGACAAATGTTACTTCAGGCATCTCGAAATTTTTAAAATTCGTTAGATTTGCTACACTAGTAACAAACTCTGCTTTGGTAATTCTCATTTTGACCTCGCACTTAAGTATAACAATTTAATAACAAAATGTCAAATACTATCACAATTTGATTTTTTATAACATATTATTTAATAGAACACTATAAGGAGGAAAATATGTCATTTTTTATTGGAAATGTAAGAGGTGATAGAACACCAGGTATTATACAAGGCAATCCATTAAATGGCTTGTGCGAAAGAATATGCATTCAAACAAAAAAAGTTTTTGATGCTTGTTTACAACAAACACAAATAGAGGGTCAAGAAATTGTTTTAACAGATTTCAGACCAGCTTCACCAACTTATCCATTAACTTTTGTATCAGGACAAAATGATGCTACTCGACCTTTTACTATTACTAATTTAAGTATAGAAAGATTAGAAGATAGACCAAATTTTGCAAGAGTTAAAGCTACTGTAAACATTCCTGTAGAAGTTATATATACAGATGCAAATAATGTAGCGGGAAGTGCTAGAGGTTCTTTTAGCATAGATGAAGATGTGGTTCTTTATGTTCCACAACCATCAATTATGCCATATTCAGTAGAAGCTACCGGTGGAGTAATTCTTACAGAAGGAACTTTCCCAGATGGCGCTGGTACACCTTTAACAGCAAAATGTTGCTTAGCTTTAATTTTAAAAGTTGTAGCAGATGCAGAAATTTTGGTACCTAGCTATGGATATTGCTTAATACCACCTTGTCAAAGCTTTACAGAAGATGTATGTTCAGGTTATTTTGATTTACCATTATTCCCTACACCTGCACCTAATCTTGAATAATTACATAAATGTCAAAGGCTTTAAATTCAAAAAAATATCACAAAAAGGAACTTTATTTGATTATAAAGTTCCTTTTTTAATTAAAGTTTTAAACATAATTTGCTTAATTATGTCATTAAATTGTTTTTTATCGCTAAAATAATTTTATTTTATTTTTAGACATAGTTTATCAATCCACTATTCTTTTGTAATTATAGAAGCAAATAATCGCACAAATAAAGATTAGAAAACCTGCTATCATCCACCACGAGTAATACAAAATGACAGAAGCATCACTATTACTAAAATAACTACTATTTGGGTCAATTTCTAAATCGCTATTAATATTTAAAGTCGCATCATCTTTTGAAATTCCAAAAATTATATTTTGATTTAGGTCTGTTCTATAGATGTTTTCAGGCAAGACATTGACACTTATTAAATTATCTAAAAATTCTTGATGTGGATGATGATATTTGTTGCCTTCACCACAACAAATAACTACATATTCTGGGTTAATTTTTTGTAAAACTTCTAGACTATTACATCCTTCTAGAGCACTACCATGATGTGCTGCTTTGTAAACAGTTACTCTATCTAAACGACTTCTTAAAGCAATATTTGTAGTTATTAA
Organism: uncultured Eubacteriales bacterium; assembly: GCA_949283525.1. Lineage (GTDB taxonomy): Bacteria > Bacillota > Clostridia > Christensenellales > UBA1242 > CAKVOD01. The sequence continues at coordinate 16,677 of CASDSK010000001.1, forward strand.
TTCATCTAATTCTTCAAATTGTTTTTCGGCAGCATCTCCTGTAAATAGCATACTTTTATCTTGATACTCTAATAATATTATTGGTGAATAATCATTGACGTTTGTATAATATTTATCATTAGGTGTTAAAAATTCCATTAAGTAATTTACATTAGGGTCATCACTTGTTATGGTTAAGCCTGCTTGTGCAAAAATAATATCAGCATCATTTGCAACATCATTTTCTAAGTATATAGAATCAATATAATCTTTATAGGCTATTGTATCTTTTTCTAAAGCATTGTATACATTATCATTCATTTCATATTCAGATTTAGTTGAAAATACATAAGGTCTTATGCTTATATTAACTTGAAATTCGTCATAAACTTCATCCATACTTCCACAATGGTCACTATCACTATGAGTTAACAAAGCATAATCAAATTCTTTTTCTTCGTCATTAGCAAAAAACACATTATTTAGGTACGGAATCAATGTTTTATTTGCCTCTTTATCTCCAGCATCAATTAACATTGTTTTATCATCAGGAAATCTTATCGCGATACTATCGCCTTGCCCTACATCAATAAAGTGTACTTGCAAATCCCCGTCTTTTATAATTGTTCCAAATTCTGTTCGTTCAATATTTACATTAAAAATATCTGCAACAAAATTCTCTATAGGTTGTTTTACAAAATATGTACAGCCTATAGCAACAACTAAAATAATAAATATAAATACTCTTAATTTAGAAATAACAAAATGCTTTTTTAATTTTCTCTTTGCGTTAATTAAATCTTTTTTACTGCTCGCCATATCAATCACCTAATTTAAGTTGCTATCAAAGATTTCTATCTCTTGTTCAATATCAATTGTTTTATTTTTGCCAAACTTTTTCTTCTTGTCTTTAATCTTCTTAGATTTAATAGAATAATCGTTCTCGCTTGTTAATGGATTATATAATTGTAAAATTTCTTGTTTTTTTTCCATTACAGCACGATAACCCTCTTTAATCATTTCTTCTGCACCATCAAAACTTGTGGCTTTATAATCTTTAAGTTCTGGCTCAATAAGTACATCAGTATTTAATTTTCCTTTCACACTATTTGATTTCATAAGTATACGTATTGAAGCCAAAACTAAGTCAAATACCTTCGTGCTATCAGTGCCTCTACCTCTGTATTTATTTATATCAACTGAAATAACTTTATCACATCCCATCATTTTAGGAACATCTGCTGGAATTGTGTTCGCCAAGCCACCGTCCATCAAATTCATATCTTCATATTGCACGCACTCAAAAATCACAGGTACTGCACATGAGCCTGCTAATATTTTTGATAATCTACCTTCAGTAAAAACTATTTCTTCTCCATCTTTCATATCGACGGCAACAGCACAAAATTTTTTCTTTAAGTCTTTAATATCTATATCGCCCATAAATGAAATAATGGTTTCCTCAAGTTTATTAGTTTTCGATGGCACAAATAAAATTTTTGAATTGCGAATATCTTTAACTTTTAATTTAAGTGCTCTATCAATCATTTCTTCAACATCCATACCAGAGCAATATAATGCCCCAATCAAAGCACCAACGCTTGTTCCTGCGACACAATCAAAATCTATTCCTAATTCTTTAAAGGCTTTTAATGCTCCTAGATGACCAAATCCTCTTGCTCCCCCACCACCCAAAGCCAAGCCAACTTTAACTTTTTGATTATTTTCTATACTATTTTCTTTTTCTTTTTTAGCCCAAGGTAAAAGTTTACTTAAAAAATTCATCATAACTCCTAATAAATTGTATCATATATATATGAAAATTACAAATAATTATAATTAATTGAATAAAATCTAATTTAATAATTTATTTTTTATGTAAAATTAATATTTTGTAACTATTCATTATAAACAAAAAAAGCATTGCAAAACAATGCTTTTCCTAATTATTCATTATCTTGATTATTTTCATTTTCACGTAACTTTGCTTGTTCAATTTCTTCTTCAACTTCAGCAATATCAGATTTAATTTGAGCATTTGCTTCAGTTAAAATTTTGTTTGTGTGTTCAAGAATTGGATATCTATCTTTGTTAGCTTCCATAACTTCTTCACAATGAGATACGCTTAATCTTAAACCTTCAAGCAAATCAAGTTCTTCATTTAATTCTCTAGCCTTCTCTTCATCGATATCGGCATAGTTGTTAACCCCATATAATAAAACTTTACGCTTAGCAACAATTGCTTCTCTTCTTCTTAATTTTTTCTTATCACTTTCCAAAGTTTTCTTAACTCTTGACAAAGGAATAAACTCTTTTTTGTTAATTCTAAGTTCTTTTTCATTAGTTTTTAATCTTTCTTTAAGCATTTCTAAGCGTGCTTCAAGTTCATCAAGATTGCCTACGTAATCCTTCATTTTTCTACCTTCGTCGTCGTCATTATCACCATTACGTTTAGCAATCAAAGCATTTAATTTGGCTTTTTCTTCTTCAGCCATTCTCTTTAATTCTTCATTTTCACGTTGTTGTTCTTCAAGTTGTCTTTTTAATTCATTTACTTGTTCTTCTAGACGTTTCAAAATTTCATTTTGTTCGTCAGCAACTTCTTCTGTTTTTTCTTCTGTTTCTTCAACTAATTCTTCTTCAGTTGTTTCTTCTTCTGTTTCTGATTGTTCATTGTTCTCAGTTTCTTCTTCGACTTCGTCAATAACTTCTTCTTCAACTTCTTGATTAACTACGTCTTCAGTTTCAGTTTTAGAATAATTCTCAACTGCATAATTATTGATTTCTTCAATCATTTCTTCATAGTTATCTTCTTCTGGCAATTCTTGAAACAATTCATCATCTTGTTCATCTTCTTCAGCAACTTCTTCAATAACTTCTTCAGTTTTTTCTTCTTCGTTATTTTCTAAAAGTTCTGCTTCTTCTTGTCTTGCTTTCTCAAAGTCAACTTCTTCTTCAACTTTTTCTTCAGTTTCTTCTACTTCTGTTTTTTCTTCTTTTGTTTCTTCAACTAATTTTTCTTCAGGTTTATTAAAATTATCTCCATAATTATTAGTTATATTTGTTGTATTGTTAACTTGATTTTTGTGTTTATTAAAGAAAATACCTTCTCTACCATCAATTGTAGACAAAATCCAATCAGCAAAAAACACTACAATAAATAAAACTATTAAGATTAATCCGATAATTCCTAGAACATTTAAAAATGCTCCCCAAAAATCACCTGATATCGCTAAAATATTTGTTAACATACTTATCTCCTTTTGCCTCCATTGGTGGAAGCGGTGGGAATTGAACCCACGTCCACCCCATTTTTACAGTGCTTTTCTACGCGCGTAGATTGTTTTCAAAATTCCACAAAGAACGCCCACAATCAAACCCCGCTTTGCTATAGGTTATAAAATTCAATTTAGATAAAACCATCACTAAATCTATCGTTCTACTTTGAAGCCCAACTGCACACGAACGAAATATGCAATTGAACTAGGCTAGCAATTACGCTGCTAAAGCCATTGCACTTGAAGGTGCATAAACATTTTTGTTTGCGTTTATATTTAATTTCCTTTTTTACGAAGAAGGACTTCGGCGCGCTTTTTCACGCAAAGATTGGGATGTCGAAACCAAGTCGCCCCCATTTGAGTGAATTCATTGCAAACCTTGCCTTGCTAATTCTCTCTTTTGATCTCTTTCTTTAATTGTACGTCGCTTATCATAAAGTTTTTTACCCCTCGCTAAAGCAATTTCTAATTTAACCATATTTCTATCGTTAAAATATGCTTTGAGTGGAACCAAAGTTAGCCCCTTCTCACTTATTTGAGAACTTAACTTAAGTATTTCTTTGTTTTTCATAAGTAATTTTCTCATTTTCCTTTCATCTGGGCAAAATGAAGTTGTTTTCTCATAATTTTTAATATAACAATTTTTCAACCACAATTCGCCTTTATTTACTTGGATAAAGCTATTGGACAAACTAATATGGCCTTGACGAATAGATTTAACTTCGCTTCCCATTAAAACAATGCCAGCCTCAAAAGTATCTATTATCTCGTATTCATAATAAGCTTTTTTGTTTGTTGCAATGATTTTCACAATTCACTACACCTGTATTATATCACAAATTTATATTTTTGCAATACCCTTTTTAAATTTTTTTATTCTTTTTTTAATAAATATTATAATATTAATTACTTTTCATATGATGTTTCTTTATTTTTTTTTAAATATTTTGATTTATCTTGAAATTGTCGCCTTTTTGGAGTATTGTCATCACTTTCATTGCTATTGTATTTTTTTTGTATTTCTCTATCTTTTTTACGTTTATCCCTATTTCTTTTTTCATTTTCTTTGAAATTTTTTTGTTTTGTGTTTTTTCTAGTATCTTTGATGCCAATTCGCTCAAAAAATTCTTTTCTTGTTTCGTCGCTACTTCTTCTCTCTATATAGTAAGCTTCACCAGTATTATCATATGCTTTTTTTCTTATAATAGGTTCTTTCTCTAAATTGACATTGTCGTAATCTTTAATGTAGTCCCTTACAAGCCCAAAATCTATTTCTCTAAGAACTTCATTTACAGATAGAACTTTTACCTTAACCGAATCGCCCATTCTAAATGACATATGCTCACCATCAAGCCTATGCAAGTCCTCATCTAAAACATAGTTATCAAAAGGTAAATCCGCAATTTTTATTGCTCCCTCCACTGTATTAGGTAATTCGACATAAATTTTATCTGCTGTCACCCCATTAATTTTGCCTTCAAATTCTTCGCCCAAAAATTTAGCCATATATTTACACATATAATAATCATTAACTGTGCGTTCTGCTTCATCTGCATTTCTTTCTTTTTCGCTAGAATTCCTAGCCAATTCTACAGTGTAATGTTCCCAATAATTTTTTCTTTCCGGAGTTAATTTACCGTCTAAGAACTCCTTAATTATAGTGTGAATAATTAAATCTGGCAATCTTCTAATAGGTGACGTGAAATGACAATAATGCTTATTAGCCAATGCAAAGTGCCCAAGGTCTTCAATATCATAATATGCTTTTTTTGTGCTTCTTAAAGCGACTTTCCTTATAACTTCGCCATAGTCTTTGTCTTGAATTTCTTTTAAAAGTCTTTGAAAATCTAATGGTTGAATTTGTGCTAAATCATTTCCCTTACACTTAATAGCCAATCCATATTGTCCCAAGAACCTATTAAATGACATTAGCCTGTCAGGGTCAGGTATGTTGTGCACCCTGTATATAGCAGGGATTTTCATTTGTTCCATATATTCAGCCACTGCTTCATTTGTAACGACCATAAAACTTTCTATAAGTTGATTAGACTTCTCAATAGGATATGCTTTAATATCTATAACATCATTATTTTCGTCTAAAACAATTTGAGTTTCAGGCAAATCAAAATCTAACTCACCTCTTCTATCACGATTTTTTGATAAAATATCACTTAATTTCTCCATATTCTTAGCAGTTTCAATTAAATGTGGATATCTTAAACACATTTCTTTGTCCCCGTCAAGAATTTTTTGAAAATTTTTATAAGTCATTCTTTCTTTTGAATTAATTACAGATTTGTATATTTCAAATTTTAAAACATTTCCTTTGTTGTCTATGTCCATAATTGCTGATAGTGTCAATCTGTCAACGTTTGGATTCAATGAACAAATACCATTTGATAATTCAGTTGGTAACATTGGTAGAACTAACCTAGGAAAATAATTGCTCGTTGCTCTCTCATAGGCTTCTTCGGCTAAAATGCTATTTGGTCTAACATACTCAGAAACATCTGCTATATGAACGCCAAGATGATATGTGCCGTCTTCATTTATTTTAAGAGAAATAGCATCATCAAAATCTTTTGCGTCATCCCCATCGATAGTGAAAATAAGTTCATCTCTTAAATCTAAACGCCCTTTTAATTGATTAGGTTCAACAACTTGTTTAATTGTTTTGGCGTATTCAACTTGTTTCTGTGGATATTCTTCGTATAAATCAAATGACCTTAAAATTGCTTTGACTTGAACGGAAGCGTCATAACTATCTCCCAAAATTTCTACCACTTCACCCAGTGGCAACTTATCATCATATTCTTGGATTTTGACTACAACTTTGTCATTTGGCAAGGCGTCTAAGGTGAAATTTTGTTTAATTTCAATCATAGGAAATTTATCTGACTCGTCAGGCATTAAAAATAGTTTTTTGCCGTGTTTTTCTATTGTGCCGACAACATTTTTTGTTGTGTGCCCCGTAACTTGACGTATAATACCACACTTTTTACCTTCATTGAACTTATCATCTACTAACTCAACAAGAACTCTATCCCCGTATAAAGCCTTCCCCATAAACACAGAAGGAATGAAAATATCTTCTTTTAACCCACTACCTGAAACAAAACCAAAGCCTTTAGGATTTTTTACTAATACTCCTTGATAAAGACCCATTTCTTGAGGTGTGCTTAAACTTTTTGAATTTAAGTCAAGTATTAAATCTCCATTTTCCACCATTTTCTTGACTTGTAATAAAGCTTCGCTTTCATCTAAATCCATTTCGTATGCGATAGCATTAGATAACATTTTCAATGAACAACGTCCCATTTTCTTTTGTTTTCTATAAATTTCTAAAATTTTTTGTTTATCCATAAAAAAAAACTTCCTTTTTTATATTTTACTAGATAATTTGTCAAAAAGCAATAAAATTACGAAAATTTATTGTTTATAAATCTATAATTAATCATTAATAAAAAAAACACATTACAAAATGTGTTTAGCCATGATAGATAGTAAATGAAATGAAATATAAAATTGTTAAAACAAAAATGATACCTGCTAAAATATAGGTCCATTTTTTCATTCTACCTTCACGAGAATTTCCTTTGTTTTGAGAATAAAAACTATTCTCAGCACCACCTAGTGACCCTAGTCCATTAGAATTGGATTCTTGCAAAAATACTAAAACTATTAATCCAATAGCACATATAGCAATAATAGCAACTAAAATAATTTGTATAATTGGAAAAGATGCAGTTATCCAATTTGGTAAAGGCGTACTATCTGCTAATAGTTGAAAAAAATTGAAATTCATAATCAACTCCTAATATTGATTTAATGTTAGTATTATATCATAATATTATTTAAAACACAACTATTTTTAATAATTTTTAGTAAAAACTGTCAATACTTAACTTTTTTTGCTAAGAATTCTAACAACAAAAACTGTCATATCATCATTAGGTGCTTCATTATTAAGATGTATTGCTTCGTTAAGAATGTTTTCAGCCAAAGTCTGAGGGTTCTTGATTTGAGAATTATTGATATAATGCTTTAATATTTCTTCATTTTCAAAGGCGTCTAAAACTCCGTCAGTTATGAAAATTATATTATCTCCGTGTTCTACTACAATTTTTGTGATAACAGGCTTTAATTCGTCCAAAATCCCCATTGGTAATGCACCTGCATCGATTATTTTAGTTTCGCCTCCTTTTTTGACAAAGCCTATTGGTGCACCAATTTTAATAATGTCGCACAGTCCGTTTTGCAAATCCAAAACGCCTAAATCTATTGCTGTAAATACATCAGTAGATGCCATAGTAAGAAAATTATTAGCACAATCAATTACTGCTTCTGTTTTAAATCCAGCCTTATACAAATTTTCTATTATTCCTATACTTAATTCGCTTGCTTTTTTGGCATTATTACCACTTCCCATACCATCACAAAGTGCAAATAAAAACTTATTGTCATCAATTCTATTGAAACTATGGGTATCCCCACTGCTTTCACTTCCAGCCTTTTTTGTGCTTGCCAGCCCATAAATTATATCAAATTTAGGAGCAACTTTTAGAATTACCGTACTATAATTTGGAGTTTCACTATTCGATACTGACACAATATTCATTTTCATATTAATAGCATTTGATACAATATTTGTAATCTTATTTTTATATAAATTATTATTATTAATTAGTAAAGCGACTGTTGTATTAAACTCTCTTTCGTAAATTAAAATTTCTCTACACAAAATACTTTCATAAGCAAGTTCTTCTTGAATTTCTTTCTCACAATTTGTTTCTAATTTAATGTCTGCACTAATATCTTGTGCTAATTCTTGTAATATAACACTAACGCCACCCAAACTTCTTGCTATTATATTTTTTGTATAATCGGCTTTATTTAAATTATTTTCATAACGTTTATATTCAATAATTAATTCATTAACATATGGAATTAAAGTATTTAGTTTGATGCAATGTTTAGAAAAGTTATCTTCTACATCCATTAGAGTTAACTTGCCCTTTTTCAGTGCTAATAAAACTAAATTATTTATTTGCTTAATAGTTTCTTTATTATTTATTCTAAGACAATTATTTTTCTCTTTACAGTCTTGACAAGTCTTCTGTATAATCTCTTGAGATATAGTATTTACTATTTCTTCTTCACTTAAATTTCCCTTAGACATTGAATAAAATAAGTTTTCTAATTCATTAAAAATTTCTGCAGTTTCTAACAATTTGCGATTTGTTTTTTTTGTAGATATGTTAACTATATTTTCTGTTAATACAATCTTTTGACCAGATAAAAAATATGAACATAAGTTATTAACAATCTTAGAAGGAATAAGATAAAATATTCCACTACCTAATGCAACACCGATTAATGATTGGTAATAATATACTGGTAATACCTGCAAATAAAGTCCAACAAATAAATCAATAAATATCAAACCTAATATTAAAAATAAAGGATTTTTGTCAAAAAATACCCAAATAATAAGTGCATAACTACAAAAAATAAACAGGTATCCTACATAAAATGAATTTAAACTTGCACCTAACCCCATAACTATTGCACTTAATAACATTTGTGATTTTGAAGTTTTACGCAAAAATAAAAGCAATAAAATAGCAAAGATTTGAACTAAATATATATTAAAAAATGAAATTGTAGATAACCCTAAAGTAAATATAGCCAAAAAAACATAAGCACAAACACTTTCTTCTAACGAGAAATTGTATAATTTCTTTTTTACTATCGCTTGAAAAAATATGAGAGTGGACAATAAAAAAATAATTCCAACGGCTATGTATGCTAAACAATAAAATAATGTAACTACACTATTTATATTGAAATAAAGATAAGGAATTTGAGTCAAAAACCCATAGGCAACTATTAGCCAAATATTTAGTGGCTTTTTTAATTTATAATGTAAAAAATAAAAGAAAACAAATATAATAATTGTAGCAATACAACAAATTAAACTAATTTCACTAATTCCTAAAATGATATTAGAAATCAAAAATATTAAACTTATTAAAAATATATTTTGGTTACACCAAATTAGTGAAAAAAATGTGGCAAACCCAAATGGCTGTAAATTATTGTTTAAAGAAGCCAAGTTTAGAATAATCATTACTGCCAAAAACAAAAAGTATTTAGTTAGTTTTTTTAGAATTGTTATTTTCTTTAATTTATCCATAAATAAACTTTATCAAAAAAAAACATAAATTTTTTAATATAAAAAGCAAATTTTTGTCGCATTTTATATAATATAAAAAACTCTAATAAATATATTTACTAGAGTTTTAGTATTCACTAGGAATTTGTTTTAAATTAAGAAACATATCAATATTAAATTTACTAAATGGATACAAATCTTGTGGTGGATAAACAATAAAATTCATCTTTTGTTTTGTAGTAGGATGTTCAAATTGTAGACTATATGCCCATAATGCTAAATTGCAATTTTCATTTTTTGTTCCATATTTTTTATCTCCAACAATTGGACATCTTATAGCGTTCATTTGCACTCGAATTTGATGACCACGCCCCGTATATAAATGAACTGAGACAAGGCATTGTTCATCTATAATATCCAAAACTTTATAATCAAGTTCTGCTTTTTTTGCTCCCGTTGTTAAACTTGGCACAATGGATACTATATTTTGTGATTCATTTTTCTTCAAAAAATGCACTAAATGCCCTTCTTTATCTTTTGGTATGCCATCTAAAACAGCAATGTATTTCTTTTCTAATTCTCCATTTTGGATTTGACTAGATAATCTAGACGCTGCTTTTGATGTTTTAGCAAAAACCATAACACCACCTGTAGGTCTATCTAATCTATGCACTAACCCTAAATATACATTGCCTTCCTTTTTGTCTCTAACTTTAATAAATGCTTTTAGTATATTTAATAAATCTTCATCCTTACTAGAATCTTCCTGCGTAGGTACATTTTGTGGTTTGACTACAACCAAAATATGATTATCTTCATAAATTATTAATTCTTCTACGTTCATTTTTATCCTCAATACAAATCTAAAATTCTATTCATATCAACTACATCACCAACAGTTATAATGCCTATTGGTTTCTCGGTTAATAAGCCATTTGGAGTGATTAACACCACCAACAGTTTTCTATTAGAATTAAATAACTCCATAACCTGTTCTACGGTAACTTTACTGCTAACAATAACATAATAGTTGTCATCCATAGCCTCTAATAATACTTGTTTAATCGTAACCGTATTCAAAAAATCATTGACATTTTCATCATTTACCATTGCTCCCCCTAACACTTCTGCTAGTTTCCCAGCATTTGCCACACCGATTAAATTATTATTATCATAAATAGGAATGTTTTTGTACCCTTTTTGATATATTAATTTAAAAATATCACTAATAACAGTATCTGCTTGTAAAGATATGACATCACGAGAAGCAATTGTAGACAATGCCTTAGGTGGAGTGCTTAACAAATCAGCAATTTTTTCAAATTCTTCCAAAACATCTTTGTGTGGTTCAGCAATAATAACATCTTCATAACTACTATGAACTATTGCATTTCTTAATCTTCCATAATCTACTAATTTATCTTCATACTTTCTAACTACATAATTCAAAGAAGCAGCCCTTCTTATAATATCACTGTAACTCATACTACGTTTAAAATTATATATAGACCTCAAAGCATTATCTATCGTATTATAAGCCGCTATAAATCTAGAAGCATTGCTATTATCATCATTTTTTGTTATCATAATAACCTCTAAGTTTATTGTAGCACAAAAACAATAAATAAACAAATAAATTAGTAAAAAAACTCGTATTGATTTCAATACGAGTATAAATTATTATTCATCATTCTTAAGCATTTCTCTTAAATCACTAAGTAAATCATCATTTAAAGTTCCTAATTTATTTAATGCATCACTATAAGCATATTTTAGTTCTTCTGGATAATCGCCTTCTTGTGCTTTGTTTTCCATAATTTTAGCAATTTCCATAGTTTCTTTCAAATCTTTACCATCACATTTCATAATAATTTTTTCTAGTACGTGAAAACTTAATTCCACGATTTTTGGGTCATTAACGTCAATATTTGTATTCATAATTATCTCCTTCGAATTTATTAATTATTTTTTTCTTTTTGAAATTTTGCCATAGTAACTTGATTTTTTGTTAATTCAATATTATTTCCTTTAGTGCTGATTTCTCCTAAATAACCACCATATTTAATAGATTCTTCTATGTTTTTTCTACTAAATAAAGTATCAATAGCAACTTCATTATCAAGATTTTTTGTAATATCAAACTTAGCATAAAGTTTAGTAGAACTTATTTTAACATTTCTGCCATCTTTACTTGGAACACATTCAAATAGTTTGTAACAAGTTGTGCCAAATTTACCAGGGCCTAAACTCTCTTGAATATATCTTCCATCTTGCAGAATAATATAATCATTACCTTTCTCTTCCAAATTTTCTATAATAATAATATTTCCTGATGTATTTCTTACAATAAGTTTTATTGCATTTTTACTCTTAGCAGAATAACTAACTTTTTTATTAGCATCACTTGGCTTAATATCAAGAATTTTAGCATCATTTTGGTTATATACAACTTTAGAATATTCATTAGTTTTATCTTGTATTATCTCATTTGCTTTGTCATAATTTGGTACAACATAATTAATGAAGTAATTTAAGAACGATGCAGCAGTTCTGCAATCTCCCCATTGTTCAAAAATGTCTTGCTCAACTTCAGTTTTTGAACTATCATTTCTCATTCCAAAGTATACATCAGAAACCATTTCAGTTTCATATTTTATGTGATTGCTAATATTAGCAATAGCCTGTGATTCAAGTTTCTCATAAATATTAGCAGAATTAAGTCCTTTTTCGACAATTTCTCTTGTACTTACTCGTGTACCCAATTCTCTACTATAATAATTATTTACCATAGATTCAATAGTAGATTGAATACCAACAATTTTTTGAGCCTTATCAAATGCAAATCTAGCATCTGGGTTATTTATAATATCTTCAGCACTTAAATTATCAACATTTTTCTTATCTTGTAAACTTTTTTCAGCCAATGCTTTTTGAGCATATTTAACTAATTGTTTAGAAATAAGTCTTTGTATTGTCTCCTCATCTTTTTCTTTAAATGGAGAACCACTATTTGTAATATTAATAGATATATGAGCAGGTTTCAATGGGTCATATTCTTTCTTAATTATGCTCTCGAATTGGCTTAACGCTTCTACTAAGTTAATATATAAATTTTTCTCGCCTTTTTTGCGTTCGTTTTGTAAGTAGTTTTTGTATGCTTTAAATTTATCTCTAATTTTATTTTGTTCTATTTCCTTAGCCTTAATAAATTGCTCAGTTTTTATTTTGCTTTCTTCTCTCTTCTCTTTTTGTAATAATTCAAATTTTTGAGTCTCTGCCTCAGCATTCTCTCTTTTTCTTTCTTCTTCTTTTATAAGTTTGTCAGTAGTAATCTGAGCATTAGTAACATCATTTTTTAAATCTCTTAATTTTTTCTCTCTTTCAGATATCTTCAAATTTAAATTATTTAATTCTTCCAATCTTCTTGCAATTTCTTGCTCTAAATCATCTATAGCAGGCTCAGCCTTAAACTCAGATTCAGACTCATAAACTGGCTCAGACTCCATTTTAGGTTCAGGTTCAGCCACTGGTTTAGGGTTTACCACTGGTTCAGGGTTTACCACTGGTTCAGGCTTAGTAACTGGAGAAGAAGTAAAACCAACTGTATTGTCTTCTATTTCTATTGTTTTTGCACTATCTTTTATAGGTGGTTCATATTGTTTTGTTAAGTAGTCAAAAGCCGTAACAGATTCAGTTCGATACTTACCAAAAATTGCTTCATTTTTAGTTTTCATTAATTCTTCAGGATTCAACTTAAATTCTTTATTTAAATTAACGATATCATTAACTTCTAAACCATAACTTTTGTAAAAATTATAAACTGAATCTGCTACATTTTTAGCAACAACTTTCATTATGAACATATCGTTAGCAACACGCCCTAAACCATTTATTCTTTGTGTTGCCCTTAATAAGTATGCTTGATATAAGGCATAACGCTCCTTGATATCTAAATCTAAACTCTTGCATATTTCACTAGCAATTAAGTCAGCGCAAATTCTTTCTAATTTACCTTGCAAGTGAAAATCTTCGTCGCTATAATCCTTTTTTATGTCATCTATAACTTTTTTTCTAGTATCTTTTGATAAACTAGCAAAAATTCTGTCAGCGTATAATGTGCTTTCTACTTTTTGATAACTACAATCAACCGTGCGAGAAGCACAAAAAGAAATGTAATTATCTAATACTTGAGTGCCATTTAAGCCTTGAGTCCCAATATATAAATTACCAGCCACAGAGTTAAAATCTTTTTTGATGCTTGAACGTTTAAGAAATGACATTTTCTCGGGCATAAATGCGTTTACGTTCTTATCACTAGATAACTCTAAATTTATATTGGTAATTGAAGAAAGTTTTTGGCATACATTTTTTAAATTTCCTTCACCTATCCCTGCACTTAAGTTATCTACTACTGAGTCATCAACAAATGAATTTTTTTCGAATTGCAAATTCTCTTTAGCGTCATCTTTAACAATCATTGTAGCATCATAAAATACTTCATTATTTTCATTATAAAGTTTAACTGCATATTCTGCTAAATTGTTATTTTTTTTAATTTCATTTTCACTTTTTATTGCATTTTTACTTTGCCCTGTTAACATACGCTTTGTAGCAATAGCAACAACTAAATCATGTAAATCGTATCTAGTAAAAAATTGATTACCCTTTTTATCCAAATTAGCACAATTATCCATTATGTTCATAATGGTTCTACCTTCAAAGATTTGTTTTGCTTCATTGGCTTCATACTCTGTTCGTTCACGAAAATCCATTTCATTGTACTTTTTTTCCATAAGCCACTCCTTTATTGTTTATATTTTACCACATTCAAAAAAAAATTGCAATAGTATTTTAAAATTAGATAATAATTTAAAATTTTATAATTATAACAAAAAACATTCTTTTTGCTTGCAAAAAAATATAAATTATGATAAACTAAATATGCTGTGCTAAGTGGGGAGCTAGCGGTGCCCTGTACCTACAATCCGCTATAGTAGGACTGAAAGCCGTTCTCGATGTTTTTCAATTATTGCAAGCGTTGTTTTGTAATGTTGAACTCAAGGTCTTGTGCAATATTAACCTATGAACCATGTCAGAGCCTGACCGCAGCAGCATTAAGTAGGAACTAATATGTGCCACAAGGTAGCTTTGGGGGAGTTATTAAAGTAATGGCTACATTAAGAGAAAGCAACAAAAACGGATGCACAGTACGCAGGTGTAGTTTAGTGGTAGAACACAAGCTTCCCAAGCTTGTTGTGAGGGTCCGATTCCCTTCACCTGCTCCATACAAAAAAAATCACGATGTTTTCGTGATTTTTTTTATTGCAACTTACATTAAATAAATGTAAGTTTTTATATTTTTTATTTTTATTATGGCGCACTTATACATTTAATTGTTATATTTTCATTCGGCATTATAAAAGTTCTTTCTAAACTAGATAAACCAATTTGCGTTGTAATAATTTCTTTACCACTACTATCATAAACATCTATATATACTGTTCCATATCTTATAAACCTAACAATGTATCCAGCAGGGACTTTACCACCTGTTGTTGGGTCTAATGTTGTATAATTTTTAGAATTCCAATCTTCTTCAGTTTTATAACAGTATAAAGAGTCTAAAGTACCAGTTCCCGTAATAGTAATAGTGTATCCTTCTTGTTCATAACCAGCATAAACAACCATATTGGATACCACATTTGACAAATCGGCAATAGTTGTTCCACCTAAGGTTGTTACCCAACCAATAAAATTATATCCTTCTCTTTCTGGATTAGCATTAGGATACGTTGCAGTCTCACCACTCACTACCCTAATAGTAGCCAAGATTGATTCATCATAATCTTTAAATGTTACACTATATCTATCAGGAAATATAACAGTGCCCATAGCACTTTTTGATGTGCTTAATGCTGTATATGTAAAATTAAAAAATACTGAGCAAAAAGCCAAAAGCCATACACTCAAAATCACAAACATAGTACGTTTATTTTGAACTACATTTATAGATTCGCCAGCATTAACTTTATTAAATTTTGCTTTTTTATTTTTTAAGAAATAATAAGCGTTTAAACACTCCTTATTTCTTAAATGCCCCCCCCCCCCCCATATTCTTACTTCTATTATACATAATCCACTACTCCTTTGTTTCTAATATAGTATAACTATTTTAAAAAAAATTATCAAGCAATTTAATTATAAAATTTATTTTTTTTACAAATATTTCAAATTAGGTATTTTATAATTTTAAACTTAAATTTGTATTTTTGTGATATTAGTAAAACTTACTATTATATAGTTACAAGTTTTTACTTATTTTAGATAAATTGAGTTTGCATTTAATTATAAATGTATTTTGTATTTTGTTTTAACAAAAGTATTATTAAGTTTAATTCTTTTAACTTTATAAATTAATATTTTAACGAAAATAAAAATAAAAAAACACATTTAAATAAATGTGAATTTTTATATAAGTAGTAAATAACTTTTTATTCTTAAATTAATTAATGATGAACCACTTTTATATCTATTTTAGGTTGTGCTTTCTTTGTCACTTTAGGCTTCTCAATTTTTGGCACGCTGTCATCTCTAGTAATCTCTGCTTCACCATTTTTGGCAAGGTAATCTTTGGTTATAACAATCTTTTTGATTGATTTATCAGAAGGTATCTTATACATAAGTTCAAGCATACTTTCTTCCATAATTGTTCTAAGTCCCCTTGCACCTGTACCTAACTTAATTGCTCTTTGTGCCACATATTGTATAGCATCATCCTTAAACTCAAGTTCAACATTATCTAATCTAAACATTTGTTGATATTGTTTAATTATACTATTTTTTGGCTTAGTCAATATGTTAATTAAAGATTTTTCATCAAGTGGTTTAAGGCCTGTAACTACAGGCACTCTTCCAACAAATTCGGGTATTAGTCCAAATTTAACTAAATCTTGTGGTTGCATATCTTTAACAAATTTGTAATCTTTCTCTTCGCTATCTTCATTAATAGTTGAATCTGCAACAAAGCCCACTGTTCGTTTTTCATTTTTTCTCTCTTCAACTATTTTATCAAGTCCAACAAACGCCCCACCACAAATAAATAAAATATTAGTTGTGTCAATAGCAATTGTTTCTTGTTGTGGATGTTTTCTTCCCCCTTGAGGAGGCACATTTGCTATAGTGCTTTCCAATATTTTTAATAGCGCTTGTTGTACCCCTTCACCAGAAACATCTCTACTAATTGAACGATTTTCGGCTTTTTTTGCTATTTTGTCAATTTCGTCTATATAAATGATACCCTTTTCGGCTTTTTTAATGTCAAATTTCGCATCAATAATTAATTTTAACAATATATTTTCTACGTCGTCGCCAACATATCCTGCTTCAGTTAATGTAGTAGCGTCTGCACTAGCAAAAGGTACATCCAAAATTTTGGCTAACGTTTTGGCAAGCAAAGTCTTTCCACTTCCTGTTGGCCCAATTAATAAAATATTACTTTTGTCTAGTTCAACACATTCTTTGTCTTTATTGTCAACATAATAATTAATACGTTTATAATGATTATAAACTGCTACTGATAAAATTCTCTTGGCATCGTCTTGGCCTACAATATATTCGTCTAAAAATTTTTTAATTTCTTCAGGGGATAATAAATTAACTTTCTCATTAGCACTATAGTTGCGTTCGTCTGCATTTAAGATTTCACGACACACTTTAACACAAGTATCGCAGATACAAATATCTCCTTCTGCATTAGAAACAAGTCTGCCTGCTTCACTTTTTGTTCTGCCACAAAATGAGCATTTAAGTTCTTTATTATAAGTCATAACATCTCCTATTATTTAATTGGTCTTTTGGACATAATATCATCAATGATTCCATATTTTTTTGCTTCCAATGAAGTCATATAGAAATCACGGTCAATGTCTTTAGAAATAATTTCCTTTGACTTACCAGTAGTATTAACCAATATGTCAATACTTTCTTCTTTTAGCCTTTGTGCTTCTTGTGCTTGAATAAGAATATCTGTAACCTGCCCCTCAGCATAAGAATGAGGTTGATGAATCATAATTCTACTATGTGGCAAAGCAAATCTTTTACCCTTCGCACCACTAGTTAAAATTAATGCTCCCATTGATGCAGCAAGTCCCACACAAAATGTGCATACATCACAAGAAATAAAATTCATAGTGTCAATAATAGACATACCACTATAGACTTCACCACCGGGGCTATTTATATACAAGAAAATGTCTTTTTTTGCATCCTTGCTTTCTAGATATAACATTTGTGATATAACAGAATTAGCAATTTCTGCATTAATTGGTTGTGGGGGTAAAAAAATTATTCTATCTTCAAGTAAACGTGAATAAATATCATAATTAAAAACCCCATTAGGATTTTTTTCAATAACTGATGGAATTATCATAATCACTCCTATAATTAATCTACAAATTTATTTTCTTTAGCAAGGAAATCATATAATTTATTGACAATAATGTCATTAATTATATAGTCTAATTGTTGTTTTGGTAAAGTTTTTTTGAAATCTTCAAAAGTTTTGTTAGTATTTTGAGCCAATTCTCTTATTCTATTATCTACATCTTGTTCTGAAATTTTAAGATTTTCTTTCTCAATAATTTCTTCAAGTACTAAGCGAGTGCGCACTGCTTTCTCAGCATCCGCCTTTTTGTCTTGTCTAATTTTGTCAACAGTTGTTTGCATCATTTCTGCATATTGTTCTAACGACATACCTTGATACATAAGTCTATAACTTAAGTCGTGAATAATGGCATCTAATTGTGCTTCAATCATATCATTAGGCACTTTAACTTTTGAATTTTCAACAATCTTTTCTACTAAAGCATTCTCGGTTTCGTGTTGTCCACGTGTTTGTGCTTGTTTTTCTAATGCTGATTTTATGAAAGCACGTAATGCTTTGGCATCTTCAAATTCGCCCATAGATTTAGCAAATTCGTCGTTAAATTCTGGTATTTGCTTTTGTTTAATTTCTTTCACAGTAACATAGAATACTGCATCTTTGTCTGCTAAATTTTTAGCGCCATAATCTTTTGGAAATTTAACTTTAACTTCTTTTGTTTCACCCTTTTTCATACCAATCATTTGGTCTTCAAAATTGTCAATAAAACTATGAGAACCTATTTCTAGTGGATAGTCTTCAGCCATTCCACCTTCAAAGCGTTCGCCATTAATTGTTCCATCAAAGTCAATTATTGCTATATCTCCATTTTCTAAAACTTTATCTACATCACATTCAACTTCTTTGGCTTGAGAATTAAGCATACCTTGAATTTCTTTATCGACATCTTTGTCGCTTACAGAATGTTTAATTCTTTTTACTTCGACATTTTTGTATTCGCCAAGTTCAACCTTTGGTGTTAAAGCAATGGTTAAAGTAACTTTGTAACCTTCTTTACCTATTTGGTCAATATTGAAATCTGGATAACTCTTCAAAGGCTTAATTTCTTTGTTTTCTTGCAAATAATTTATATAAAAATCTGTAAGTGTTCTATTAAATGTTTCTTCGTAAAATGCGTTTTCACCATAAAAATTTTCAATAACCTTCATTGGTGCTTTACCTTTTCTAAAGCCTTCAATATTAAACTTGCCTTTAGTCTTCTCATAAGTTTCTACAAGTTCTTTGTCCCATTCTTCCTTTCCCATTTCAAGTGAAAGTACTATTTTTTCTTCGTCATTACTAATAATTTTAAAATCCATAATTTTCTCCTAATTCGATAAAAATGAGCGAATATTCGCCCAAACTAAATAACTAGCAACTTGATAAACATATATATACATAATATTGTTGCCATTACACTAAGCAAAAGATAAAAAATTTTATCATTGTGTTGCTTATTTCTTCTCCTATGTTGAATTATTTCTTCATCATTAATCTCATTATCTGATGAATTTAGTATTATTTCGATTTCAGATTGTTTGTATTCTTGTTTCACCTTATTATAACTTATAAATAACAAAACGGTTAAATATCCTAATGTAACAGTCAAAAATCCAAAGCCAACAATTAATAATACTGCACAGACTTTTGATAATGAAATGAATAATAATGATATTGTTAACAAGGAAATAAAAATAATATTATTTATCATTTTTTTTGTCATATACAACTATGCTCCAACATTTAAGCCAACCAAGAACATAAATACAAACATTATAATTAACGCTACAATAAAGACTACTGTAACCCAAACATTTTTCTTGCTTCTAACATAGTAAAATGCGGCAATCGCTGTAATTAAGTATGCTATAAAGTTTGCTACTAATGTAAGAGCCTGAACTAAAGACCCTCCACCAGAACCAAACCAATTCGCTATTTGTGCAATCAATAATGCTAAAGCAACCATTATTATACCAATGAATGCTAACATATTGAGAAATTTACCAAAATCACCCTTCATATTAAATCTCCTTATTTATAAATACAAACTATTATATCAAAAATATTAAAATTTGTCTACAATTTTTTTAACCATATTTACAAAATTTAGTACTAATTTGTCGAATTTTAGTGTATTTTAGTATTTTGTAACAATACAAAATATTATACTTAGCAAATTTTAAATTTATTTGTGTTATTTCATTTTTCTTAATTTGTCTAAGATAGCAACAAAATAATTAGGCAATGAACAATTAAACTCCTTAACAATATTAGTGTTAGGTTCTCTTAAAATTAATCTATAAGCGTGCAATAATTGTCCCTCTGTTTTAATTAGTTGTTTTTTATACCCGTATAATTTATCTCCTACTATTGGATGATGAATATATTGGCAATGCACCCTTATTTGATGTGTTCTACCTGTCTTTAATTCGCACTCAATTAATGTATAATTTTTAAAATTTTCTACAACTTTATATATTGTTACAGCATTTTTACCATTTTTGTCACTACAAACGGCATATTTTTTTCTATCGTTTACACTTCTAGATAAATGCGTTTCAATTATCCCGCCGTCATTAATTACGCCTTCAACAAGTGCTAAATAATATCTTTTGCACTCTTTTGTTTCTATTTGTTTAGCAAGTTCTCTATGTGCCTTATCATTTTTGGCTATAACTAAAAGTCCAGATGTGTCTTTGTCTAATCTATGCACAATTCCTGGTCTATATTCCCCATTAATAGCGCTTAATTTTTTGATTTTATACAAAAGTGCATTCACAAGAGTACCATCATAATTCCCCACTGCTGGATGAACTACCATACCTTGTGGTTTATTAATTATTGCATAGTCATTATTTTCATAAACAATGTCTAATGGTATGTCTTGTGGAGTCAAATCAAATTGTGGTGTTATTAGTTCCCCAATATTTATAATATCTCCATTTTGTAAAGAATAACCTGCTTTCACAACCTTATCATTAACATTGATATCACCGTTATCTATGTGCTTTTTTATTTGTGAGCGAGATAAATCTTTAAGGTAAGTTGTTAAAAATAAATCTAATCTTATTTCATTCGTGTCATTATACGTTAACTTTTGCATTTTTACCCTCTTTAGACTCTATAAATAATAACCAAATAGCAAGCAAAATCACCCCAACAGTCAGCGCACAATCTGCAATATTAAAAATTGGAAAATCAATAAATTCAAGTTTAATAAAATCACGCACATACCCAAACGCAATTCTATCAATCATATTTCCAAGCGTCCCTGCAACCATTAAACTTGTAGATATGTAATATAAATAACCACGATTATTATCCATTGTTAAATATTCAAACAGAAAATAGAGTATTATACAAATTATAGATAAAATTAACAAAAATACAGTCGCATTTGAAAAAATAGAAAAAGCAGCACCAGTATTATGTGCGAAACCATCTATACTTATAAACCCATTTATGATTTCATATTGTTTCATATCAAATATTGATTTTGTTACTAAATCTATCACTAAAACTATGGCTATTATACTTATAAACATTAAGTACTTTTTCCAAATATTATGAAAATTCTTTGAAATATAATTTTTTGTAAATCTATACTTAATGTTCTCTTTGTTAAAAAAAGAATTTTTCATTGTTTCATTTTTTTGAGACTCATTTTTTTGTACGATTGTTTCTTCGTCTACTAAATTTCTATCAATATTTTTATTTTCTTTATCATCCATAATAATATTGTACTTATAAAAATTAATAATGTCAACATAAAATTTCACTTTTAAGTTATAATTATTATTTTCTATTATAATTAAAATTAAATAAGTAAAATTTATTAATAAAATTATCTATAAAACAATAAAATATCTAAAAAAACAAAAAGTAGGTTAGCAACCTACTTTATAATTTATTATCTAGTATTGTATAACTCTGGAAACATTTTTTGAGTGAAAGGAGGCTCGTCATAAACCCTATCTGCTCCCTTTATTGTTGGAATATTAACTTCATAAAAAGCAATAAATTCTACATTAGATTTTAGCGTATCTAAATTATCTTTGCATTTATTTAGCCATTTTTTCGCATTGCCATTCTCATCTACCATATACTTAGACAATGCACCACCCCATAATAAATCTAATGCGTCAAACTTTTCGGTTAAATCCATAATAATACTATTTAATTCTGCAAGTGATTCTTCCACTTTCTTAAATTTTTTGGTTTCAAAAGTTTCTGTAGCCAATTGGCTTATTTCATTTAATTTTTTTGTATGGATAATGAAACCATCAGTTACATTTTTTAGTTCACTTTTTATTGCTCCATCAAGTTTGTAATAGTCATAATAGTAATTACCATTATCAACACTCTTAACCAATTCTTTGCTAAATCTTAAAGTTTGTGATTGTATTGTGTTTAAACATTGAAATATTAATTTGAAAACATTGTCTTCGTTTAGCCTGTCCACTAGAACTTTCTTTATATCATTTCTTAATGAAGTTATGTCTTTTAACCTAATTTCTTCACTTTGGTACATAGCATATTTGCTATTGTTAAAAAACATTTTAATTCTAGCGTGTAATTCATTAACTTCTATCCAAAAACTATCTACATTAAAATTTTCATTAACCATTTTGTCATTAGCCATTTTGAGTTCATCAAAAGCCTTTTTGACATTGTTTTTCAAAATTGGATACTCTTTAAAAACTAAGTTAAAATCACACTCGCTATCTTTAAATACTTTTTGTTCTTTTCTTTTTTTTAAACTAAATAAATCTTTAATTGCCACTTCTCTTCCCTCAACTTAAGCGAATTATAGCATATTTTTTTTGATAATTCAAGATTTTTTTAAAAATTTATTTATTTTTGTCTAAAAGATTTTTTATTTCATCAATAAAATGTTGTTTAGAACGATTATCAAACGAATTCAAAACGATGTTATATTTGTTAACTATTCGTTTTATGAATTCATAATTATCTAGATAATCTCCTTCTGTATAAAAATAAGTTACAAAAGTTTTGTTATGTCTTACAAAGCATCTTCCATCTTCTATAAAGACTTCTTCTGCATCTTTATTCTCAAATGGAATTAGACTTCCAAAATCTTCAATTTTTGTTTTTCCAAAAGGATTTTCTAATAAAATTGTTAAAAGTTTGCGAAAATTATCGCACATCATATAATTTGTATCCATTTCATCCTCCCGTAATATATCTAGTAATAATGGATTTTATAAAATAAGATAACTACAAAAGTTATCTCATTATAACGTTAAGCATTTTAATAAAAAAAATTATTCGTATTTTCTTAGAATATCTTTCGCCCATAAACACAAGTAAATATCTATTTCTTTATAATTTAGTTTTCCTTCAAAAAAAATTTATTAAATTAATCTATTATTTGCTTATACAATTCATAATTATCATATATTGTATTCTTAGAGTTTTTTGTGATTGTAAATTGAATTTGAGTAAAATTATGATATTTATTGATAAAATATAACATTTGTCTAACATATTTATCGTAAATTGGATAAATCTTAGAATTATGCATACTACAATATTTACTAGCAAAACTTAAAACGTTTTTTGAATCATACAATGACGAATTAGTTTGTTTTATTTTATTTACTAAATTTACTACACAATCTACATTATTAACTTCTTTATCAAAATTAGAATTTAAAATTTTATCAATAATGTTATTTTGTAGATTTAAATTAAGTGCTTCTTTTAGATTTGTAGAATAATATTTATCTAACATTCTACACTTAAATTGTACAATTTTAACATTAATATTTTGTGGATATTTATTAAAAATTTCTCTTAAAACTTTCTCTTGATAATAATAGTCTGCCATATCAAAATCATTTTCTTGAAGTTTAAATTTGCTTCTATGTTCTTGAGAAGGTCTATTATTTTTAATAAACTTAATTGCCATTTCTTTAGTAATTTTATAAATTTTACTCATTTTATACTTATACGCCTTAAACTTATAAATTTTATTTATTTCCAAAATCATTAATCATCAAATTAAATCTTTGAAAATTATTTGCCAAAAAATCTCTTAATTTCAGCAGCAGCCGTTTCTTCTGCATCAGAACCGTGAATTAAATTTTGTGTAGTATTACAAGCGAAATCACCTCTAATTGTGCCGGCTTCAGCGTCTAACCATTTAGTAGCGCCCATAATTTTACGCATACCCAAAATGACGTCATCTCCTTCAACAATCATACCAAGCACAGGTCCACTTGTCATATATGCAACAATGTCACCAAAAAATGGTTTATCTTTAAGGTGTGCATAATGTTCTTCGAGTTGTGCTTGAGTTAGTGTAAACATTTTAGCATCAACAATTTTAAATCCTTTGTCTTCAATTCTACTAATAATTTTGCCCATTAATCCACGCTTAATTGCATCAGGTTTGAGCATAATGTAAGTTTTTTGCATTTTTTTCTCCTTTTATAACAAAAAGGCTAATATAGATTAGCCTTTTTAATATAATTATTATATCATAAAAGTAGTTGTGTACAAAATACTTTTTGTATAATTTTTACTTTAATTATTATTTGCCAAAAATTTTAGCAAATTTGAAATAACATATTTATTTTGCTTAAAAATACAAGGCAATTTATCTAATCCTATTGGATGCGAATAATTATCATTTCCCACTTCTATTGTAAAAGAAGGTATGCCCAAATTCTGTATACAAAAATCTTTGTATCCCCCAACGCTTACTTGTGAAACATTCTTTAGATTATACTTTGTCGTTTTTTGAATAACCTTAGCAAGATTTTCATCTCTTATTAAATTAACTTTGTCTTGAAAAAATTGGTAATAAATCTCTTCGCCTTTTGAATGATAACTAATTGTTAAATCTGGCTTAATATCATAAGTCAATTTTATAAGATTTTGAGTTTCAATTTCACTATTTGGATTTTTGCCAATATAGTTTTCAAAGTTCTCCGTTCTTTTATTACTTTTGCCCTGCCCCCATTTAGCATCAAAATTAACGTTTAGGTCAACGCCATTAATATTCGCTTTATATAATGAAAAGTCTTTGTTCCCTTGATTGATTTTTATAAGTTTATCTTTTAGTTTATTATCCTTAATACTATCTAAACCCATTGTACATAATCTAAAACCGTCGACATTGGTGTTAATAGCGAAATACAATTCGTAATTTAAGTTTAGATATTTACTTTTGCGCTCTTTATTTAGCATCGATAGTTCTCTAAAAATTCTTACATTATAGTATTCTACTAGAGAAAACAACAAAAAAGTCGTGATGTATTCTCTAGCGTGTATGCCTGCCTGCACCAAGACTTTAATGGGCTTTTTTGTATAATCAATTCTTTTTGATAGTTTATAAACATACATTGGTAACCCTAAAGTAGTTTCTCCATATTTTATTGGCTCTAGCCCAATGTTTTTTAATTCATTAATTTTTTGTAAATATAAATTATATTCGTTCATAAAACTATTATATTTATTTTTCTATAGAGTGTGCTATTAACTTAGAATTTATTTCGTTCATTATTTCTTTGTGTATACTTTCAATGCTTCTTAAATTATTATTTTCATCTAAACAATTAATAATAACATATTTGCGTTCTTTAGCAATTATTAATCCTTTGTTATAAACCAAATCAATATACTGCTTATTTTTCTCATATATGTCATCACCTAAACCATTTTTGAGTTCTCTATTATTAATTAATTGAGATGAAACATTTGGTGGCAAATTAAGATATATAGTTATGTCAGGCTTTGGTAATTTTAATTTATTGTATTCAAAATCAAGAAGCCATTCTACATAACTATTAAATTCATTCGGTTCGTTAATTTTTGATGCTTGATATAATATATTAGATTCTACATATCTATCAAAAACTATATTATACCCTTTATTAAGAAGTGGTAATAATTGCTTTTTGTATGTATATAATCTATCTACAGCAAACAACACGCTACTTTGATATGCATCAAAAAAATTGACTCCCTGTCCTAATTCCCCAGATAATATACTTTCAACAGGTTTACTACCCGCCGTCCCATAGTTTGGAAAAGATTGTTTATAACTTAAAATACCTAAATCATTTAAAACTTTGGTTAATAATTTGGCTTGAGTTTCTTTACCACATCCATCAGTTCCTTCTATAACTATTATCTTATTGTGCATAATTTCTCCTATTTATGATATGGTGTATTATTTAAAATGCTAAACGCTCTATATATTTGTTCAAGTAACATCACTCTAAATAATTGATGAGGAAAAGTCATTTTCGAAAAAGATAATAGCAAATTAGATTTTTGCTTAATTCTATCATCAATTCCAAAAGAACCACCTATTACAAAACTAATAGTAGAATTACCTACATTGCCAAAATTTTTTATTTTATTAGCAAATTCTAAACTATTAAATTGTTGCCCTTCTATCGCAAGAGAAATAACATATCCTTCTAAGTAAGGAATTATTTTTTCATATTCTTGAGATTTAGACTGCTCATCATCAATCTTAGACTGTTTCACTTCTATTAATTCTAATTTACAAAACTTTTGTAATCTCTTTGTATACTCATCGATAGCATTTCTATAAAATTCTTCTTTAATATTTCCTACACAAATTATTTTGATTTTCATTAAAATAGTCCCCAAATAAATGTCATAATTGTAACTACTGCCCCCAAAAATATTGAACAATATAGGAAGAAGTTTTCTTTAAATGTCGGCTTATAATTATCATATTCACTTTTTGGTAACATTAAATTTATAAGTTGAGTAAAAGTAACTTTTTGTATTTGTGTTTGTGTACTATTGCTTAAACCTTTGTTATCTAAATTCTCATTATTTTGTTTCATAGATATTTGTGGAATATTCGATTGGCAACATTCGTTTATTTTTATTTCATCACTATTATCTTGTTTAAGATTATCTTGATTTTTTGACTTTTGTTCATTAAGAGTCATTAAATCAAAATCAATACTTTTACCTTGAGTTAGATAAATTTTTAATAATTCTTGTAAATTATCCGTATCTACTAATTGATTAGGGTCTTTAATACCAGAAAACTCTTTGACAAATTTATAAAACTGTTCTTTTTTTGTGATTGTAAACATTTTAAAAAGTAACCATATACAACAGTATACTACAATACATATAATTAATGAATACAATAAAAATCTTGCAAATATGTTTACATTTGAAAAACTAATAAATTCACTAAAATTAGCACCAAATAGATTGTTTGATTGTGCATAGTCTAGATAAGTATTTAAACCATTATTAATAAAGTGAATTATAACACTTGGCCAAATACTTTTTGTTATCAATGCACAAGTAGCAAGCAACATACCAACAACAAAAGCATAAAAAAATTGATTAATATTTAAATGCATAAGTCCAAAAAGCAATCCTGACAACACAATGGCACGAATTGAACTTAATTTGGAATAACCTGATAACAACATTCCTCTATGTGAAAATTCTTCAAATAGTGCAGGCATAACTGCTACAGTTAACATACTTAATAGAAATGTTGCAAAAGTCATTTTTGAATTGCTTGCGTATGATACATATGGTTGATACCCTAATAGTTGTATAAATATTGAAAAGAAAGTTGATACAAATATAATTATAAAAAATGCTATAAAGCCCATTCCTATACTACATAGTATTATTTTGGGACTAATTTTTCTATAACCAAATGCTTTAAAAATATTAGCAGGTTTTTGTTTGAAAGCAAAAATATATATAAGTAAAGGCACTAAAAAAAGTATTAATATTTGTGTAATAAATGAAAATATTGTATCTACATAATCTCCAGCAAAATCTAGCCACCCTAAACTGCTAATTATTCTCAAAATAACAAACAATGTTAAAATAATGAAATAACATAAATTACTCCAAAACAAACGCTTTTGATTTTTTAATAAATCTTCCATTTTTCTCCTTTTGTATTAAATATATGCTTAAATTTTCAATTTAATTATAAAATATTGATATTAATTCTAGTTTAGCATAGCGACAGAATTAATTACAACAAAAAGTATAGCCAAAAATACACCTAAAATACCCTCTTTTAACATAATCTTGTCTTGACTAAAAAGTTTATAACCATTTCCAAAACTTAAATTATAATTAGTTACATTTTGTTTATTCTCAATATTTTCTTGTATGTTATATTTGTTTAGTTCTTTTTTCTTGTAAATTTTATTAATTAAATAAAAACCTAACCATAATAACAAAACTAATAGTATAGTATAAATTACAGCAGTTATAGCAAATTCAGTATCTAAGACTACTTCTGTTGAAGAAATGTTATTAATTTCATAAATGGCTTGTAGTATTATAACAAATATATTATTAACTGCGTGCATAATTATTCCAGTCCAAATTGAACCTGTTTTAATTACTAACCACCCTACAATGATGCCATATACAAATTGATAAATTGTTTGTTGTATATTAGCGTGAATTAACATAAACAAAAGTGCAGAACTTATAATAGCGAACCAATCACCATATTTTCTTAATCCTTGTAAAATTGCTCCTCTAAAAATAAGTTCTTCTATAAATGCTGGTATTATACCTAATGCAATTAATGCGTATATAATTGTGCCAGCGTTATCTAATTTAAAGCCTAAATCTTGTCTAATATCAAAACCTAAACCTTGTAAACCTTGTTCAAAAAGAGTAACTAAAGGCGAACTAAACCACATCAAAGCAAATCCCATACATATTGCTATAGCCAGCATAACAGCATTTGGTTTTTTGTCAAGTGTAGTTGCTTGGATAAAATTTATATTTCTTTTTTTATTATATACAAAATATATGACAATCAAGCATAACTGCATAAAAACTGCATTAATCAATAAAACAGGTAAATAATTTGTAAAAGTTTCAATATCAACATTAATAGAAGTTCCTATCATCATATATACTACCATTAATACAAAAGTAGCAAGATATGGTAATAATAAAACATACAAAAATAATCTAACTGCATCATAACAATCATAAAAATTTTTTTTATTTTCCAACATATTTCTCCTATAATAAATTCATCATATTATCTATAACTCTATCTCGAACTCTCTCTAGTTCTCTTAAATTCTCATCATTATCTTCATCTGGTATCAAAGGAAGTTTCGACATTGATTTAATATTAACATCACTCACACTTGTTATCATTTCTGCTAGTGCCGTTCCAAAAAAATATTCTATGTTGTTTTCATCTAAGTTATGATTAATTATACATTCATCGAGTTTAGGGTGATACAAAATTTCATCAAATGCAGGCAAATAAAAAAATTTAAGCCTATTAATCGATAGTTTACTAGAATTAGAACTAGCAATTATTCCCCATTGATATGCACGCAAAAGATTAG
The DNA here is from genome assembly GCA_949283525.1 of uncultured Eubacteriales bacterium. Lineage (GTDB taxonomy): Bacteria > Bacillota > Clostridia > Christensenellales > UBA1242 > CAKVOD01. Next base: position 45,909 of record CASDSK010000001.1, read on the forward strand.
GCTCAAAAATTCCCGTTCTACCTTTTTTGTATATATAAGTCAAAAAATCTTGCGCTATTACATCACCATTGCAAGCCAACATTATAGTTTCTTCCAAGTATTCTTTATATAGTTCGTTAGCCTTCGCCAAATTATATACACTTAATGCATCAAATTGTTTTTTAAATTTTCTATATAATTCTGCTTGCTCATCAAAAGTCATTTCAGCAAATTTCGCTGCTATTTTATCGTTCCATATTTGTTTAATAGGCATATAAACTCCTTAATTTAAATTATAACATTTGTGTTTTTGTTTTGTCAACAAATTGGTAAATGTTTTATAATAATGGTGTAAACATTCTGTATAATGCCATTTTAAATCTTTTGAATAAAGAAAGTTTCTTCATTTTTAATTTATCTAATTTTTCACAATTTAATTTATCATTTTCATACGCAGAAATTACATTTTTTGTAAATTCTTTGTTATAAATAATTGCATTAATTTCAAAATTTAATTTAAATGACCTTATATCACTATTACAAGTACCAATTGTACAAATTTCATCATCAATAATCATAGTTTTACTATGCAAAAAACCCCTATAGGCATAAACTTTGATACCTAATTGTACTAAATCTCTTAGGTAACTTAAACTAGCATAATATACGTAACTTTTGTCTGGAATATTTGGTATCATTATTTCTACATCTACACCACTTGCTTTGGCTAGTTTTAGACTGTCTAAATAAACTTCGTCTGGCACAAAATATGGCGTTTGTATTCTAATAACCTTCTTTGACTCGTTTATCATTTTAATTAAAGCATTTTTTATTTCACACTTATTATTATTTGGGCCACTTGTAATTACCTGCATAAAAGCGTCGCCATTTTGTAAAGGCTGTGGAAAATAATCTTCTATAAGATACTTTATTGGGTATTTATAATCATTTGTCGAGAAACGCCAATCTGACAAAAACGTGGCTTGCAAATCATAAACGCCAGAACCTTCTATCCTTATGTGCGCATCTCGCCACGGTTTTAATCGTTTATCAAAACCCATATGGTCTAGACGCAAATTCATACCACCTACATAACCAATTTTACCATCAATTACTGCTATTTTCCTGTGATTTCTATAATTCATCTTGAGATTAAATAATTTAAATGGTATTATTGGAGGGAAAAACTCTTTAAATTTTCCACCTGCAGCAATAAATTTTTTGAAATGTCTTTTTTTTGTTTTAATTGAGCCTACACTATCAATTAATATTTTAACTTTTACACCTTGCTTAAGTTTATCAATACATAAATCAATAATTTCTCTGCCAATTTCATCATTAGCAAATATGTAATAGTCCAAATGTATGTGATTTTTTGCATTCATAATATCTTTTTTGAGTGCATTAAATTTATCCATACCATTATTGAAAAATTGTACTTTATTTTTATCTGTTAGTATAGAATTCGCCCAATTATAATTAAATTTAATTAAATTGCTATATTTATTTAACAATACACTTGTATTAGCATTAAATTCGTAGTTGTGCGTTTTGATTATGTCTTCTAATTCTCTTTTGTTAATGACATTAGCCAAATTTGTCTTTTTGAGCATTAGTCTTGTTCTCACACCAAGCCCACTACCAAAAAGAATATAAAAAATAAAGCCTAAAATTGGTAAAAATGTCATTACTGATAGCCAAGCAATAACAGAAGACGTTTGTTTCTTTTCTATAAAAATCATTGCTAATGCTAATAAAGTATTAAGCACATAAATTACTAGCATTGCTATAGCAGCTGCTCCCATTATATCCTCCAAATTTTATTATATTTTGTGCAAATTAAGCCTTTGTAATCGATATAAGTATAACATTTTTAATTATTTTTACAAAATAAATTAAAAACAAAAAATGCTGAAAAATCTTTTGATTGTTCAGCATTTATTTGTTGTTTTCATTTTTATTTTTTAATTTTTTCAGTTTTAGTTTCTGCTTGTTTTGTTTTCTCAACTGATTTGTTTGATTCAGCAGGTTTAGGAATATTTGTGATAGTTTCAGTAACACTTGTTAATAGCCCTGCGACATTTTGAATTTCACTAGGAACTATAATCTTAGTTGCATTACCATTAGCAAGGGCCTTAAGTGCTTCAAAGCCTTGAAGTGTAATGTACGCACTATCTGCCTTAGCATTGACAATCATTGATATAGCCTCTGCTTGACCTTGTGCTTCGTTTATATACGCAATTTTTTGTGCTTCTGCATTCAATATTGCAGATTCTTTCTCTGCTTCTGCTTTCAAAATTTGTGCTTGCTTTTCTGCTTCTGCTTTCAAAATCTTACTTTGTTTCTCGCCTTCTGCTACAAGAATACTTGAACGCTTTTCACCTTCTGCCCTTAAGATTGCTTCTCGCCTTTCTCTTTCGGCACGCATCTGCTTTTCCATAGCATCTTGTATATCTCTTGGTGGTAAAATATTTTTTAATTCCACACGATTAATTTTTATCCCCCAAGGGTCAGTCGCTTCGTCCAAAATTTGACGCATTTTTGAATTAACAGTATCTCTACTTGTTAGAGTTTCATCTAACTCTAATTCGCCTACAATATTACGCAATGTCGTTGCAGTCAAATTCTCAATTGCACTCATTGGCCTATCCACACCATATGTGTACAATTTAGGGTCAGTTATTTGAAAATAAACTACAGTATCTATTTGCATAGTAACATTATCTTTTGTTATTACAGGCTGTGGTTTAAAATCTGCAACCATTTCTTTTAAGTTAATAGGTTTACTAGGTCTATCAACAAAAGGAATAATAAATCTTACGCCCGTTTGAAGAGTTTTGTTATATTTTCCTAATCTTTCTACAACTACTGCTGTAGATTGTCTTATAACTTTAACGCTAAAACACAAAATAATCAACATAATTATTCCTAAAACTAATAAAATAATTCCTATTGTGCTCATTTTTGCTCTCCTTATAATTATTCTTCATCTTTTTTTGTTTTTGCTCTAGATTTTTTTTCTTGCTTTTCAGTCTTTTCTTGAATTACTTTTTCATTTTCAGTTTGGTTTTCTTCGATAATATCATTTTTTGCTTCTTCTTTTGTAGTGCTTTCATCTATAGAAGCAACTTTTTTTACTACCATCTTATTACCATCTACTCGTACTATTTCTACGTCGCTATCTTTGTCAATTGCTTTGTTATCTTCAGCAATAGCATTCCAAATTACACCGTTAAATTTAACAGTACCATAATTTTCATTTTCACCTATTGCTGACAACAATTTAGTTCTTTTGCCAGCATATGCTTCAACATTCGTTTTCTCTTCGTGCTTTAATAAAAATTTTCTACAAATCTGTCTAACAAATATAATTAGCACTGCAGATACCACCAAAAATACTGCTAATTGCCAAACCCAATTAATTCCATCTATCGCTGATAGTATCATTGATATTAAACCAGCCACAGCGAACCAAATCGAAGTTAAATCCCAAGTAAAAAATTCTACAATTAGACTAACTGCAACCACTGCAAGCCATATCCATATCATTTCCATAATAATTTTCTCCTTTATAATATACTATAATAATTTAGTGTATTTTGTCAAGTTTTTTTTAGCCATAACAATATTTTTTTTGACAATTTTGCACAATAAATTATATTTTAAATACAAAAAAAATACCTTACTAAATTCTATAGTAAAGTATAAATAATTTGGCAGGAGATGAGAGAATCGAACTCCCAACCTACGGTTTTGGAGACCGTTGCTCTACCAATTGAGCTAATCTCCTATTAGTGCCAACAAAAGATTTATATATTAATTTATTATCCTCTCGTAACAAAAAAAAATAGCAATTAAATTAATATGATAGAAACTACCAAATAAACCATAATTTGTTGGCACCCTAACATAGATGTATTATACAAAAAAAAATATAATATGTCAACAAAAATGATAAAAAATAAATTTAAATTAACTATATTATTAAATTTTAACATTTTATTTTTTATCTATAACAACACCATAAGGTGTAATTAAATACATATCTTGTACTAATAAACTAATATTAGCATTTAATGCGAAAACCACACCTGACAAAAAATCTTGTGTTCTTTGTTGTTCTTTTTTTGACACTCTACCCAAATTAGCAATGACGGGTTCTCCACGATTAATGTAATCTACTACAATTTCTAAGTCTTGATTTGTTTTTATATTAAAAACACTAACTTCTTGTGACCCTTGAGTTGTTTCATTCGTTGTAATATTTGGTTTATTAACATCTTCTTTGGCTATAGGGTTCTCACCACGTGTCAATTTTTCAAATGCTAACTTTCTTTTTTTTGCATCTTCATCTTCAGGTGAAACTAAATTCTCAATAACTTTCTCTTGTTGTTTTTCATCAATATTATCGTTATTTTTGTACATCCAATCAAATATTCCCATATTTATCTCCTATGTATTTTAATTTTTGACCTAAATCAATATTTTATAATATATAAGTATAGTAATTTTTTATGTAATACTATATTGTATCATAATTTACATAATATTTGCAAGAGATGTAATTATATTTTTTTGAAAATTAAAAATTAATTTAATAACTTAGCCAATTCATTTTGTAATATTAAACAATTTATTTGAGAATATTTAATTAGAGAACTCAATTTAGTACTTATTAGTGAAGATTCTACTAATTCATTAATATTTTCTTCTAATTGGTCAATTTTCGCTTGAGTCAATTTATATGTTGTATCATTTGTTTTATTTATTATATCTCTAAATTCGCTAGAAATTCCACTTATTTCATTTAACAACTGCGTAATGCTAAACTTTGCTTGTGCTGAAGTTATATTAGATGTATCTAAATTTATGCCTAAATCATATAAACTTTCATAAGTATTTTTAAATAAATTTAATGCTTTAGTGATAATTTCATTATCTTTTTTGTCTTCTAATTTTTTTAGTTGAATTGAATTCACTTTTATAATGCTAATTTCTGCATTGTTATAAGTGCCTAAAACTTTTTCAAGCACATTTTGTGCATCTTCACTCTTTAAGTAAGCACTGGCCAACACTTGATATTCTAAATCATAGATTATGTATCCACTCGCCCCAGCATTTTGTAATTGCAATGACAAAGCGTTGGCTTGCGTTTTGTCTTGAAATTTATCTACAACTATAGCATAAGCATTGTACCCTTTCGCACTGTTATTTTTGGAACCAAAAACTGAAGTATTTGAAAAACTTAAAAAATTTGCAAAAGCATTAGCAACAAAAAAAATAATTGCCATAAATATTATAATTATAAAAATTATAAACCATTTTCCATTATGTTTTTTTGTTCTTTTTTTGTTTTTTGAAGATACAGTAGTCGGTAGTCTATAAGAATCATACAAGTCTAGTTCGTTCATTTATTTACCCTATTATTTAATTAATTTCTTATGTAATATTTATATTGAACTTAATAATTATTTATTCTAATTTTAGACATTAATCGTCTTGTTTTTTTTATAATATATTATTATATGGTGTTATTTTTTGTTGCAAATCACAAAAAAAGTGGTATAATATTTATTGCACAAAAGTTTTGGATAGGAAAATTCTTGTGTCAATTTTATTTTAGGAGATGACTATGAATTTAAGACCACTTTTTGATAAGGTTGTTATTAAACCTTTGGACAATGAAGAAAAAACAACATCTTTTGGTTTTGTATTAAGAAGCAATGACCAAGAGAAACCAACTATAGCCACAGTCGTTGCTGTCGGAGATGGTGGGCTCGTTGATGGAAAAAATATTGAAATGAAAGTAAAAGTCGGTGATAAAGTTATTTTCCCTAAATATAGTGGAAATGAATTCCGTTATAATGGCGAAGATTATATTATCATCAAACAAAGTGATATATTAGCATTAATTGATTAATAAGGAGTTAAATTTATGGCTAAAGAAATTTTATATGGAGAAGAAGCTAGAAAAGCTTTAGAAAAAGGCGTTAACACTTTGGCAGATACTGTCAAAATAACTTTAGGACCAAAAGGTAGAAATGTTGTACTTGATAACAAATTTAGTACCCCACTTATTACCAACGACGGTGTTACAATTGCTAAATCTATAGACCTTAAAGACCCTTTTATGAATATGGGTGCACAAATTATTAAAGAAGTTTCAACCAAGACTAATGATGTTGCCGGTGATGGAACAACAACTGCTTGTTTACTTGCTCAAGCAATAATTAGAGAAGGCATGAAAAATACTGCTGCTGGTGCTAACCCAATGATTTTACGTAAAGGAATTGACAAAGCAGTTAATTTTGTTGTTCAAGAACTACAAAATAATAGCAAAAAAATTGCTGATAGCAAGTCTATCGCTCAAGTAGCATCAATATCTGCTGCTGACGAAACTGTGGGCAAATTTGTTAGCGAAGCAATGGAAAAAGTCGGTAAAGACGGTGTTATCACTGTTGAAGAAAGCAAAACTATGCAAACTGAACTTGAAATCGTAGAAGGTATGCAATTTGACCGTGGATATTGCTCTCCTTATATGTCTACAAATATGGAGAAAATGGAAGCCCAACTTGATGAACCATTTATTTTAGTTACTGATAAAAAAATTACAAACATACAAGAAATTTTACCACTTCTTGAAGAAGTTGTTAAAAGTGGTAGACCACTTCTAATTATTGCTGAAGATGTTGAAGGCGAAGCATTATCGACTTTAATTTTAAATAAACTTCGTGGTACATTTAATTGTGTGGCAGTCAAAGCCCCAGGGTTTGGCGATAGAAGAAAGGCAATGCTTGAAGACATAGCAATTTTAACCAATGCAACAGTTATTTGTGACGAATTTGGTTTGGAATTAAAAGACACCCACATCGATAATCTAGGTACTGCTAAACAAGTTAAAATAACCAAGGATAATACTACAATAGTTCAAGGTGCAGGTAGTAAAGATAATATAGCACAAAGAGTAGCATCAATAAGAGTACAAATAGAGAATACTACAAGTGAATATGACAAAGAAAAACTTCAAGAAAGACTAGCAAAACTTGCTGGTGGTGTGGCAGTCATTAATGTTGGTGCTGCAACAGAAGTTGAAATGAAAGAGAAAAAATTAAGAATTGAAGATGCACTTGCTGCTACTCGTGCAGCAGTTGAAGAAGGAATAGTTGCTGGTGGTGGTACTGCCCTTGCTAAAGTTATTCCTAAATTACAAAAATACATAGAAAATTTGGATGGAGATGAGAAAACTGGTGCGAAAATTATAGTCAAAGCACTTGAAGAACCTATTCGTCAAATTGCCATTAATGCAGGGCTTGATGGTGGAGTTATTCTTAATAACATAATAACAAATTCTAATCCAAATTATGGTTTTGATGCACTTAAAAATGAGTATGTCGATATGATTAATGCAGGGATTATCGACCCAACAAAAGTTACTCGTTCAGCACTTCAAAACGCAAGTTCTGTAGCACTCACTTTACTTACAACAGAAGCAGTTGTAGCAGAATTGCCAGAACCAGACAAAAACGCAGTTCCAAATCCTGCTGATATGTACTAATTTTGAGTATGTAAATCAAAAAAGACAGATATCAAATCTGTCTTTTTTTGATTTCTATAAGTTTATTCTATATTTATTAATAACTAATTATATAAAATATTTTTTTTGATTTTTTATAACTCAAATAAAATTAATTAATATACTTAAAACAATAAATTTTTGTCAAATTTGGCTAAAAATTCATTTCTAAAATCCATTAATTTATTATTCCTTATAGCATCTTTAATCTTTTCCATCAAATGACACAAAAAGTGTATATTATGTATTGAAAGCAATGTGCCACCAAGTGCTTCGTCAGCATTAATTAAATGTCTAACATATGCTCGGGTAAAGTTTCTACAAGTATAACAATCACATTCTTCATCAATTGGTGTGAAATCATCTTTGTATTTTGCATTTCTAATAACCAATCTACCTCTACTCGTTATAGCACTACCTGTTCTAGCAATGCGCGTCGCTTGTACACAGTCAAACATATCAACGCCCCTAATTACACCTTCTATTAAACAATCAGGGCTACCGTGCCCCATTAGGTAGCGTGGTATGTCTTTTGGTATACGTGGCATCATTAATTCTATAAAATGATATTTTTGTTGTTTAGTTTCCCCCACACCAAAACCACCAAATGCGATACCATCACTTGCATAAGGTAAACATTGCTCTAGACTTTCTAATCTTAAATCATCAAACATATTTCCTTGTACTATAGGAAATAATGCTTGTTTATCGTTCTTGTGTGCATCAAAACATCTTTTTAACCACAAATGCGTTATTCTATCCGATTCTTTGCAAACATTATAACTATCTCCATATTCTGTACTCGAATCAAACGCCATAATTATATCAGCACCCAAATCATTTTGAATTCGAATAGCCTTCTCTGGTGTTAAAAATTTCTTCTCACCACTTATGTGAGAACGGAATTCCACCCCTTCTTCATTTCTTTTTTTCATAGTAGTTAAAGCGAAAACTTGATACCCACCACTATCAGTTAAAATTGGTTTATTCCAATTCATAAACTTATGCAAGCCACCTGCACGCTTAACGATATCTTCAGTTGGTCTTAAATGTAAATGATAGGTGTTGGCAAGAATTATTTGTGCCCCACATTCTTCTACTTGCTTTGGTGTCATTGTTTTCACAGTTGCTTGCGTCCCAACTGGCATATAGACAGGTGTTTCAATAACGCCATGTGGTGTCGTTAATTTACCTATTCTAGCCCCTGTCTGTGCACATTCGTGAACCACTTCAAATTTAAAATTTTTATTCTTTTCTCTCATAATTTTTCCCTAAACTAATTTTCATCATTTTTGATTAATTTTTCTAATTCTTCTAATTCTTCCAACTTATCACCAGATATTTTAATACCCAAATGCTCGTATGCTCTAGGCATAGCGACACGCCCTCTTGAAGTTCTAGCGATAAAACCTAATTGTAATAAATATGGTTCAAAAACATCTTCTAAAGTAGTAGCTTCTTCTCCTGTTGAAGCAGATAATGTATCTAGTCCTACAGGGCCACCATTAAATTTTTCTATAATAGTTTTAAGAATTCTTCTATCAGTATAATCTAAGCCCAATTCATCAACTTCCATCATATCTAATGCTTTTTTTGCCATTGAAACATCAATAATCCCTTGTCCTACTACTTCTGCAAAATCTCTTACTCTTTTGAGTAATCTATTAGCCAATCTAGGCGTACCACGAGAACGGCGTGCTATTTCTATGCTTGCGTCTTCCATAAGTTTAATATTCAATATATTCGCAGAACGCAGAAGAATTTGAGATAATTCAAATTCATTATAAAGTTCTAGCCTTGCCAACACACCAAAACGGTCCCTAAGTGGCCCAGTCAACATCCCTGCTCTAGTTGTTGCCCCTATAAGAGTAAATGGCTGAATTTTTAATCTCATACTTCTAGCACTTGGACCTTTACCTACTACAAAATCTAATGCAAAATCTTCCATAGCAGGATATAAAATCTCTTCCACTGCTCTATTTAATCTATGAATTTCATCTATAAACAAAACATCATTTTTACCTAAATTTGTTAATATTGCTGCCAAGTCTGCTGCGTGCTCTATCGCTGGCCCACTTGTAATTTTTAATTGCGTGCCAAGTTCCGACGCTATTATATGCGACAATGTAGTTTTGCCTAGCCCTGGTGGGCCAAATAACAAAACGTGGTCTAAAGACTCTTTTCTAGATTTAGCCGCTTCTATATAGATTTTTAAATTACTCTTTAATTTCTCTTGTCCAACATATTCTTCTAAAGTTGTAGGTCTTAGACTATTTTCTACATCTATATCGGATAATTTTTTTGTGCTTGTTATAAATCTATTATCATTATAATCCATAATTTACCTATTAGTTATTTAAATTTTGTAGTGATTTACTAACTATTTCTTCAGCCGTCTTACATTCGCTAGCAAATTTCTTGACTAAATTTGTTGCTTGTGAAGATGGAATACCAAGTGATGTTAATAATTCTATAGCGTCCATTATTTCTTGGTTATCAATTAGATTTAATTCACTATTGTCAAGTTGATTTTTGAATGCACCAAATGCATCCATTTTATCTTTAAGTTCTAATACAATTCTTTCGGCAGTCTTTTTCCCAATACCTTTGGCTTTGGACAAAGTGTGCACATCTCCATTTAGTATACAAGATACTAGGTTTGAGTATGGTTGACTTGATAAAATAACTAATGCACTTTTTGCCCCAATTCCACTAACTGTTGTTAACTTATTAAATAAATCTTTTTCTTCTAATGTCGCAAACCCAAACAATGATAAACCATCTTCTCTGACAATTAAAACAGTATGTAATCTAGCAGTCTCAGTTTGGTTAGGTAATTGTACTAATGTATTATTAGAAATATTAATTTCGTATCCAATCCCATTATTTTCAAGAACTACTACTCCTTCGTATTTGCTTACAACCTTTCCCTCAATAAAACTAATCATATTTCCCCTTCTTGTTTACGCTACAACTTGCTTTAGGTAAAAATATTAAAGTTTTTTTGCCATATTCAACTTCATCTATGAAGCCAAACTTTTTTATAAAATTTATTGTTTTATCATTGTATTCACAAGTAAAAACAATCTTAGGGATATTCGAAAAATTTTTTAACGCAGATTTTAATAAATTAGTACCTATGTTTCTATTTTGATATAGTTTATCAACAATAATATCTTCTATATATAAAACTGTCTCACTATCACCGATACAACGAATTGCTCCAACAGGTCTAGTTCCATCCCAAGCGTAATTGACAAAAAGTGAGTTATTAAAGGCTCTAATTAAATTTGTTGTATTTGCTTTCTCAATAAGCCCACTATTTATAAATAATTCATTTAATGCCTTTGAAGATGGCTGAATTTGATTATAATCTACCATAATTCTTCTCCTTTTACTTTATTTTATTAGATTATCAACAAGTAATTGATTAGTTTGTCCATGGCAAATTGCAACGGCTAATGCATCTGCAGCATCATCAGGTTTCGGAATAGTTTCCAGATTTAGTATACTTTTTGTCATATACTGCATTTGATGTTTATCCGCACTGCCAGTACCTGTTAAGGCTAGTTTTATCTGCATAGGTGTGTATTCAAAAATATTTCTAGTTTTTTGGTAACAAGCAAGTAAAATAACACCTCTTGCGTGACTTACAGGTATACCTGTAGTAATATTTTTCATAAAAAATAATTCTTCTATCGCTATTGCATCAGGTTTAAAAGTATCAATTAAATCTCCAACACATTGATATATTGTAGTTAATCTTTGAGGAAAAGTATCGTCTTTGGGCGTCGAAATTACACCATAATCAATGGCAGTAAAATTATTATTACTTTTCTCAATCACACCAAAGCCAACTATTGCTAAACCAGGGTCTATTCCTAATATTTTCATTTCATCCTCTAATAAATTACATTATGGTAATAATCTTGTATATCATCATTATCATCAAGTTTGTCTAGTAATTTTTCAAAATTTTCAATCTTATCTTCTGCTAGTTCAATCAAATTTTGTGGTACCATTTCTACTTGAGAAGACAAAATTTTACATCCGTTTTGTTCAAAAACTTTAGCAACATCCAAAACTTTTGATGGGTCTGTGTATATTATGAAGTTTTCATCTTCTACTTTAAAATCTTCAACACCATCCGTTTCAATAGCAGTTACTTCTAGTTCTTCATCATTTTTATCACCTTTTTCTATAGCCACTACACCTAATCTATTAAACATAAAAAGCACACAATTTGTAGTTCCCATAGAACCACCACTTTTTTCAAAAATATGTCTAATATCCCCTGCTGTTCTATTTTTGTTATCAGTTAATGCTTGTATAACAAATGCTGAACCTGCTGGGCCATAACATTCATAAGTAACTTCTTCATAATTAGTCTTGTCGCCTAAACCTGCCGCATTTTTTATACTTCTTGCAATATTATCATTTGGCATATTATACTGTTTGGCTTTGGCTATCGCCGAAGCAAGTCTTGGATTTAAATTAGGGTCAGCACTGCCTCCCACTTTAATTGCTACAGCAATCTCTTTGCCTATTTTTGTAAAATACTTAGATTTTTTTGCATCTGATTTTTCTTTTCTATGTTTTTTATTCGCCCATTCACTATGTCCTGACATTTTATTCTCCTTTCAATTTATATTTTATTATATACATCAAAACACTTGCCGATACTCCAGCATTAAGTGATTCAATTTTCTTGTCCATAGGTAAAGTAATAACTTTGTTCGCACATTTTTTGATGACATCACTGACGCCATTACCTTCGTTGCCTATTACTAAACCTATTATATCATAATATTGCTTCAAAGACAAAGCGTTTTCTCCGTCTAAATCTGCAATCCATATAGGTAATTTCCACTCTTTACTTTTTGTTATAAATTCTTCTCTTTTGCATTTTTGTAATTCCAAATTAAATACAGCAGTCATTGAAGCAGATACAACTTTATCACTAAATACATCTACGCAATCTATTAGTATTACTCTACGAAAGTTTGTGGCTAATGCCGTTCTCAAAATTGTACCAACATTGCCTGCATCTTGTAGTCCGTCTAAGACTAAAAAATTAGTTTCTGGTTTATCTACAAACAAAATAGGCTGCTCTACAACTGCTATGATACCTTGTGTTGTAATTTGATTTGATAAAAATTCAATTATTTCTTTTGATGTTTCAAACTTTGGAATATTTAAATTAGCAACAAAATCTTTACAAGATTCGTCATATAAAATGTAGTCAAACTTAATAGCATTATTTAGACAATCGATTATCGTCTTTTTCCCTTCTATGACTAATTTTTTATGACGTTCTCTACCTTTTTTTGTACGCAATTCTTTAATCAATTTCACGTATTGATTGTGTTTACTACTTATCAATTTACACCTCTAATCTTATGAATTTATAGAAATATTTATTTATTTTATAAATTAATATTATATGGCAAGTGTATCACAAATAGATAAACTAGTCAAGTATCACAACTTTATCAAAATTTATTAATATACGCATTTTAAATAATCACAAGCATTTTGATAATTAAATTTATCTAATGTGATACCTATACTAATTAGGTCTTTGGTCATTAAATCAGCATACTTTTTTATTATTTCATTTTGTTTAGTTTTTCTAGTTGTTAAATCAATATCACCGAAGACAAATTCCATTTCAAGTTCTGCCATATCACTACAATAATTAGAAAGCAATGCAACATTCATAAATGTAATATTCGATAAATCTTCATAAATTATTACATTATCAATATATTTGTCTTGTATTTCAAACAACATTCTTTCAATTCTTTCTTTAAAACTTTCGCCAACAAATGCGTCTTTAAGTTTATCTTTTCTTTGTAATCTATCGAAAAATCCACCTTCTTCAAAATCCTCAATTTCTTGAGCAAACTCTACTCTAACATCCAATAAAACATCTATATTAATTTCTTTATAAATTCTTATCAAAAGTGATTCATACAATTTTGCTAAAACGCTACTTATTGGGTCAGAATAATTATTTACTAAGCCACGCATTTTATAAGTTGTGTTACTAATTTGTATATTAGATTCAGGGTCATAACTATATGTTACTTCTTCCTCAAAAATACTTTTTAATTTCTCTTCATTATCATCACAATCAAACATAATTTCACCTAATAGTTAAATTATTTAAATAATAAATAACAATAATTACAAAAAAACCTTTTATTTACTAATTTATTAATAAACAAAAGGTTTAACTAAATTATTTAGAAACTTTAGCACAAAGTTCTGCAAAACTTACAGCATCATTTACTGCCATATCTGCTAATATTTTACGGTTTAATTCAATGTTTGCTAATTTAAGCCCGTGCATAAATTTTGAATATGAAATTCCATTAAGTCTACAAGCAGCGTTAATTCTAGCAATCCAAAGTTGACGCATATCACGTTTTCTTAACTTTCTACCAATGTATGCGTACTGTCCAGATTTCATTACTTGTTCACGTGCTACTCTATATAATTTACTCTTAGCACCCCAATAGCCTTTGGATGCTTTCATAACTTTTCTTCTTTTCTTAATAGCATTCACGCCTCTTTTTATTCTCATAACAATCTCCTTCTATTACGCTTGCATAAGGGTTCTAACATTTTTCTCATCAACTTTACTCATGTTAGTTGCCTTCCTTAAATGCATTTTTCTTTTTGCCGACTTTTTGGTTAAAATATGTCTTCTACCTTGTTTGTGACGCTTAATAGAACCACTTTTTCTTAATTTAAAACGCTTCATTGCGCTTTTATTCGTTTTCTGTTTTGGCATTTTTTAACTCCTTTTCTTTTTTAGTCATTACGGTTAAAATCATATTGAGATCATAGACACCGAAACTTGGTTCTTTCTCTATTTTATACTCGTTAGATACCATTTCAGCAAATCTACGCAAAATATCCAAACCTTTATTGTCATAAATTTGTGCTCTGCCACGACTTCTTTCAATGTATACTTTAACTTTATAACCACGCTCAGCGAATTTTAAAACTTGTTTAGCCCTATACTCTAAATCGCCTTCGCTTATTTTCATAGATAATTTTATTTGTTTCATTTCCAAATTTTTTTGCGTCTTTTTATTATCTTTTTGCTTTTTTTGTAAATCAAATTTGTATTTCCCGTAGTCCATAATTTTACAAACTTGTGGTACAGCGTTTGGCGAAACAAGTACTAAGTCTAATCCTTGTGATTTAGCGTGTTCAAGTGCCTTTTGAGTCATTATCTCACCCATTTTTGTTCCATCTGCATCGATGACCATAACTTTAGGTGATTTAATCTGTTCATTAATAGGTAAATCTTTCAGTTTAGGTTCCTCCATTATAACCGTATTTGTTCTTATACATTTACTCATAAAAAATATTTTATGAAAAAATGGCTTAATTCGTTCAAGAAAAAGCCACTTAAATAATCTTATTTGAACACAATCTAGGCTTAGCCCGACAGGTGAGAAGTTCCCTTCTTCTTTGAACATCGTTATTATATAACATATTTATATAATTGTCAACGATTTTAGAAAAAAAATTTCAAATTAATCATAATAATATTTTTGCTTTAAAAATTTTTTTGAGAGTATCAATATGTGAATTAGAGTTTGTTGAATGAATTATAAGTTTTTGTGGACACAATTTGATTAAAACTGCTATCATATCTCCAATATCACTTTTGTCTTGAGATTTACTTTCAAAACTTAATTTATTATCATTATAAATCTTAATTCCCCTATCTTCAAAACACACATCTAATTCTTTGGTTTTATTTTGTTGATTATTGACTAAATAACATAATAAATCTATTACAGCAGTAGGCTTATCAAAACATTGAATATTATCATTTGTCAAATTTATAATCATTCTCCATCGTTGCAATAAATCAGGTAATTTAAAAAATAAAAATGGTATAACAGAAAATTTATTTAATGTAAAGTCTGCTTCAAGTGCTATTTCTCTATCTGTAAAATTATCAAAAGAAGTAATAGCACAAATATATGCTGGAACAAACATTTTCTCCATAGCATTAAGATTTATATTACTTTCTAAATAATACTTTTTGTATCTATTAATATAGAAATCTGTTATATAATGTGCAACTAAATTATTTAATTTTGGCATATGTTCATCTTCACAAGCGAACATAAGTGAATATATGCCATCTTTCTCAAAATCAGTAATAATATGACATAATTTAGTTTTTTTGATAATATTTTTTAAACCTGCTAAATCAAACTTAAATTTTATATCAATATCAATTTGTTTTTGTTTCATAATTCCCCTTCTATTTAATTTAACTATTTTCAAGCATTAAATCTAAATAAATTCCAAATCCTTTTGTCGCATCATTTAAAAATACGTGTGTAACTGCGCCTATTAATCGTCCATTTTGTATAATTGGGCTACCACTCATACCCTGCACAATTCCACCAGTACGCTGTATTAAATTTTTGTCAGTTACTTTAAAAACTAAAGATTTATTTGAATTTTTCCCTTTATAACTTGTTTTGATTATGTCTATATCAAATTCTTCTATATTTTGACCGTCCAAACTACAAAGAATTTTTGCCTTACCGGCTTTGGCAGTATTTCGCCCACCTATTTTAACTTTTTTGCAAATATCTAACAACTTTCTATCAACTGTCCCAAAAATACCAAAATTTGTATTCTTTTTTACATTACCCAAAACATTTTGAGATTGGACAAATATTCCTTTCATTTCTCCAGCCTTACCTCTCATACCTTTGGCTATTGACAATACAGAACACTTGTAAATTTGCCCATCAAATACATCCATAATTGCACCTGTGTCAATATCGCTTATAGGATGGCCTAATGCACCAAATTCTAAAGTATCCCCTTTGATATAAGTCATAGTTCCTATACCACTAGCATCATCTCTTACCCATAATCCTAATTTATAGGTTTGACTCTCTAAATCTAAAACAGGGTTTATTGTAGTGTAACTTGTTTCTCCATTTCTTTTATATTTAGCAACAAGTTCCTTTCCTCTATATTGTTCGTCATTAATTATTTTTGTGATATTATCGGCACATTCTATATATTCGCCCTCTATTTCACAAATAATATCTCCAACATTTATATTTGAGTTAGTAACCTTTCCATTAGCAGTGATAACAGGGTTTTGACCAATTACAACCACACCTTTTGATTGAAGTGCAACACCAACTGTCTTACCACAAGCATAAATTTCATCTTTTTCTACTTTAAAAATATCAATGTTTTTGATGTTTATTCCCAAAAAACTTATCTCTAATTTACCTTTAGAAAAATTATTGTTAAGTGTATTTTTTTTGTCGTTTGGAATAAATTTAGATGTTAAAATGCCATTTTTTGTGTAATTAGATATATCCCCATTTATTATCATAGTATTAGGTAATGTGTCACTTATAAATATTGGAAATATAGTCATTAAGCACACAAAAAAAAATATGCCTACACCTAATAACCATTTAATAAAATTCAAAGTCGTACTCCTTTAAATTATTTTGTTACAATTTTGATAAAATATTAATTTTTTTTTATTTTTCATATGCCAAATTTTGCTATGCCCTTTCAAATAAAAAAACACTTGCAAATGTTGACAATATTTGCTATAATGTTACAAAATTAGTAAATTATTGATAGTTATTCGTATCGCAGTTTGCCTAAGGCAAATTTTTTGTGTTAACTATTTATAGGAGAGACAATGAAACTAGTCAAAAGAAGTAAAGAAACTTTAAATAAAAGTTTAATTGATAAAATTAGTAAAGAACTAAAACTCTATCCTGAAATTGTAGAAATTTTATTTATGCGCAACATAGATAGTGAAGAGAAAATTAAACATTATTTACATCCAACATTTAATGACTTTTATGACCCATTTTTGTTAAAGGATATGGATAAAGTTGTTGACAAAATCAAAAACGCTATAAATGAAAATAAAAAAATATTGATATTTGGTGACTACGATGTAGATGGTGTTAGTGCAACAGCAATATTAATTAAATATTTTCAATCAAAAAATATACAGGCTTTTCACTTTATGCCAAATAGATATGTGGACGGATACGGTTTAAGTTGTCAAGCATTAGATAAAATAAAATCAACATATAATCCAGATTTAATAATAACTGTAGATTGTGGTATTTCTTGTCATAACGAAATTGAATATGCAAAAGAATTAGGAATAGACATAATAGTTACTGACCACCACGACATACCAGAAATTTTACCCGACTGCCTTACACTTAATGCTAAATTACCTAATCAAGAATATCCATTTAAAGAAATTTGTGGCACAGGTATGGCATTTAAGTTAATACAAGCATTAGACGGATTAGATGTAGCAAAAAAATATTTACCTATTGTTGCTATAGCAACGATTGCGGATATAGTTCCATTGTTGGATGAAAATAGAGTTATAGTAACATTAGGTCTAAAAACTATGAATTTAGCACCTAAAGGTATAATGAAATTACTTGAAAAGTTGGGCATCAAACATCCTACTGCAACTGATATTTCTTATAAATTATCACCTAAACTTAATGCTTCTGGAAGAATGGGCGACGCAGATAAATCTTTGAGATTATATTTAACAGACGACGATAATGAAATATCACAATTAATTGATACTATTTTAGAATTTAATTGTCAAAGGCAAGATTTATGCAATATTGTTTATGAAGACTGCAAAAATATTTTGGACAACATTTCTTTAACTAATCAACGTTCAATTTGTTTATATAGCGACAAATGGGATAGTGGTATTTTGGGTATAGTATGTGCAAAATTGTGTGAAGAATATTATCGCCCCACTTTCTTATTTTCTAATGTCGACGGCATATTAACAGGTTCTGGCAGAAGTATTGATGGAGTTAATATACATAGTTGCCTAAAAAAGACTCAAGAATTACTAGAACAATTTGGTGGGCATACAATGGCTGCTGGGTTAAAATTAAAGTTAGAAAATTTTAATCAGTTTAAAGAAAATATAGAAAATATTTTACAGCAAGATTTTGATGCAAATATTTTCGTTCCACAAAAAACTTATGACTTAGATTTAGATATACAAAAGGTAACAAAAGATTTTGTTAGACAATTAAATATCTTAGAGCCTATTGGTAGTGATAACCCGCGTCCAAAGTTCAAAATTAAATTCACAAACGCTAATGCGACACTTATGAAGCAATATCCCAATCATTTAACAATGAATTTAAATAACATTAATGCAGTAGGCTTCAATTTTGGAAAATATAAAGATTTATTAAATGAAATTAATACAAAAAAAGCAATAGTAGAATTGCAATTAGATGTTTATCACGGCTTCGAATCAAGTAAAATGTTTCTTAAACAAGTTGTTACAGACAAAAATTTAACACTAAATGATAATGACAAATTATATGGAGAATATTTAGTTGAAATATTGTGCAATGAAGAAATTAACACAAATTATGAAACTTACGACATCAATGAATTAAATATTTTACTACAAAACTTCGATAAAGTTTTTGGTACTTTATTTGTTGTGAATACAATGGAAAGTTATAATACATTTATAAAAAACCCAATAATTAGTCAAATAGTTTATTCGTACAATTATAAAAATATCTACGAAGACAAAGGACACAATTCGTTTGTTCTAAACCCAAGTTTAAAAAATAATTTTAAAAATTATAACAATATTATATTTCTCGACCCCGTTATAAATTTAAGATATTTAAATACTCTTAGAAAATTAACTAATGCTAAAATATATATACCTAATTCAAATTTTAATATGAGAACATTTACAGAAAAATTATCGTTTGAAAGAAATTTGTATGGGATTTATTTTAAAGAAATAAGCAAAGCAATTACAAAATCAAATGTATATGAAAATTTAACCCAATTATATAATGTCATACATTCACAAATTCCAAATTGTACATATTTACAAATGGTATTTTGTTTGAAAATATTTAATGAAATTGGCATTTTAGATTATTCATATAGTAATGGAATTTTTAAAATTATTGAAAACAAAAATTTAAAATCAAATTTAGAAAATTCTAATACATATAACACATTTAAGAATATAAATCTATAGGTAAAAAATATGAGAATTGTAACAAATAAAGAAGAATACTTCTATGACATATATCAGCAAATACATCCTTTCCTACCTAATGAAGAAATTAAATTAGCAGAAAACGAAGATGATGTTCATAAATACGAGATAGTTCATAATTTAGAAATTGAAAAAAATACTGTAACAAATTTTATTACAATTTTAGAATATAATATTGATTTAGAAAAACCAAAAAAAATACGACAATCCACATTTTGTAGGCAAGATAAATTGGTTACGTTAGTAAATAAATATATAAAACGAACAGTTAAACTCGCTTTTTATGTAGCATTAAGTGAGTATTTGAAAGTTTCACAACCTTGGGGAGCATTGACTGGAGTCAAGCCTACAAAAATTGCTTTGGAATATTTTAACCATAATAATAATTTGGATCTAACCAAACAATCTTTAATTGAAGATTATTATGTTTCCCCTTCTAAATCTCAATTATTAGTGAATGTGATTCGTAATCAACTACCAATAATTATTAATGAAAATGATGTAGATTTATATATAAATATTCCATTTTGTACTACACGTTGTTCGTATTGTACTTTTATATCTTGTGAAATAGCGAAAGCAAAAAATTATATTGAACCTTATGTAGAGAGTCTAATAGAAGAAATTAATTTTGTTAAAGAATTAATAAAATCAAAAAAATATACTGTTAAGAACGTTTATGTCGGTGGTGGTACACCAACTTCTTTATCAGCAGAACAACTTGACAGAATATTAAAGACTATAGATTTCAAAACTATTCAAGAATTTACAGTAGAAGCAGGACGCCCTGACACAATTGACAAAGATAAATTAGATGTGTTATATAACAACAAAGTAAATAGAATAAGTATAAACCCTCAAACATTTAATGAAAAATCACTTAAGGCTATAGGTAGAGCCCACACTTCACAAGACATTATTAAGGCATACATACTAGCCAAAAATTATCCTTTCATAATAAATATGGACTTAATTGTCGGGCTCCCTTATGATACTAATTTATTTGCCCTTTCATTAGACAAAACTATTTCTTTAAATCCAGATAATATTACAATTCACACTCTGTCTTATAAAGTAAAATCAGTAATGACAAAAAATAACGAATATTGCACTAATGATGAAATAAAACAAATACAAAACAATGTAGAACTGGCTCAACAAAAACTACAAAATAATGGTTATGAACCATACTACATTTATAGACAGAAAAATATGATTGGGAATCTAGAAAATGTAGGCTTTTGTAAAAATAATAAAAAATGTCAATTTAACATAAATTCTATGGAAGACTTTTCAAATATAATTGCTTGTGGAGCAAATGGTGTATCAAAAAGAATTTACCCGAAAGAAAATAGAATTGAAAGAATTGACAATGTTAAAGATATAATAACTTACATAGAGAAAATTGACGAAATGAAGGAAAGAAAACTAAAATTATTTAATGATTAATTTTCTAAAAATTATTAGCAAATGAAAAGTTTCTATAAAGTGTTAACTATCTAAATAATATTAATAATTATTTATAAAAAAAAACTAATTAGTTAAGTTGACAATGTGTCATTATAATTAATTAGTTTTTTTATTTCTTATCATTTTCTTCATTATCTTCTGCAATATTTGTTTCTATAATTTCACCTTCGAGTGTCATATTTTTTTTGTTTTGTAATATAATTTTAACTATTACAAACAACGCCAAAACAATCATACCGACGCCTAAAATAGTTATTATAATCTTCATTGCTGAACTTGAAAAAATAAGTAAAATTATTGCAAAAATTATTAATAATAATGATTCAATTAAATCATATATGTAAGATTTAATTAATTTTTTTAAGTTAATACATAAATTCAATTGAAAAATTCCATAAACTAATAAGCAAATACCTAAAATTATCCCGAAAGCCTTTGTAAAAAATTCACTCGATAGAATTATTAAAATACCTAAAACAACATTTATTAAACCTTGAGCCAATGCAAAATTATTAGGAAACTCTATATCTTTTCTAACAAAATATTTAATTAGAATATATATTCCATCAATTATAACTAACGCACCAATTATATATGGGATAGCAACTGCTAACGCATTTGCAAAAGCAATACACAATATGCCGATTATGATAGATATTATACAAAATACAAATAAAATTGTATTTAAATCTTTTTTAATATACATAATTTCTCCTTTAAGATAATTAATAAAATACAAAAGGCATACTAAGTATGCCATCAATTATGCCATTTTTGTTTCTATGACATCTTTATTTTTATCATTATTTTTTTTCTTCTTATTAACTATTGACAATTTTACAGGTTTACCTTTAGCATTCATTCTATCAGTATAATTGGTCAACATTACGCACCATAATGCAGGAGCAAGGAAAACTGACGAATATAAACCAGCGATTAAACCAAATATAATAGGCAACAAGAATATTTGTATACTTGATACACCAATAATTGCCAGCATTGCAATAGCCAATAATGTAGTTAAAGTTGTATACATCGAACGTATCAAGGTTTGTTTAACTGATACTTGAATTACGTGGTTAGCGCCCAATTCTGCAATCTTCTCATTATTCATATTCTCACGTACTCTATCAAATATGATAATCGTATTATTAATAGAATAACCAATTATAGTAATAATAGCAGCAACGAAAGCACTATTGATTTCAATCCTAAAAATTGATACAAGCGCAAACACTATTAGTACGTCGTGTACGATAGTAACTAATGTAGCCAAACCACTTAATAATTCAAATCTAAATGCAATGTATATCAAAATTAAAACTGAAGATATCAGTATTGCCAAAATTGCAGAACTTAGTAAATCTGAACTTGCTGTAGCACCAATTCTCTGACTTTCTTGTACCTTAAAGTCGGTATTTTGACCATCAGCATTTAAAACTTGAGTCAATTCTGTTGTAATTTCACCTTTCACAAGTTCAGTCATCTGTTCAGCAGAATATCCTTCAATATCTTGAAATCTTACTGAAATAGCCGCATTTTCTCCACTATCTTCCTTTTGCATTTGGGATATTTCAATATTGTACTTGCCAAAAACGTCTTCAATTTTATTAGCATATTCATTATATGCCCCTTTCTCATCTAATTGAGCACCGATTTGAATTTTGACAATGGTACCACCTGTAAAATCTAAACCTAAGTTAAGTCCACAAGCAAGCCATACTATAATACCAACAGTAAATATTACTAGAGAAGCAATAGCAAATTTCCACGCGTGTTTTACAAAATCAAATTTAGTATTTTGAATTTTATCAAACGTATTAAACGATTTCATTTACTCCATCCTCCCTATATAAATTATAATATTCTTCTTTAGAACTATTAAATGCTAAACAAATATTTATTAACCATCTAGTAATAAAGATTGCAGTAAACATTGACACTACTACACCAATAAATAACGTTATAGCAAAGCCTTTAATTGCTCCAGTACCTAATAAGTACAATACTACACAAACCATTAATGTCGTTATGTTCGAGTCTAAAATTGCCGTAGTAGCACGTTTAAACCCACCTTTTACACTAGCCGGAATTCTTTTGCCATGCTTATACTCATCTTTGATTCTTTCGAATATAATAATGTTAGCGTCGACTGCCATTCCCAAACTTAAAATTATTCCCGCTATACCTGGTAAAGTTAGTTGCACGAGTGGAATCGCTTGCAAGAAGAATAATACTAAAATAACATAAAACATAAGTGCGATATTAGCCATTAACCCAAACATTCTATAAATTACAGCCATAAAAATGAAAATTAAAATTAAACCTATTATGGCTGCAATTAAACCAGAAGATATGGCATTCATACCTAGTGTAGCACTGACCACCGAACTTTCATATAGGGATAATTCGGCACTAAATGTACCACTCATTATCCTTAAAGCAAATTCTTCAGCATCTTCTCTTGTATCCATACTTCCACTAATGAAAGTTGAACCACTTGTAATATGTTCTTGAACGGTTAATGTTGTAAATAGTGAATCACCTATATACACATAAACCTTTCCACCAGACGCAGATAATTCTTCTGTCAACTCTGAAAACTTAACTGCCCCAGAACTTGTAAAATCTATAACGACACCGTGTTCATTGTTTTGATAACCATATTCAACATTTTTGATGTCGCTAGCAGATATTCTAGATTCAGCATTTGGGTCTTCTTCAGTCTTAAAACTTAATTTCGCTGGATTACCAATAAGATCAAAAACTTCCTGTGGGTCTTCTACATCAGGGACTTCTACACGAATACGATTACCTTGTTGAGTTGTAACGGTTGCTTCAGTATATCCACGACTTGCCAAAATACTTTCTAATCGACTAATAGTAGATTTAATAGCCGTATCTAAATCTATGTCAGCATTCTCATCAGCCAACTTGGCGTCATAAACTGCAGTTACACCCCCACTTATATCAAGTCCCATTTTTATTGAATTAATAAAACCATTATAAGTTTTGGTCGTAAAAGGAATATCGAAACGGCAAAATGCCAGTATAATTCCAATAATAAGTAGTAGTACAATAAGTACAATACTTTTTGTCGCTTTCTTCTTTGTCATTAAAATTCTCCCTTCGAGAAATACTTATAAAAGTATAATAGATTTTCGCAAATAAGTCAATCATTTAGACATATTTTATTAAATAACTATATTATTATCCACACATAAATACTAATAAAATTATCATTAATATATTAATTATTAACAAAAAAAATAAATATAGACATTTATAATTTGAACTTTGTTATGTCTATATCTTTAATATCATCATTTATTTCATAAATCATCTCTTTATCTTCTTCCATATCCCCTATTTTCTTAGTTTCCTGCTTAATATATGAAATCTCTGCTTCAGCAAGTACCTGTCCTTGTTCATCAAAAATTTTACCAATACCACCAAAAAATAATTTAGTATTTTTCGTTAATTTTCCAACTCCATACAAAGTGGTATCATAGGGAACAGGTCTACGATATTTAATGTCAATATTCATTGTTACACCATAAGTGTTTGGTTCAAAAATCCACAATGCCCTACCTATTAACTCATCTAACATAGCGCATATTAATCCACCATGCACTCTTTGAGGGTAACTTTGATGAATATCCTGAAATTTAAAAATTGATACAATTGAATTATCTTCCATTTCATAAAATGGGGCTTTAACTGATGATTGATTTTCCATTCCACAAATTATACAATTTCTACTATTTTTCTGCCTTTTGATAACTTTCATTACTAACTCCTTCAATGTTAACTATAATTAGTATACAACAAAAATTATAAAATAGTTTGCTAAAAATATTTTTTCGTATACTTTTTATTGTCGTAATTTAACTTAAACATTATTAATGTCAATAACATTATTAAATAATTTATTTTTCAATTTCAACTAACCTATCTTTATTTTTACGATTAACGCAATTTCCAATATAATTATCACAAAAGTTTATAAAATCAACCACTTTTTGAGTATCTTCATTATATTTTTGTGCACAAACAGCATAATCACTAAACTTACTACACATAAACTTATTATAGATTTTAATATTTAACTGCATAGATGTAGGACGCATTGACGGATTTTCAAATTTTATATAGTTAAAATCGTCAAACACAAAAATATCCCCATTTTTTATATTTAAAACTAAATATTTACTTTTTTTGTCGTTTTGGATTGAATAAGTAAATAAACTTTCATTTAATATATTAATTAAGTTTTTTTGATAATAACTATTAGTTTTCGCTTCAGCAATAAGCATTTTTTTTGAAATTTCTTTTTTTTGTTTCAAACTCAATAATTCTATAAACATAATTTATCCTTTGTATTTACATAGATATTGTATAACATAATTTAATTTTTTGCAAATGTTTTTTATATTAAACGTTTTAGATATCTACAAAATGCAAAACTTTTAATATAAATTATTAAAATCATTAAAAATATATGTATTTATTTACATATAAAATTTACAATATATTAAGTTTAGCACATATTTATTTTTATCCATATGTTAAAAAACACATTTAATTTGTTTTTTGCAACTACTTTAAATAAAATATAAAATACCTTATTTTTATAAATAATTTTATACTTTTTTATAATGTTTATATCTAAAAAAAATAAAATTATTTGCAATTTTTAATTTTTTATGTTATAATTAGTGCGTCTTATATGACACAACCTCCTATGATTAAAATTTTTGTAGACTACAAATTCTATTATATAGGAGGTTTTTTCATATAAATTAATTAACAAAAAGTCACGGCTATAAATTATCACCTACGGTGCTTTCGTAAATAAACTTGGCTTTCTAAAATAAAAAAACACCCTGATGGGTGTTTCTCGTTTTTAACGTACAAATTTTAACTCATAATTTAAGTTGCGCTAATTTTAACAAAACATTAAAATTCCAATTGTTCCTTAATTTATTTATTAAAATTCATACAAACGAATACAATTATAAACAAAATTGAACTTTTGAATATAAATGTATGGTCTAGGTTAAATTGCCTATCAATGCTTATAGCATCAAACAATGGAATAAATTTGATGCGATAATGTACTAAGCAATACATCACTAAATTTAACATCTATAGTTCGATGTATTCTCTTTATAATCTTGAATAAAGATTAACATTTTTATACACTTAGTCTTGTGTAACCTTTTTTAATTCTAGGTCTTGAACACCATTTTATACTTCTTAGGTTTGAAGACTATTTTTTATTTCTTTCGTATGAAAATCTATTTTTAGTTCTTAGATTTGAACACAAATACAATCTATTTGCAAGATACCAAATTTATATTCTTATGGTGAGAATACTTTATTTTAGTTCCAAAGTTAGAACACACATTAAAACTCTATGTACGAGTATGAATTTTTAATTCTTTCACTTGAATACAAATTTACTCTTATGTATGAGTGCAATTTTAAACTCTTAGCATTGAGTTCATAGATTTTTAGTTCTTCTATTTGAACGACAAATTTTAATTCTATGCCACGAATTCTATTTTCAGTTCTTAGAATGAACACCGTTTTTTGTATTCTACGGCAAGAACACTATCTTTCAATTCTTTAGTGAGAATACACATTTAAACTCTATGTATGAGTACCAATTTTAATTCTCGGCTAGAATACTAATTTAATGCTTTAGCGAGCACTCATTTATACTTTGAGTAAGTGATAAGTTATCTACCTATCAAAGAGATTTTTATTTCTTTACTGAACATACCTTAACGCAAGTACTACGCCTAATAAAGTATAGGTTACTACTAATTTTATTTCCTAGCAAGAAAACTAAATTGGTCTATAGTTCGACACCTTGTTTGAAGCCTTAGGTTAACTGCAAAATTTTAAAGTCTGTGCTTGACTACTTATATTAAGTTATAAGCCAACTATCTAATTAAGTCTAGATAAACTATCCTAACAAGTTTAGGACAACTATCCAACTTTAAGTCTGGACAAGACTACCCACTTTAAGACGAGGTGCGACTTCTCTATAAAGCCAGAGAAACTACTATGATACTTTCACAGTTCAAGAGCATGTTTTAAATCTACGCTAAGATTTATAATAGGTTTAGACTTATTTCAAAACTTAAACACATTTAATTATAGAAAACTTTGCAGGGTTAAGCCTATAAATTAAATTATTTAATAATTTTAGAAACGACACCTGAACCTACTGTACTACCACCTTCACGAATAGCGAAACGAAGTCCTTCTTCGATAGCGATAGGAGTAATCAAGCGAACTGTCATTGAAACGTTGTCGCCTGGCATTACCATTTCAACGCCTGCAGGTAATTCAATTGTACCTGTAACGTCAGTAGTTCTGAAGTAGAATTGTGGACGATAACCACTAAAGAATGGAGTACGACGTCCGCCTTCTTCTTTCTTCAAAATGTAAACTTCAGCAGTAAATTCAGTATGAGGTGTTACTGATTTTTGAGCTGCAATTACTTGACCTCTTTCGATGTCTTTCTTTTCAATTCCTCTCAATAACAATCCAACGTTATCTCCTGCTTCTGCTTCATCCATCATTTTGTGGAACATTTCAATTCCAGTGATGGTTGTTGTTCTAGGTTCACGAATACCAACGATTTCAACTACATCACCCATCTTAACTTTACCTCTTTCAACTCTACCAGTAGCAACGGTACCACGACCATTGATAGTGAATACGTCTTCGACAGGAAGCAAGAAAGGTTTGTCTGTAGCACGAACTGGATCTGGAACATAAGTATCCAAAGCGTTCATTAATTCGTCGATGCATTTCAAATCAGGTGAATCTGTTTGACCAGCTTCTGCTGCTTGAAGTGCTTTTAACGCAGAACCTTTAATAATTGGAGTATCATCTCCTGGGAAACCGTACTTGTTAAGCAAGTCTCTAATTTCCATTTCAACCAATTCGATTAACTCTGGGTCATCAACTTGGTCAATTTTGTTCATAAATACCACGATGTAAGGAACACCAACTTGTCTAGCAAGAAGAATATGTTCCATTGTTTGTGGCATTGGACCATCAGATGCTGCAACGACGAGGATAGCTGCGTCCATTTGTGCAGCACCGGTAATCATGTTTTTGACATAGTCCTTGTGTCCCGGACAGTCGACGTGAGCATAGTGACGAGTAGCCGTTGAATATTCTTGGTGAGAAGTATTAATTGTTATACCTCTAGCTCTTTCTTCAGGCGCAGCATCAATATCAGCATAGTTTCTTGCAAGAGCAAGACCTAACAATGATTGTCTTTTTGTAATTGCTGCTGTTAAAGTAGTCTTACCATGGTCAACGTGACCGATAGTACCAACATTCAAGTTTACTTTGTCTTTGACAAACTTTTGTTTAGCCATTTTATTCTCCTTTATAAAGTTTGATAGCGCTATTAACTTAACTGGTATAGAACTTTCA
>CASDSK010000002.1 GCA_949283525.1 uncultured Eubacteriales bacterium
AGTGAGACTCCCGAAGCACTAGGTGGAATAGTTGCTAGAGCAAAAGGGGCTGAAATTTCTAATTGTAAAGTTAATTGGACTAATCAAAGCACAACAAATAATGAAGGGCAACAAATTCTAACTGTTATAGAATATTCTGGAGACTATCTTGATGATGCGAAAGCAGGGAGCGTAGTTGCAGATATTCAAGATGGGGTAACTATCACTGGATGCACTTCAAATTTAAAAAGTGGAAATTTTTCAGGGTATAAATTTAACAATACAGTAAATAATTAAAATTTATTCTCAATTTAAAAATTTATAAAAACAAAAAACGCGTTGAAATATTTGAAACCTTTACGGGATTTCAAAATCAATGCGTTTTTTGTTAAAGAACACCACGGGATAGTGAAGTGAAACCCGTAGGGGTCACTTCAATAGTACCGTGGATTTTTATTTTAAGCCACGGCGAAAATGAAGTGAATACCGTGGCTTTTAAAATTTATATATTATTTTTAATCTTAATTATCATTATTATAAACAATCTTATATTATTTAAATAAAATTTAAAACAATTTAAGAATTTTAAACAAAGTAATTGCTTTATTCATAGTTTAGTCATTCTAAAGGTGTTATTTGGTTGTTACCAAAAATAACAAAATCAGAGAAACAGTTTTCTTTAATGATTTGCAGTTGGTGCCCTAAATTATTGGCTCTTGGCATAATAGCGACATCATATTCTTTCTGAAGAGAATCAGCATAGCGTTTAACATCTACAAAGTCATCATTTTTTGAATAGATTAGTGCTAATTTTTTTGTTTGATTAAGGCACATATCATTTTCTGTTATGATTGTAAATAATCGTTCAAATCCTAATGAGAAACCGACAGCAGGACAATTTTGTTTGGTAATTTTGCCTATCATATCATTATATCTACCACCACCGCCACAAGCACCTTCGTAACCGTCAAGGTATACTTCAAATACACAATCTGTGTAGTAGCCTTGTCCACGAATTATTGATATGTCAAAACAAGCAATAAATAGGTTATTACTTAATTCATTGACTGCGTTAATCAAAGTTGTTGTGTCAATAACTTCTTGTGTTTCATCTAAATATTTTGATAAAGCAGAGAAACCGTTTTCTTTAATATCTTTGATAGTTTCAATTAATGATATAGTGCTTGAAGAGTCATAATTATACATTAGCATTTCGTTTTGAACACCTTCATAGCCTATTTTGTCATATTTATCTAGAATTACACAAATATTTTGACATTGATTTTTGTTGAAGCCATTTATCATAATAATTTGATTAAGAATTTTTCTATTATTAATCTTAAATACAAAATTTTTGAAGCCTAAATTAGTTAAAGCATTTCCAGCACAAACTAATAATTCTATTTCAGCATTTATAGAATTGTCACCTAGAATATCTATATCACATTGTGTGAATTGGCGTAGTCTACCTCGTTGTGGTCTATCTGCTCTAAATGCTTCATCAAGTTGAAATGCCTTAAATGGAGTAGGTAAGAAATTTTTGTTGTTCGCATAAAATCTAGCGAGTGGCACTGTTAGGTCATACCTTAACGCCATATCACTAACGTCTTTCACTTCTAGATTGGGCTTAGACAAATCTAGTTTTTCGCCTCTTTTGAGAATTTTGAACATTAATTTAACATTATCTCCGCCGTCGCTACCCAACATTAAATCTAAATCTTCAAGCATAGGAGTCTTAATTCTCAAAAAACCATTTTTTGTGTAAACTTCTTCAATTATATTTGAGATAAACTGTCTTTGTTGCATTTGTTTAGGAATATAATCTTGTGTTCCTCGTACTGGTTCGTAATTTTTCATAATCATTCCCTTTTTAAGTAATTTATATTATATAATATTTTTGTTATAATTGCAACAAATTAAATATTTTAAATAAACTTTGTTATTTTTTTTGTTTTTATTCTTATTTTTTGCATAATCTATACGTGTAATAGATTGTATAATGTAATTAACTAAATTTTTGTGTAAAATTATTAAATTATGTATTGACAAAAACTTTAAGACAAAGTATAATATATTCAAAATAAAATTAATAGGAGAAAATATGAATTATCAAAGGTTTGTAGTGTTTGTAGTATCATTGTTAACCATTATAGCAATTGGTGTAACAGTATACTACTTTATGAAAGATGAAGAATACATAGAATTACAGACTCACGAAATCTATGTAAATGTTGGGGATAGTTTTAAATTAAATTATGTACATAATAATCCACTTGATTCAACAAAAATTGATTGGGTTATCAAAAATACTGATTTAGTAGAATATGACGCTGAATCAAATTCATTTAAGGCTATCAAAGCAGGTGAGACGGAAGTTTGGCTTGATACTAATAAATCAGGCTGGCGTGAACAACAATGTTTCATTAAAATAGGCGATGGTTCACAAGAGAATCCATTTATTATTTCTAATGGTGAACAACTTAAAGATGGTTTAGAGAATTTAGCAGAAAATGCAGATGAAAATAGCCATTATATATTAGTAAATGACATTGACTTGTCTAATATTGATAACTTCACACCATTATTTAGCAATAAATCATTTAGTGGTGAATTTGACGGTAGAGGATATGCAATTTCTAACCTTACAATTAACGCTGAAAATAGTTTAGAAAATGCTGGGTTATTTGCTAAAGTTGCTTGTGATGGATACATTCATAATTTAATATTAGAGAATGTTAAAATAGATGGTCAAGTGGTTAATGCTGGTGCAGTTGCTGGACAAAACAATGGTTTAATTGAAAATGTTAGAGTTAATACTGTAAATATTAATTCTTCTAACACAGGTGCTACAGAAATTAGATTAGGTGCTATTGCTGGTCAAACAAATGCGATAATAGACGTAGCAAATTATGTAACATCTTATGATTTAATAGGAAGAATTGACCGTTGTGAAGTTGTGGGGGCTAACTTAAGTACTAACAACTCTACAGCATTAATAGGTGGTTTAACAGCTACGCTTATTGGTGGTGTTATAATTAACTCATCATTTAATGGAAATATTGTTGCTTCAAGTGACGGAGTAACAGGTGCTGGTATTGTAGTTGAATTGAAAGCAACAAAGCAATCAAATGCTAAATTAAAGGACAATTACACTGTTGTTAAATTTGATAATGTAACAAATAAAGCAGGAATTGTTTATACAAACGATTTTAGTGCTTATACAAATGATTCTAATGAAATCATATCTGAAAATATCATTTGGGGTCAATATTTTGACAAAGAAGTTTGTGCTGATGATAGTGTTGTTGCACTTGTTAACAATGGCTATGAGTATGAAGAAACATTTAACAAGAGAATTGCAGACCAAATTTTAGTTGCTAGAGGTGCAACTACAAATGATATTAAATTGGGACTTAAGAAAGGGTACGTATTTGAAAGAAATGAAGAAGACGGAACTAGTGCTAGTCAATACACAGGTATGCTCAGCCACGTATTATATGCTGGTAATGCAGGTATAGAAGCGTTCAATTATGATTTTAGTATTGTTTGGCAACAATATGACAATGTTAATAATGGATACCCTACGCTTCAAATGATGGGTAAATCTGCCGATGGGTTCATTAAAATAAATGGTGAAGAGAAACCTGTTGACCCAGTTGACCCTGAAGACCCTGAAACAATCTATGATAAATTAACAGATTGTAAAGAAGGCGAAACTATTAAATTGTCTGAAGATTATGACTATAATAATGCTGTTTGGGAAACAATCGGTACATTTAACGGCATATTAGATGGTAATGGATATACAATTAAAAATATTAAGATTAGTGCTAAAGATTTAAGTAATATTGGATTGTTTGGTGTTCTTGGAAAGAGTGCAGTAATTAAGAATGTTACTTTTGAAAATATTACTATAGAAACAAGCGACATTATATTTACAACTTCAAATCCAAATACACTTAATATTGGTATTATAGCAGGTACTAATGAAGGTATTATTGGCGATGATGTAAAAATTGCAAATAATAATAAAATTGATGTAGAAATCAATAAGAACTTAAATGTTGGTTCTGTTGTAGGTGTAAATAATAAATCAATTAATAATACACAAAATTCTGCTAGTATCTACGCTAAATCAAGTTCATATATTAATATGGGTGGAATTGCTGGTATAAATAACAGTGCTATTCAAGAAACAACTTCAGTTGGTGCTGTTGCAAGTGATGCTAATGAACATAATGTTGGTGGTATAGCAGGTGTTAACTCAAGCAACATTTCAAGATGTGCATACAATGGAACAATAACTGTCATCAATGGAAATAACTATGTTGGTGGTATAGCAGGTACTAACTCAGGCGAAATTAGATTATCATCTACTCAAGGAACAATTAATGGTAACAAAGTAGGTGGATTAGTTGGTTATAACACAGGTGTAATTAATCAAAACAATGCATTTAACCTATATATTCAAGGAAACGAACTTGGTGGTTTAGTATCAAATATGAATAGTGGCGAAATGACTAATTGTTCAGCAGTTGCTACATTGAATGGTACTTCAAATAAAGGTGGAATGGTTACCTATATAGGTAGTGCTAAAGTTCATACTTGCTTTGTAGCAATTACTTTCCAAGGCAGTGGAACAAATTATGCAGAAACAGCAACTGAAATACGTAAACATCTAGTATGGGGAATCGAAAATATTTCTCAAAATTGTGCAATTTATAATTGTATTTATGATGACGACATTGATGGTGATGCTAATAAACAAGGCAGACCAACAACATCTGGAATATTTGGTGATTTAGGTGGTATATTAAATCCAAATAAAACAACAGGAAATAACAACTTAGACGGTAGAAAGAGTACCAATGATTGCAAAAATAATGCTTCTACATTTACAAGCGACCATAGATCTTTCTCTATAGATACTTGGACTTATGGTAATGGTAACTATCCAACCGTCAATGGTGTTAAAATTGCATAATTATATATAAATTAATAAATAAATTAAAAACTAAAAAATCATATTAGGTAAGTCCCTAATATGATTTTTTTAGGCTCTTTGTCAATAATGGGGGTGTAAAAAGTTATAGTTTAAAAACAAGTTTGTGCAATAGCGCCAAAAGAGTTAACTCTTTTGGTGCTTTTTAAGCACACATATGTAAAATTCTATTTCTAAATCTTTCAAAATTTCTATACCCATATGCATTTCTTTTGAGTACTTTTATTTTATTGTTTATTCCTTCTGTATAAGCATTTGTTATATTTATTTCTTTTGAATTAGTTATTTCCTCACTCCAATTTCTAAATGTCTTTATTGCATCTTTAAACTCTGGTAATTTACTTTCTTCTGCCATTAGTATCCATGTTCTTAATTCTTTCTGTGCTTCTTTCTTTGTATTTGTTTTTTTAAATGCTTCAAATTGTTGTTTGAGTTCATATGCTACTTCTAAATCATAACTATGACTAAAAATATTATAAAGTAATTGTTCTTCTTCAATTGTTTTATTGTTTTTATATAATAAGTATTTACAGCGTTTAAAGAACAATCTTTCATCCTTAATAAGTCTTTTTTGTTCTCTTTTTCTAACATTTTCGACAGCCCAAAAAACTTGTCTAACATAGTGATATTTGTCAGCAATAATACGAGCATTAGGGAATTTAAGAGAAGCAAAATCTTTATAAGGTAGCCACATATCTTGAATAAAGAAAGAAACATTATTTTTATTAGGGATATTAGAGAAATACTGAGAAATATAGGCTTTATCTCTAGTTTTGAGAATATCTAAAACCTTATGATTAAAAGGGTCGGTGATAATAGCATTATATTTAAACCCACCAGTATTACCTTTAAATTCATCAATGGCTAAGTAAGAAGGTAAAACTTTAATTTTAGGGTAAGAAATTAAATCTAAATATCTTAAAACAGTAGAAACAGAGACATGGAACAACTTAGCAATAGAAGACATAGAAAAGGAAAATTTAAGAGCAGAAAAGATATTAGAGAAAACGAACTTAGAAATTCTATGGCGTTTAGCCACAAAGTTAACGGTTTCAGTAATAATATGATTAGAGCAAGGACAAACGAAGCGTCTTTTACGAAGAA
>CASDSK010000003.1 GCA_949283525.1 uncultured Eubacteriales bacterium
TGGAAGTTGGTATTTAATGGCGTCTACTAACTATTTTTATCCACAAACAATTAATGCTTATTATAAACAATTGTTAGGATTTGTTGATGAAAGTTATTATACTGACAATAAATCTACAAAAATAGAAGAAATTACAAGTGACGGTGAATACCTTTTGTCGCCTGCCAATAACGATACCCAAACCTTAGCACTTAAGTTTGGCGAGAAAGATACTACAATTACTGTGAAAGATAATGCAGGATTTGGTGGCGCATTAGTGGATAAACAAGAAGATGCAAAAGAATATTTTATGATAGAATACAAAAAGAAAGGAACGGCTAATATCGAAGAAGATGCGACAATCGAAGGCGAGGGTTTAATTATCTATAGAGTTATAGAATCTCCGACTATGCGCGAAAATGGTAATATGTATCCAACTAATACAAATGGACTCTATCAAGTGTATGTATTTAGACCAAATGATATTGATTCTGCTAATAATGCTAATGTTATATTGGGTTCAAGTTACGGCAGTCTAGACGGAACAGGCGATAAAAAAATATACTATAGTGACGGCACAAATTTTAATATAGTTATTACAAACAAAGGCTTAGATAAACAAGGCAATGCCATTGTAGAAATTGATTTTTTAGATGAATTGTTTAGTGTTTCAGGCACGCTTAAAGACAGCGAAAGTCCTATATCTAATGCTAAAATATTCATATCTACTTATAGTGAATCAAGTGGTGGCTATACAGCCCCAGTTGATTCAGGGTACACAACTGATAAAAATGGATATTTCTTTATTCCTAATTTAGCAGACAAAACGAAAATATCATTCTTTGTTGAAGGGATGAACATAGAATCGCAATTAACTATAAATGGAAATAATTTAATTAATGTAGATGTTGATACTCAATCTAAATATGATGTTACACTTAATTTCTTTGAAACTGTGGACGGAACTAAGCAAGCATTAGTTGGGGTTAATGTGTATCGTGATGGAGCATTAATCGCTACAAGTAATGAAAATGGTCAAGTTGTGATATCATTAAATATTGGCGACAAACTAACCTTTGAATTAAATGAATACATTTTTTCGCCTTATGAATTTTTGGATAAAAATCAAACTGAAGTCAATATAAGTGGTTATTCTAGTACAGAAAGTTTTAATTTAAAATTAACTTTATTAGATGATTATGATGATTTAATAAACTTTGATAATATCAATATTTATGACATTTCTAGTGATAAACCTAATCTTATTACATACGTGGTAGTAGATAATTATATTGCCTTTGAAGC
Organism: uncultured Eubacteriales bacterium; assembly: GCA_949283525.1. Taxonomy (GTDB): domain Bacteria; phylum Bacillota; class Clostridia; order Christensenellales; family UBA1242; genus CAKVOD01. The sequence goes on from CASDSK010000003.1 coordinate 1,285, forward strand.
GAATGTAGGCACTAAAATAATGATTACAAAAAAAGGTTACGCAACCAAGGAAATTGTTTTAACAAGTGACTATTTTGACGGTAGCACCAAAGAAGTAGTATTACAAAAATATAAACCATTTACTATTAAGGTTATTACAATTAATAAAGAAGGTAAAGAAGTATTTTTGCCTGATGTTGTTGTATACGTAGACGGGACACAAATAGGCATAACTAATCAAAACGGGGAATTTAACTTAACAGAAATTTACAAAGGGCAAACCATAACTTTTAAACATCTATTATATAAGATAGATAGTTATGAATTTAATGGTATTGATGTTGAGAAGAAGTTTACTGCCCAATATAAACAAGTGAAAGTATATTTAGAATTCTATAGGCCACAAGTAACTGGTGATAGCACTTATGACCCTAACAATTCAAAAATTGCAGTAGAAGAATTAGTTGACGAACTTAAAATCATAGTGTCAGGGCAACCAGCCATAACGCCACAGGTAGAAAATGGTTATATATATTTTGATGCAGTATATTTTGCCGATGTCTTATTTGAATGTACGAACTATGCAATAACAAATTTTGATAATATTATATTAATGCAAAATAAAACAAAAAGTGCATCTTATAATTATGGAGTCTTTAGCATCGACCCAAGTAGTTCAGTAAGCAATGACGGGGAAGTAATTACATTCAAGTTATATGCTAAGAAAATTTTAAAATCAGTCAAAGGTAAAATAAGTTTTCCAGAAAATGCAGAAGCGAAAACTGTTGAAATTTATATTAATAATAAATCTGGAGATGCTGTAGAAACAAATGAATTGGGGGAATTCGAACTTACTAATATTTTAGAAGGCGACGAAATAATATTTGTTTGTGACGGCTTCAAATTTGGTAAACTTTATGCAACAAGTGATTTTGATTCAAAAAATTTAACTGTGAAAGCAGAGAAGGAAATTGAAGAAAACTATCTCGCTTTGTACATAATGTTTGGCGTTTTGGCAGTATTATTTATTGTGCCATTCTTTATAAGATTGAAACCAAAAAATAAATACTTAGATGAGATTTAAAAATTAAGCCTATGATAATCATATGCTTTTTGTTTTGTTTGTTAAAAACTTAATGAAAACAACAAATATTAATAATTAAAATAAACTATAATATTTAATATAATATTTTACCTAATTAGTTGGAAGTTATTACAATTTTACCATCTATCCAAGAATCAAAAAATGATTGAAGGGGCATATTACTAGCATTTTCGAATGCTAAAACTAACGTGTCTTTTGTTGCAAACTGCATTTGATTGTCGTTATAGAAGGACTTTATTCCTTTCATAAAATCTTTGTCGCCAATAAGTTGTCTTAAATTGTCAAGCATAAGAACAGATTTGACGTACGCCATATAAGTATATTCTGGTTCAGTATTGTACTTTGTTAATTCTCTATCCATAGAAGTATCGAAATTATCAAACAAATCGCCATAAACTTCGACAAACAATAAATAAGATTTCAAGTCATTGCTAACAATGTCAGTACGTGTCATATTGTACTCAGGATTGTTTTCATAAAACAAAATACAAGAATATTCTGCTAAGCCCTCGTCAATGTAACCATTGATGTTTTGGTTATCGCCCACTACTCCATACCACCATTGATGTGCTATCTCGTGTACAATAACGTTAGTGTATTCTTCGTAACTAGACAAATCGTCGGATATAAATACTATATTAGGGAATTCCATACCCCCGTGTACAAAACTTGTTTCTACAACACTGAGAGTAGAATAAGGATATTTTCCAAAAAGTTTATTAAATGTTGATAATGTCTTACAAGCAGTTTCAAGTGATTTTTGTGGTTGTGCATCGCTATGATAATAATACATTATTTCTACACCATCCACTTTGTCTTTGAGAACTTGGAATTTCTTTGATAAACTCATAGCAAAATCACGAACTGCTAACGCTGAATAATTGTAAGTCGTTTTGTTGTTAGTTGTTTGCGATTTTTCTAAACTGCCTGTACTAGCCACAACAAAATCTTGGTCGCAAGTTAGCGAAACTTTGTAGTTAGAAATATTAGAATAGAAAGGGTCGCCATTGTAAGAGTAAGGCGAAGTGTCAAATTCACCATTCTCATAAACGCACGCAACTGGATAGAAATTGCCTAAATTGACAGCACTATCAGTATACCCAAATCTGTGTTTGATATTAGGTATCGTTATATCAAATTCTATGTCGATACCTACTCGAGAATTAGAATATAATTGACTAGCCAAAGGCACAATAAGGATATCTTCATCTTGCCCACCTATAGAGAATGTAACATCTTTGTTATTGACTTTAACATTTTTTATCGTGATATTGCCATAACTTTCGCCATTAATATAAGCGTCGTCCTTTCTTAAATCACTTACAGGCTTAAATTTAGCGTTCTCACGAAATGCGTTAGGGTATAAATGAAAAAGAACTTGATTAAGTGTGTCATCAGAACCATTAATGTAATCAATCTTTGAATTGCCATACAAACTTTTTGTGTCGTCATTATAAACTAATTCTAATTCATAATTTGTAGCATTTTTGCTAGCAAGTTTGATAATGTTGTTTGTGCCACATGAACTAAAAGCAAATACACAAATTAGTGTAACGAAAATAGTAGCAACGCTACCATAAATAAGATATTTTAATTTTTTAGTCATACAAATCTCCTACTTTAATCTATGAGATAAGAGATTTATTTATAACTTATTGTATGTGTATCTTTTTTTTTTGATTTAATCTATGGCCTAGAAGTCTTTATTTTGTATGTAAATCTTGTTTATGTTTTTTTCTTAACACTACAAATCTATTTTTTTTGATATTATATTATATAATTGTATAAAAATGTTGAAAAAGAACATAAAAATGCTTGATTAAAATTGAAATAATGGGTATACTAAAATTGTACAATAAAAAGAAGTGCGAAAACGAAACAAAAGAAAGGAGTGCGAGCGAAATGATAAGAAATAAAGTAAATAGGGGGGGGGGGGGCGTTCTAGTGAGAGTGTAGCACTAGAAAATATAGAACAAAATACATATAAAGAAACTACACAAATTTCGCATAAAACTTTAAGAATACAAGATACTATAAATCCTAGAATAGTAAATAATAATGTGATTTGTGAGAAATCAAACACAAATAAGATTTACAATTCTATAAATTTTCATAATAAAACAAAGGGAATTGCACATATTACAAGCGTTATAAGTACTAAAGATTTAAGTGCAAATAATGGTGGTAATATGAATAAGCAAGGAAATAAGGTAACTACAAAACCAAATACTCTAATAAAATCTACACTACAAATAGTCGTGTGGCTTTTGGCATTTATATTGAGTGCAATTATAGTGTACTATAGTAATGTAGATAATACTATAAATAGACAAATACAAGTAACGAGTGCAGAATTTTCAGGTGGAAGTGGAACAGAAGGAGATCCATATAAAATATCGACATTTGCAGACCTGCAGGAAATGGCGACATTAGTGAATAATGGCACAGATAGCGGTGGCTTAAAGTATGCAGAAGCCAACTACAAATTAATGGCAGACATAGATGACAAAACTAGTCCATTAACAACTTGGACACCAATAGGGGACAATTCAACATCATCAGCACGATTTAGAGGAACCTTTGACGGACAAGGTCATAAAATCACATTCAATGGTAATGTCACAATATCTACTAAATATGCCGGTTTGTTTGGATATGTCTCTAGTGGAATAATCAAAAACTTAGGCATACACTGGAACTCACTTACAGGTACAAACACAGGTAGTGGGACATATGTTGGCGGCATTGCTGGGTATAGTGGTGGAACAATCATTAACAGTTATAACACAGGTAGTGTGGAATATAATGGTACAGGTAGTTCTTCTAAAGTTGGCGGCATTGCTGGGGAGAATTCTGGAACAATCAGTAACAGTTATAACACAGGTAGCGTGACATGTACAGGTAGTTATTCATATGTCGGAGGCATTGCTGGGTCTAATTTTGGCTTTGCTGGGGAGAATTCTGGAACAATCAGTAACAGTTATAACACAGGTAGCGTGACAGGTACAGGTCGTTCTTCTAGAGTTGGCGGCATTGCTGGGGAGAATTCTGGAACAATCAGTAACAGTTATAACACAGGTAGCGTGGAAGGTAGTTCTTCATATGTTGGTGGCATTGCTGGGATAAATTATGGAACAATCAGTAACTGTTTTGTAGCATACAGCGGAACTGCAATAACAATACAAGGAAACACAGTAGGTGGTGTAGTAGGGGATGATATTGGAGCAGTAAATTATTGTTATTATGATAGTGGAATAACGTTAGATGGAACTACAAAAGACACCACAGGTGAAACAACAGGGCTAAATACTATAGTTACAAATCCTATATTATTTATAACTGGTGTAACTTGGGGTACAAATAATAAATGGGATTTTGTTGATGTATGGGTATTTGCAAGTGGAGTAAATAATAATTTTCCAGTATTACGAGTTTTAAGTAATATTACTAATTTTAATACAATAACTTGTGTATCAAATGATAGTCAAAATTTAAGTGAAATAGTGTCAGTATCTAATAGATATACAATACCAATATTGACACCTACAGCATGGCAAAATGCAAATACTGGCTATGAGTTTTTGTATTGGACGGGTAGTGATGGTAAGCAATACAGTGTAGGAGGAGCAATAACTATATCACAAGACACAACATTGACAGCATATTGGTATATACCACCAATAGATATAGGACTTGAAATACAAAACAATACAGGGGATACTGTGTTAGTGGTGTTTAAATATAAGGATAGTATAGCGACATTTAGAGTTGTTGGAGATAAAAGTGCGACAAGTGGCGTAACAAAAAATTATTCATTTAAGATAGCGTCACAAAGTGGTTGTGTCATTTATATCATAGGTGGCAATTACACAACTACTTTGACAGTGGATGGCGTATCAAGTACTCCAAGTGGTAATTCGTACACAATAGATTGTTCTAGTGCAGTAACAATGGCTTTAACGATTAATAATGAATTATGATTAAAACACAAAGTTATTTAAAGTTATATAAGTTTTTGAATAATCAATTAGGGTAGTATTTTCTATAACAAATTATAAACTATAAAAATTATAATAACTAAATTAAATTTCAATTACAAAAAAATATAAAATATAATATTTACAAAATGTATTTTAATAGGTGAACATTTTGTTATTAGAAAGAATTTAATAAAAAACATAAGTAATTTTTTAAGATTAAGAAGCGTAAACACAAAAGAAATATGAATGAGAGCCTAATTTGAAAACGATATAAATTATTACAAGTGTTTATAAAGCATTGAAAAAAAAGAACATATTGACTACAATTTTTAATATGTTCTTTTTTTTATTATAAGAATGAAAACAAAAAAACAAGTGTTCACTTCACAATGACGCGTGTTTTTTGTTGTCTATATTGTTTAAACAGCATCATTTAGTTAATGTGTTTTTTGTTATTTTAGCAGTTAAATTTATATTATTAAAACACTAAATTAACTTTTATTAAATACTGAATTATTTTTTTTTAGATTATTAATTTTTTTTGTAGTTTGTGTGCAAATTTTGTGCTTAACTATATTATAATTAACTTTTTTTTTGAATACACTTGACTTTAGTGAAATAATATGATAAGATAATGTGTATTTTATCTAAATTTTTCTACATATCTATTTTTTTGTGGTTTTATTCAGCCAAAAAATGACAAATTTTTGTCATTTAAAATGCTATAAAAAAGTTATTTTAATACTATTTATGACTTTATACTAACATAATTGAATTAAAATTGCAAGAGAATTGATAAAATATTTTTGATAGGAGCATTTAAATGATTCAAAAAACTGAAAATGGCAGACAAGCAATTAAAGTGAAGTATGGTAAAAGGGAACGTTTACAAATTTTACAAAACGATATTCCATTAGAAATACCATACCTTATTTCTATTCAAAAAAATTCTTTCAAAAAGTTCATAGATGAGGGCATGTGGAACGTTATGAAAGAATTTTCTCCAATTGTAGATTTTTCAGGTAAGGCTGAACTTAGTTTTCTCTCTGTACGTCTTGTTCCTGAATTTAAGTACGATAAATACGAATGTATGAGAAGAGGTCTTACTTATTCTTGCCCTATAATGACTACTTGTAGATTGGTTAATCGTGAAACAGGTTCTGTTATCGAGAAAGAAGTTTATTTAGGTGATATGCCTATGATGACAGAAGAAGGTACGTTTGTTATAAACGGTGTAGAACGTGTTATAGTTAGCCAAATATTGAGAAGCCCTAGTGTTTATTACAAAAGCGAGATAGACAAAACGGGTTCAAAACTTTTTGCTGGTCAAATGATACCTGAGCGTGGGGAATGGATTGAATTTGCGACAACTTCGCTTGGCATTATTAAGGCGACAATTAACCGTGCTAGCAAAATGTCTTTAGGTATTTTCCTTAAAGGTATGCTATGGTCTTATGACGAAGCGAAAGCCTTTATGAAGAAGAAAGGTGTCAAAAAAGACGACGAATCTAATACTAATGTATTTAATGATTATATTATAGATTTGTTCGGTGGTAACGAACTTATCAAAAACACACTTGAGAAAGAAGCATACAAAACTCCTGAAGATTGTTTGCTTGAGTTATCCAAGAAATTGCGTCCAACTGAATTGCCAAGTGTTGACGCTATCAAAAATCACTTAAATAACGTTTTCTTTACTGAACAAAGATACGATTTAGCGAGAGTTGGTAGATACAAATTTAATAATAAATTGAGTTTAGCCAACAGAATAATTAAACAAAAGTTATTTAAAGACGTTCAGTTAGAAGACAAGGTTATCAAAAAAGGCACAGAAATTGACCGTGATTTAGCGTGGGAAATTCAAGATGCTGGAATTAATGAAGTTTGGGTTGAAGTCGCTGGTAAGGGACACAAGATGATTGGTAACCGTATGGTTCACTTAGACAAGATTATTAACTGCGACCCTAAAGAACTTGGCATTTATGAATTGGTACATTATCCAACTCTTATGCAAATCATTGGTGAATACAAAACCAAAGACGAGAAATTACAAGCAATACGAGAAAATGTAGATAGATTATGTACTAAAACATTGACTATTGATGATTTAATCGCATCTATTAGTTTTATGCTTGACTTAAGCGTAGACATAGGCGTAACAGACTACATTGACCACTTAGCAAATCGTAGAGTTTGCCCTGTTGGCGAACTTATGTCAGGTGCTTTAAGACAAGGTATGTTAAAATTGGTTAATTTAGCCAAAGAAAGTATGCAGAGTCAAGATTTAACTCAAGCAGACCCTACAACTATCGTCAATGCTAGACCTATTAACAAAGAGTTAAGAAATTTCGTAGCGACAAGCCAATTATCACAAATAATGGACCAAGTCAATCCTATCGCTGAATTAACACAAAAACGTCGTTTATCAGCAGTTGGTACCGGTGGTATCAAAAAAGAGCGTGCTAGTGCAGAAGTTCGTGATATTCACTATACGCACTATGGAAGAATTTGTCCTGTTGAAACGCCAGAAGGACAATCTGTTGGTCTTATTAACTCTCTCGCTTTGTACGCGAAGATTAACGAATACGGGTTTATATTATCGCCATATAGGAAAGTTGACAAAACAACAGGTGTAGTTACTGACCACGTAGATTATTTAATGGCAGACGAAGAAGAGAAATACATTATTGCACAAGCGACTGAGTCACTTGATGAACAGGGTAGATTGTTAAATCCTCGTGTTGTATGCCGTTTCAAAGACAGAATTATTGAAGTCGACAAAAATAGAGTAGATTATATTGAAGTATCACCACGACAATTATTGTCGGCGGCTACTACTACGATACCATTCCTAGAAAATACCGATGCTAAACGTGCATTGATGGGTTCAAACATGCAACGTCAAGCAGTGCCTTTATTAAGGTCTGAAGCACCTTTTGTTGGTACGGGTATGGAAGAAAGAGTCGCTAGAGATAGTGGCGCTATGATTATTAGTGATGTTGATGGTGTAGTTACTTATGTGTCTGGAACTGAGATTAAAGTTAAGGATGACGACGGGAAAGAACACGTTTATCCATTAATTAAATTCATTAAGACAAACAAAGATACTTGCTTAAATCAAAAACCTTGTGTCAATAAAGGCGACAGAGTCAAAAAAGGCGAAGTTATAGCCGACGGTTACTCTACTAATGGTGGAGAATTAGCATTAGGTAAAAATATGCTTATTGCATTTATGAACTGGGAAGGATATAACTACGAAGACTCTATCCTAATATCTGAAAGATTAGTCAAAGAAGATGTATTTACATCAATTTATTTAACAACAAGCGAAACAAAAGCAAGAACAACAAAATTAGGAGACGAAGAGATTACTCGTGATATTCCTAATGTATCTGAAGAATCATTAAAGAATTTGGATGAAAATGGTATCATTAGAATAGGTGCTGAAGTTAAACCAGGGGATATTTTGGTAGGTAAGATAACTCCAAAGGGTGAAACTGAATTAACACCAGAAGAAAGATTATTAAGAGCGATTTTTGGTGAGAAGGCTAGAGAAGTTAAAGATACAAGTTTGACAGTTGACCACGGACAAGGTGGAACGGTTGTAGATGTTCAAGTGCTTTCTAGAAAAAATAAAGATGAACTTGAACCCGGTGTTAACCAATTAGTCAAAGTAACTGTTGCACAAAAACGTAAAATATCGGTTGGGGATAAAATGTCTGGACGTCACGGTAACAAGGGTGTTGTATCTAGAGTTTTGCCTGTAGAAGATATGCCATTTATGTCAAACGGACAACCTGTAGATATAGTGCTTAACACACTTGGTGTCCCTTCACGTATGAACTTAGGTCAATTACTTGAAGTGCATTTAGGTCTTATTGCTAAAACATTAGGAATACACGTCGCAACGCCTGTATTTAACGGATTTAATGAAAATGATATTGAAAAAATGCTCATAGAAAACGATTTGCCAGAAGACGGCAAGATGACATTGTATGACGGTAGAACAGGTTTACCATTTGATAATAAGGTAACAGTTGGATATATGTATATGCTTAAACTAGACCATATGGTTGACTCAAAGATGCACGCAAGAAGTATAGGTTCTTATGCACTTGTAACACAACAACCACTTGGTGGTAAGGCAATGTTTGGTGGACAAAAATTCGGTGAAATGGAAGTTTGGGCGATAGAGGCATACGGCGCAGCAAACATTTTACAAGAGTTATTGACTGTTAAATCAGATGACATTAGTGGTAGAAACAAAACTTATGAAGCGATAGTCAAAGGTGAACCAATAGCAGAACCAGGGGTACCTGAAGCATTCAAAGTGTTAATGAAAGAATTCCAAAGTCTAGCATTAGATGTAAGAATTTTAAATGAAGAACACAAAGAGATATCATTAAGCGAATTAAGTGATTATGACGTCGATATCAAAAAGACAATCAAAGAAAGAGACCAAGAACTTAAAGATATAGAAATTACTGAAGAAATAAATGTTGATAATGAAGAAGATTTAGAAGAGGATTCGACCAAAGACGACTATGCTGTAGAAGCGATAAGTCCTATGGAAGATGAATTTGATACGGACGATTTGTTCGATGATTTTTATGATAATGATTAGGAGAATATAAATGTTTGAACTAAATAATTTTGATTCGATACAAATAGGAATAGCATCTCCGGACAGAATCCGAGAGTGGTCGCACGGCGAGGTTACGAATCCTGAAACTATTAATTACCGTACTCAAAAACCAGTTATGGGAGGGCTTTTCTGCGAAAGAATTTTTGGCCCTAGAAAAGATTGGGAATGTTATTGTGGAAAATATAAACGCATTAGATACAAAGGCGTTATTTGTGATAAGTGTGGTGTTGAAGTAACATTGTCTAGAGTTCGTAGAGAGAGAATGGGACATATTGAACTAGCGACACCTGTATCACACATTTGGTTTTTCAAAAGTGTTCCAACAAGAATAGGTGTTTTACTTGATTTAACGCCAAAGACTTTGGAACAGGTATTATATTATGTCAATTATATTGTTCTAGACCCTAAAGATACAGATTTACATTTCAAACAAATTTTGTCAGACCGTGAATATAGAGATTATGTAGAGAAATTAGGATATAACTCATTTAGAGTAGGTATGGGCGCTGAGGCTATCAAAGAACTTTTGGATAGACTAGATTTACAAAAAGAGTACAAAGAGTTAACAGAAGTTCTTAAGACTGCCAAAGGTCAAAGACGCCTCAAAGCAATCAAAAAACTTGATATTGTTCAAAGTTTTATAAGAACAGGTAGTAAGCCTAGTTGGATGATACTAGATTGTTTACCTGTATTGCCACCAGAATTAAGACCTATGGTCGTACTAGAAGGTGGACGCTATGCTACAAGTGACTTAAACGATTTGTATAGACGTGTTATTAATAGAAATAACAGACTCAAAAAACTTATGGAACTTGGGGCACCAGAAGTTATTATAAGAAACGAAAAAAGAATGCTTCAAGAAGCAGTAGATAGTTTAATTGATAATGGTAAACGTGGTAAACCTGTAACAGGTGGGGCTAAACAAAGAGAACTTAAATCTTTAGCAAGTATGCTTAAGGGTAAATATGGACGTTTCCGTCAAAACTTACTTGGTAAACGTGTGGACTACTCTGGACGTTCAGTTATTGTGGTTGGCCCTGAACTTAAAATCTATCAATGTGGTTTACCAAGAGAAATGGCGTTAGAGTTATTTAAGCCATTTATAATGAAAAAACTTGTTGAAATGAATGAAGCACAAAACCTTAAAAGTGCTAGACGTTTAATTGAAAGAGAAAAACCTGTTGTATGGGATGTGTTAGAAGATGTCATCAAAGACCACCCTGTACTTTTGAACCGTGCGCCAACTTTGCACAGACTAGGTATACAAGCGTTCGAACCTGTACTTGTTGACGGCAGAGCAATGAAATTGCATCCATTAGTTTGTATTGGATTTAACGCCGACTTCGACGGGGACCAAATGGCTGTTCACGTGCCATTGTCTATCGAAGCAAGAACAGAAGCACGTTTATTGATGTTGTCATCAAATAACATTTTGAAACCATCAGATGGTTCACCTGTTATGTCGCCTGAACAAGATATAGTATTGGGTATCTATTGGTTAACAGTAGATAGACAAGGTGTTGACGGCGAAGGTATGATGTTTAGCAGTGAAGAAGAAGCCATTATGGCATACAACATTGGTACAATATCTTTGCAAGCGAAAATATATGTTATGCGCAATGCAGAATTTGAAGGTGAAATTGTGCGTGGCAGAGTGGAAACAACTGTAGGTAGAATTATATTCAATAGATGTATTCCACAATGTTTAGGGTTTGTAGACAGAACTAAGCGTGAAAATGTCTTAAAATATGAAATCAATGAAACAGTTGAGAAGAAATTATTAGGACAAATAATTGCAGCAGCGTTTGAAAAAATGGGGCAGACAGAGACAATTAAGACACTAGATAAAGTTAAAGCGTGTGGTTTTAAATTCTCTACAGTAGCAGCAGTGTCTATTTCAGTGTTTGATATGATTATTCCAAAAGATAAGAAAGAACTTTTGGATAAAACTCAAAAATTGGTATTAGAGAACGAGCAACTTTATCAAAGAGGTTTTATGACTCACCCTGAGAAAGCACAGAAAAATATTGAATTATGGAATGCAACTACTGAAAAACTTAAGGAAATAGTTATTAACAACTTAGATAAATTTAATAGTTTAAGAATTTTGTTTGATTCTAAAGCCCGTGCTAAAGCAGAACAAATTATACAGATGTGTGGTATGCGTGGTATTATGACTAATACTTCTGGGGAGAAAGTTGATATTCCTATTAAGTCTAACTTCCGTGAAGGTATGAGTACTATAGAATACTTTATGGCTGCGCGTGGTGCACGTAAAGGTGTCGTTGATACGGCGCTTAAAACAGCAGGTTCAGGATATTTAACTCGTCGTCTTGTTGTTGCTGCACAAGATGTTGTTGTAACTGAAATGGACTGTTTTGCATCAAACGGCGAGAAGCCTCGTGGTATAGTTGTTAGAGAACTTTGGGGCGATGACGCTATCATTGAAACATTGTCTAACAGAATAGCCGGAAGATTTACTGTTAAAGATATAGTACATCCAAAGACGAAAGAAGTAATTGTACCAGCAGATACAATGATAACTCCTGAACAGGCTAAGGCAGTAGAAGTGGCTGGAGTTAAAGAAGTTGAAATTCGTGCTATACCTACTTGTTCTTCAAAACACGGCGTTTGTGCTAAATGTTACGGTAGAAATATGGCAAGCAATGATGTAGTCAATATAGGTGAAGCAGTAGGTGTTATTGCAGCACAATCTATTGGTGAACCGGGAACGCAGTTAACTATGAAAAACTTCCATAGTGGTGGTGTCGCAGTGGCATCAGATATTACTACAGGTTTGCCAAGAGTCGAAGAAATTTTTGAAGCACGTAAACCAAAAGGTGTCGCTGTTATAGCAGACATTGCAGGTAGAGTAAGCATAAGAGAAGTCAATAAGAGATTTGAAATAACTGTTACAAGCAAAGACGGAGAACAACAAGAATACCTATTACCATTTGGTAAGAGATTAAAGGTTAATGAAGGCGATTATGTAGAAGCAGGGGACGCATTAACTGAAGGTTCTCTATATCCAAACGATATTTTAAGAATCAAGGGTGTCCGTGGTGTTCAAGAATACTTAATTAAGGAAGTTTTACAAATTTATAGACAACAAGGTGTTGCTATTAATGCTAAACACGTTGAAATCATTGTTAGACAAATGCTTAGAAAGGTAATGATTGAAGATGCAGGGGATACTGATTTCTTACCAGGGCAAACTATAGATTTGACACTTCTAGATGAAGTAAATAAGAAAATGATTGAACAGGACAAAGAACCAGCGACAGCAAAAAGACTTTTGCTTGGTATTAGAAAAGCGTCATTGGAAAGCAATTCATTCTTAGCAGCGGCAGCATTTGAAAGCACCTCTAATGCTCTAACAGCAGCAGCAGTTAGTGGCAAGATTGACCCACTTATGGGCTTAGAAGAAAATGTTATTGTTGGTAAACTTATACCAGCAGGAACAGGGCTAAAACGTTATAGACGCATTAACGCTATTAAGAACGAAACAATGAATGCTCAAGAAGATTTAGTTAGAGATAATGCTAATAAACTAAATATTAATGAATAGTTAAAAAAAAGCAATTTAATAAAAAATTGCTTTTTTTTGTTTTTATCAAGTGTCAAATATTGATATTTTTGTGTGTTTTATTGACATTTTAGTATTTAAGTGATATTATAATTCTATGAAATGTTTGTATATTTGTAATCCCGTAAGTGGAAAGGGGAATAAAAACAACAAAAAGATTATTACACGATTATATGAAAAATATGATGTTGTAGATTTTGTTGAAACACAATACAAATCGCATTTAACAACTATAGTGAGAGAGAACTACCAAAACTATGATACAATAGTGATAACAGGTGGTGATGGCACATTAAATGAGTTAGTAAATGCTTTGGCTGAAGTTGACAATGCGCCAAGTATAGGCTAT
>CASDSK010000004.1 GCA_949283525.1 uncultured Eubacteriales bacterium
AATATAAATGCCAAAAGCCACACCACTATTTGTAGTGTAGATTTTATTAGAGTATTTGGTTTTGTAGTTACCTTATTCCCTTGCTTATTCATATTACCACCATTATTTGCACTTAAATCTTTAGTACTTATAACGCTTGTAATATGTGCAATTCCCTTTGTTTTATTATTTATAGAATTATAAATCTTATTTGTGTTTGATTTCTCACAAATCACATTATTATTTACTATTCTAGGATTTATAGTATCTTGTGTTTTTAAAGTTTTATGCGAAATTTGTGTAGTTTTCTTATATGTATTTTGTTCTATATTTTCTAGTGCTACACGCTCAATAGAACGCCCCCCCCCCCCCCTATTTACTTTATTTCTTATCATAACTCTCGCACTCCTTTCTTTTGTTTAACTTTTGAACTTTTTTCTCTAGTACATTTTTAGTATACCCATTATTTCAATTTTAATCAAGCAATTTTACACTATTTTTCGACATTTTTATACAAAATAAATAAATAAAATATATATATTATACATATATTGCTTCTTTATACTGCTTCTTTGTTTGTTTCCTATTTTAATATAATTTGTTACTATTAAAATAATTTTATTGTTAAAATATATTTTATTACTGATATTGTATAGTCTTTTACTATTACAATATTAGGTACTTTTTTACTTTTTGCAAATACATAATTATTTACTATCATTACAAAGTATTTACTTGAAACTCAAAAAATTTTTTATCAAATTCTCTATAATTTACAATTAATATTTACAATAAGCCAAATATAAAATATCTATAGCAACTACTTCTTATCTCTTTTATTTAATAATAAAAAAGTATTGCTACAACTATTTTTGTGCAATACTTAATTTATTCAAACTAAAATTTTATCAAAAATTTACGAATATAAATAATTTAAAGATAAAATCGCAGTTTTTATTTTATTATTCAATTTGTACTTTTTATTTAAATTGATAACAAAATTTTCAATTAAATAAAGAACATTCTTTTGTTTTAAGATAGATAGAATTATTACCTTTTATTTATTATCTTTATCATAAAATCTTATAGACTTGTCCATAATCATTGCTATTTCTAGCCAAATAACAGACAAAAGTACTAGAATATAGATTATTATTGAACCGGCGTTATATCCACCGAATATCCATTCAACTAAATTAAAATTAAATATTCCAACAAGTCCCCAATTAAGCCCACCTATTGCTAAGATAATATAGGCTATCCAATTTAGTACTATTTTGACGTTAACCATTGTTTACCTCCTTATTTATGATTTGTATAAATTTATATTTTATTCACTTAGATTTTGTTTTCTTTAACATTTACCTTAACAAACACTTGCAAATCTCTTAAATAATCTCCTTCATTGTTCTCTACTAATTTTGTAAATTTCTTGTTGTACTTTTGATAAAATTTATCATAAACATTCCACACATCCACTTGATATTCTTTGGATATTTCTAATGCTTTATTAATTTCCTTATTTATAAGCGTCTGCATTGCTTTTCTAATTGTTTCTGTATTGTTTTTCATAAATTCAGCGTAATTATCAACTATATAATTTTCTTGCTCTACGCTTGATATTCTATATTCAAGTGTTGTTTCAAAATTGATATTTAGTTTATTATTGTCATTTAATTTGTATTCAATATTATCTTTACTATTGAATATATCTAGAACTACCGTAGCATTATTAAGATTTTCGTCGCTTACATTTTCTAATTTTATGAAAGAAGAATAAACAATAGGCATTAGCCAATGAAATCCTCTATATTCAAGTGCGCTTAGAGTTGTTACTAACTTACCTTTCTTTAAGATAGTCAATGAACCGTCATTTTTTATTTCCTTTTTCTCTGTCTGTTTATTACTACCACTTTCTCCACTTTGGCTACTTTGTTGTAATGAAGACTGCGAACCACTTTGTGAATCTTCACTATTCTGGCTTAAGTCAATTATACTTAATCTACTTATTAAACTTGTTTGTGAAGGCGAATAATAACCTGATAAGATTTTGTTCATAGTGGACTCTGTCCCAAAAATATATTCATTGTTATAATTGACTAACCTTAATAATGAATCTTTATCCCCCATTGATTTTGATGAAGTTTCTAATAAATCTTTCGCCTTATCAGGCGTGGTGGCTATAGCCATATAACCTATATCTCTATTTCGCACAAAATAATCTAATATTTGGTTAATGTTATCGCCAATTGCTTGTTCTCCAATTATTAAAATATTGGCGTGCGCTACTGCAATTTTCTTGCCTTCTTGTAATTGCAATTTCGCTATTGCTTCATCAATGGTTGCCCCTTTATTCGACTTAACTTGTCTATTCTCTTTGTATCCACTTTGACTTGACTCTGGTACCATTACTTGTACTGATACTTCATATTCGTTCTCCGTTTTGTCTATTCCAAAAGCCAATATTAGACTTCTGTCTAACGACTGTTGTGGCAGACCCATATAAAATGGGAATAGTACTACCAATGCTATTAATAATATGCTAATATACACCTTTCTTATGCTCTTTGTTCTCATACATTACTCCTTATAGTATTTCTTTTCTTTGTTTTATAAAACACGATAAAGTGCATTGTTATTATATTCAAAGCAACCAAAAACAAAATTGGGAAAAGAAAACGTATTGGACCTTGTACAAAAGTTATTAATTTCACTAATCTAAAATCTAAAATAAATAGCAAAATACATAAAATTATTAAAGAGATTGAACAAGATATGTATTTTTGTTTTATATTAAAAATCTTACTTATGCATTGCTGAGCACAATATCCAAAAATAACGATTTGTATGATAGATGCAAATGTCCACAGTGTTATATTTAGCCAATCTAATTGTCCAATATTTGTTGTATGTGTAGTTATGTGCGTGATGTCCGACACCCCATAATGCACCATACCAGAAATATACGGGAATACACAATAAAATACTGCCATAAAAAATACAATTATAAACATAACAATTCCACTAATTATAGCAAACTTTTTAAAGTAATTATTTTGAAATTTAATTTTACCTAAAAAAAACAAATACACAAAATAGTCGCCAAACCACAAGGCATTACTAGATAAAATATTAAAACTCGTATTTATATCTTCATCGAATATAGGTAATAAATAACTAAAATTTGCATTAGGGATAGCAATGATTAAAGTAACTGCCAGACCTAAAAAAACAAATATCCAAATAAGTTCAGCACTTCTTCCTATTGACCTAAGGCCTATATACGTCATATAGAATATTAATAACAATATTGGCAATATATACAAGATACTAGATAATTCATCGTACAATGTACCTAAAAAAAATGTATATGTTTCTATTATATTGATACTTAATTTACATATAAAGAAAACAAAAAATAACGCATAGATAATTTTAGCAACTACTACTCCAAAACTATCATTTATTAAGTCATAAAATGTTTTGTCAGGGTGCAACATTGAGATTTGTACCATAACAAGTAGTAATAAAAATTCTAAAACAAAAAACAAAAATAACAAATACACAATATTTTGATGTCCTGTCGTCAATAAGTTGCTTGGCAATATAAAAAATTTTGTAGCACACATAACTATTGCCATTAGAATTATGGCTTGTCGCCCCGTTATATCTTTAACCATTTTAACCTCTTTATAATTTTTTTAGTCGAATTTTGTTTTTGTTAGGGATACTTTTTGGCCTATATTTAAGTTCTCTAAGGTCATATCTTCTAAAGGCATCCTTTTTATCTCCTTGAATATTAGGAGCGTATGGCGCTAAAAATGGCGTTCCATACGAGTCTAAATTACTCAAATATGCAAGCAAAAACACTGACGCACAAATTATTCCGTATATACCTAATATTCCACCTATTATTGTAAATATTAACCTTAACATTGATAATTGCGATTCTTGGTCGGGGACTGTAAAAAGTAATACGCCTGTCAAAGCCACTATCATAACTGCTGGAGAACTAACCAATCCAGCATTGACTGCTGTGTCGCCCAAAATTAATGCGCCTACAATACTTAATGCTAATCCTAGGTAACTAGGCATCCTTAAACTCGCTTCCGTCAGTCCTTCAAATAACAAAATTACAAATAATATTTCAATAAGTGGCGTGAAGGGTATGCCCAATGTCGAATTTGTAATTGTTACTAGAAATTTATAGGGTAAAATTTTATAATGAAATACCTGTACTGCTACATAAATAGCAGGCAAATAAATTGCTATCAATATTCCAAACATCCTTAAAAATCTTAGGAATGTAACTCTTGGTGCTCTAGCAAAGTAATAATCATTGCTACTTTGTAAGTATTCTAACAATAAATATGGTACAGTCAAAACAATTGGAGAGCCATCGACTATTATTCCAATACGCCCTTCAAGTAATTTGGCAGTCACTACGTCAGGCTTTTCCGTTGCACCAACTTGCTGAAAAAGTGAATAACTTCTTTCTTCAATGGCTTTTTGTATATAAAAAGCATCAATTATCCCGTCAATATCTATAGATTGTATTTTTTGCTTTATCTTTTTGACTATCTTATCATCTGCTATACTGCTTATGTAAATAATCGCCACTTGCGTTTGGCTATATTTCCCCACTGCTTGTTGATGCACAACAAAATCAGCGTTTTTTAGTCTTTTTCTTAGTAGCATAATGTTTGTTGCTATGTTTTCATTAAAGCCTTCTCTTGGTCCCTTTAAAACAGCATTAGTTGGTGGCTCTGCTATGCTTCTTGATTGGAAGTTTTTGACATCAAATACTAGAAATTTGTCAAGTTTATCAAAATATAACAAACAGAAACCATTTAATAATTTTTCTATAGCGTCATCTATGTTATTAAGTATTTCACTTTGTCCTACAGTAACACAATATTCGTTCGTATAATTAACTATATTAGCATTACTTGGCAATGTTTGTGCTAACATTAATCTACTAATTATTTCTTTATCTATACGTTTTACATCAACTATATTGTCAAAAAAGAAAACTATAGTCTTAATTTTTTGATAAGACATAAATTCTTTGACTTTAAAATCTGTAGAATTATTAAACTTTTGTTGCAAAAGTGTTTTCAATTGCTTATTAGTTAATTTGTCCAATTTATTTCTCCATTTTTTTTTATTGTGTGAAAAATTATGAAAACAATACATAAATAAAAAATATTTTTTTCAAAAAACATATAGACAAATAAAAATAAATATGGTACAATATGCGTGATTATAAAAAATAATCTCTTGTAAGGAGTTACAAAATTATGAATCTTAAGAATAAGAAAAACAAAGTTTTAGAAGAATTAAAATATTATGCTGTTGCAGGATATTCAATAGAGTCTATTGATTTGAATAATGATAGAATTAATTTAATAAGACACTATTCAGACACTAAGCACCCTTTATCTCTCGTTAATTTCAAAAAGAACAAACTAAATATGTTATCTTTAAGCACTGACAAAGATAGTAACGCTATTACATCTAAATATAATAGTGTTACCGCTGAAAGTCCTTTTAGTAGCGAAGAATATATTGATTATATCACTCATTCAAGCGAAATAAATAATTTAGATTGCAAGGATATTGCTACACAACTCCAAGGTATTAACAGTCAAAACTATAGCGAAAAAAGTCAAAAATTAATGGAACATTTTAGTAATGTAAACGATGACTTTAGAGTTTGCTTACGTCAGCATCTTAACCAGTTTAGAGAGATTATGATAAATGCTGAACTTAGTGACAATAACTATCTTAGCGATGAGATTAGACAATTATCTAACAATAAACAAAGCACAAAAGGTTTACAAAGTATAGAGAAAGATAAAGAATAGAATTTTAATCAACTTTAGATATATTACTACCAATTTATTTGGTAGTTTTTTTTATAATTATTTAAATACACTAATAAAATTCGAATATAGGTTAAATAAAATAAAACAAAACATTATAATTTTATAAATAATTACAAAAAAAATGCATTATGCTTAAATTAAAACTAAAAAAGATAATGATAGTTTTAAACCACATTATCTTTTTATTTTTTCTATATACAAAAAGTTTAACCTTAATTTTTTTATTCCAAAATTTCTATTTTACCATCAAATCCATTTATTTTTATTCTTTTTGCTTTCCTTACTTTTTCAAACAATTCAAAAGATGCTCCCACCACGCACGGTATGTTTAGTTCTCTAGATATTATTGCTGTATGACACAGATAGCCACCATATAAAGTTACTATACCTTTTGACTTGACAATTGCCGGAAGCCAATTAGGGTCAGTGGCATATGTAACTAATATAGCACCTTCTTTAAATTTGTCGCAATCGTTGTAATCTTCCAAAAAGCAAACTTCTGCTTCACACTCACCAAAACTAGCACCAACGCCGTCATTTTGTACAATTTCTTTTTTGATATTTGTTGTAATAGGTCTACATTGCAATAAATATAATTTATCGTTTTTTAAACAAAATTCAAAATCGCATTTACTTTCTATATCTTTTTGTAAATTTACTAATTGTGATGCAATTACATCATTTTTATCAAAATTATGTATTGTTGGAGTTACCTTACCACTCACTAAGTTATCTCCAACTCCTTGTACTAATTCATATATTCCTGACTCTATATCATTTGACATCCAAACGCCAGCAAAATCAGGCGAAATAAATTCTTGTATAATTACATTCATCTTTGGTTCTTGCAAATTATTAATTTCAATATAATTTTTTACCTTTAAATTGTTAACACTATCAAAAACTAAGTCAATTTTATTTAAAACTTCTTCTTTTTTGACATTTAAGTAAGAATCAAACATTCCAGCAAAAGAATGTTTTTCATTATCTTCACAGTTGGCAGAACTTCTAACAGCATAGGTTTTGTTTTCACAAATCTTATCTAAAACGCATTCTTTTTCTTCTCTAGCACAATAAGGCAACACAAAACTTTCAGGAATTTCTGTAAAACAATTTAATATAGCCAAGCCATACGCTTTACCACCAATTAAATCTTTAAAATCTTGTAAAATATTTAATACATACAATTCGCTTAATTTCTCAATTTCGATTGGTAATTGGTGCAAAAGTTGATAAAACTCGTATTTTCTTCGCATTGTAGATTTAACCTTAATCTTTTGTAGTAATTTACTAATTTCATACTCAATTTTATCTACATCTATTTTATTTAATACTTTTTCTTCAAAGAAAACATTTTGTTTATCTTGCCACTTTTTGAGAACTAAATATTTGTTAATTTCTTCATCTTCATATTGAATTCCTTTATTTACACTCAAATTTGTTAATTCGCTAGGGTTATCTTGCTCTATTTTTCTAAAATTGTCATAACCTATTTTATTTACTATATTTTTGTATAAATTTTCACTTAATGTAGACATTTCATCTATTTGTTCTATTATCCCAAAATAACTTTCAATATTTAAAATTGTTTCATATTTTTGTTCTAATGTAATATCATCATTATAATTTTCTACTGTTTGAATTGCCAATGAATTTAGGTATTCAAAACAACTATCAATTTCTTTTGATGACATATCCATTAAATTCCCAAAAATTTTTATGCACAAATCGTAATATTCGTCATCTTTAATCGCTTTCAATAAAATTCTATCTGTCCACGTTGTTGTACTACCTACACACACCCTATCAATGATAGATTTTAGTTGTTTAATTTTATAAAATTTTTCTTTCATATTTATTCATCCCTTATTATTTAGATTTTAATTTATTTATTTTTTTTAACTATATACAAAAAACTGTAGTTTTATGTATAGTAATACTAAAAATTACAGTTTTTATTACATCTCCATCCCATAATCGTCTTTTGTTGGGGATTTTTTTGTTGTGCTTATACTAGTTGAATAAACAACATCATTAATTGTCTCACCATAATTAACTTGTTTACCTTCTTGCTCTAAAGAAATGTCTTTTAATCTTTCTCTAAAGCCACTTTTTGTTTTATTTTTAATAATTTGCTCTTTAGTATTGTCATTATCACTTTTTGTTTTTTCATTAAATTTGTTATTTGCACCAAAACTTGGGACACTCTTGCTTGCTTCATTTGCAAGCGCTACTTTTGCTTTATTGAACGCTTGTTCTTGAAATAAACTTGCCGTCTTCGAAGCATTATTTACTAGTTGATTAAATACTTTTTCGTCTTCAGGATATTTACCTTGTAACATTTCCATACAAGAGTTAAACATATCATTAAGGTGCAAATATTCATTAGGGTCATTTTCAAAAAGTTTGCCTTTATTGACTAACTCAGCATCCAATAGTTCACGCAATTCTTTGGCGTATTTATTTTTTCCGTTGTTAAGTTTATCTAGAACTTTAATGCGTTTTTCAAACAATGTCTTTTCTGCTTCGTTTATCTCTCTTTGTGATTGTGCCCAAACTTTTTCCCTATATTTTTTTCGCTTCAAAGCATTTTCAAAATTATCCTCGTCATTAGGCACTACAAAATCATCATCTACGATATTAAACTCTTTTTTCATATCATAATAGAACTTTTCGCCACCCTTGTCAGCAAAAGAAGCAATTTGTAGGGCTTGCGTATTGGTTAATAAATTGTTTTGTTTGTAGATTGGCTCTACAAAAGTCAATGTTGCGATTAAACTATCATCTAGTTTTGATACTGTTACAAAAAATTTAGCCACCCCAAACTCGCCAATAGGTTTTATGCTTTGTGCAAAAATGTAATTCTCATATTGTTTTGTAACAACTTTATGTGCCCTTACCAACTCATTGGTAATCTCGTCAGACAAATAATATTCGCCTGTCGCAGAATAATCACCTAATAAAGTATTTTTGTATATATCAATCTTTTGTTGTCTAATAAATTCTTCAATATCATTAGTGTCGGTTATAAACCCATTTTCGCTATCTTCTCTTTTGTATTCATATTTATTATTTTGAGAAGCATTAGCATTTTCTTGAGCACCTACTTCCTCTAAAGTCAATTCTCTTTCTATCCCCTTATCCATATACTTCTCCTTTTTGTTAGTATATCACATATTATAGACTTTTGCAACAAATAATAATACACTTGACAATCTATGGTATAATATAATTGTGGATACTAGTAAAGGGAATTTAATGAATAAATTATATGTAGAAATTGATAATATTAAAGACGCTATAAGCGAATTAGAAAAAAGACTAAAATTAAATATTCAAACTATACAAAAACAAATTGAAGAAATCAAAACAATCATTGACACTCTAAACCCTACCCCATAACGACAAAAAACTTTCCTAACCGAAAGTTTTTTTATTTTATAAAACATTATTTATCTCATAAACTCGTTAAAAAGAAACATCGCAAAGAAACAAACTTTATTTAAATATTAAACTCTTATTCTCTTTCCAACCATTTATCAACTGTAATTCTTAAATTATGCTATATATTGTTTTAAATTTGTTAACTTACTTCATAACTTAGATTATTTAAGTTTTGCATTGACGTTTTGCATAGCAAAAAAAAGTTTATTTTTATATTTATAAAAAGCATTAGCCTTGCCAAAACAATAATTTAATTTCTATTAGAATTGTAAAGTATTAACTACTGGAATTTTGCCATCGGCATTGCGTTCCTTCTTCTCTAACCAATCACATTTATTCCCTAACATATCATTTATAAATTCTTTACTATTTATTTCTACGACATTTTCTTTTCTTGCTTTATAATATAGGTCAATAATTCTATTTATGTTTACCTCATTAAAGTAACTTTTATACTTAACTTGTGCTATGCGAAACATTGAATCTATTGCCTGAGGAAAATTAAAAATATTCTTATCCACACTTTCATAAGGTAATTCTTCAAAATTCTTATTAGGTTTATTAGGTTGTGCTTTATGTATATGCCAAAATTTTATATGTTTTTTGCCTATAATTGTCTCATAAGTTTGGGGAGAGTCAATTCGAAGTAGATTAACTATTCCGTCACTACATCCACCAACTAACGCTTGCAAACTTACACTGCTCTCTGCATTTAATGTATCCAACATTGTAATTATAAATATATACGGTAAGCCCGTCTCTTTAAGTTCTGGTGCTACCAAATAAATCCTATGACTAAAAGTTTTATCTTGCTCGTCTTTTTTGAAATATTTATAATCTCCTTGCGCTATTATCATTTTGGGCGAAGTAATCATTGCTTTTAAATCTTTTTCATCAAAAACAAATTTATATTGTGGTTGTGTGTAATTTTTTGGTAAATTTTGAGTACAAAGGTCATATCTAACCTTGAAAACATCATTTTTTGGATTAATCTCGTAAGTTTGTAAGTAGTACAATTCTTTTTCTGAAAACCTATCTTTAAGAAATTGCACAAAAGCAGGTTGCGCACTTAATTTGTGTATACTCCTTTTGTCTTCAAATTTATCAAATAAGTCACCTTTGTGTGCAGATATTTTTTTGCCTTTAAGATATTTTATTTGTGGCATAATAACTCCTTTTTGTCATTATAACACATACTCAAAATTTAGTCAATATGCCATATTTATTTTATTAAACTATATAGAGTAAATATTGTTTACATTTTTCTTCATCATTTTTTATGCACACTAAATACCTATACGGCATTATTCTAATTGATTATCTAAAAGTTATTCTTATTTACAACATATATATAAATTTTAATTATTAAATTTATTAGATTAAATAATCAAATCTTATAGTTATAATTTATTTAATTTACCTATAAAATTATATTTAACTAAATATTGTATTTTTAATTTTATTTATAATATGTTATAATTAATTTATGGATAAACTAAATTTTATAGACTCACACGCACATTTATTTGATATTCAAAATCAAGATAACATAAATTTAGAAAATATTTCAGGTGTGATTGTCCCTTCTTATAATAAATGTACGTTTGATTTAGCAATGAATTACGCTAATAAAAACACTATCATATATAAAGCGTTAGGTATACACCCCCAATATTGTGAAAACTATGACGACTTTTGCGAAAATTATATAATTAGCAACAAAAACAACATTGTTGCTATTGGTGAAATAGGATTAGATGATAGATTTAATAACTTTGATAAACAATTAGACACACTGCATAAACAATTAAACATCGCTAAATTATGTAACCTGCCTGTCATCATTCATTTATTAGGCGAAAAAAGTTTACAAGCATTTTGTGAATTATATAAAAAATACTTAATAAATGGTGTCGTACATTCATTTATAGGCGATACACAAAAAGCCAAAACAATATTAGATTTAGGGCTAAAAATTTCTTTTGCCTGTAACATAACTTACAAACGCCATAAGGATATGCAAAAAACTATTGAATATATACCAATTAGTGATATTTTGTTAGAAACGGACTCCCCATCCACTCTGCCAAGTGGTTTTGGACGAACCAAAAATAATACACCTAACAATATTATTTATGTAGCACAAAAATTAGCAGAATATAAAAATCTCCCAATATTTGATATTGCAGAGTTAACTACTATTAACACAATAGATTTATTTAATTTAAGGAGAAAATAATGGACTTTTTGAACAGATTTGAATTGCAAGTTGGCAAAGAAGCAATAAATAAACTAAATAACTTTCATATCGCTCTTTTTGGTTTAGGTGGCGTAGGCAGTTTTTGTGCAGAGATACTAGCACGAAGTGGAGTAGGTCAATTATCCGTTATAGACAAAGATAAGATTGATTTAACAAATATAAATAGACAAATTTTCGCACTTCAAAGCACAATTAATCAAGATAAAGTACAAGTTTGTAAAGAGCGCTTATTAGATATTAACCCTAATATTAAAGTAAATTGTCATCAAATTGACTTTTGTCATCAAACTGACGCTTTAGACTTCAAAGAATTTGATTATGTAATTGATGCAATAGATGATACAGAAGCCAAATTTGAATTAATTAAAAGAAGCAAAGAAAATAATGTAAAAGTCATTTCATGTATGGGTACGGGAAATAAGTTAAACCCATTATTTTTAAAAATTGATGATATTTCCAAAAGTTATGCTTGCCCACTTGCTAAAATTATGAGAAAAAAACTCAAAAACGCTAATATTGAAGAAGTTAAATGTTTGTTTTCTACTGAAAAACCTATTGACACAACAAATACGACAATCTCTAGTAACGCTTTTGTTCCTTCTGTAGCAGGAATTTTATTAGCACGAGAAGTCATTTTGGACTTAATTAATTAAATATTTTAATTGTTTTACTTTTTTATTATGATTAAAATAAATAAATTATCCACAATTTACTAACTTGTGTTAATAATTATAAATTTATAAATATAGATTTAATCCAATATAATACCCCTATGACAAAATGGTCATAGGGGTATATTTATACTAATTGTTTATAATAAACTACTTTTTCAACATTTTCACTTGGAAGAACTAAATCAGCATTTTGTTTTTGTAATTCTTCAACATTAATTGATAATTGTTTAGCAATATCCCAATAAGTTTTACCTTGTTGCACAACAAATACACTTAAAGCACATTCATTTACTAATTTTGGTTCTCCTATTTCTATATCACTTACCAAATTTATATTTTCATTTCGCATTGCTGTAATATTAAGTTTTATATCTGCCAATATATCTAATTCTTGAGAGCGTTTAATCCTAACATCTATAGTATCAGCAAATGCTTTGCCTACAATAATATCATCTTCCTTTATCCCTTCCATTTGTACTTTTGTTGAGAAAGGTATTTCAGCGACAACAGATGAAGTCCCCTTTTGTTCTGTTTCTCTATCAAAGTTTTCATACACGATATTACAGTACGCTACGCCTTCCACTACCACGCTATCTTGTTCTGTAATTAATTTTGTTAAATCTATTGAATTACACGAATAAGAATATATTTTTTCAACAGTTTTATTTTCTTTATCTAATACAAGGTTTGTATCAATTTTTTCTTTAGCAAACACTTCGTTTAATATATTTAATACTCCTTGATTAGAGTTTTTGAGAGATATTTCATTAGTAAGACTGTACGCATCAAAAACACTTTGCACTGATTTCTCGGCTATAACTATATATTGTGCCAATATTTGATAATCTATGTGTGCTAGCATACTTCCGTCTACATCTTCACATATTACTTGTAATTTATCGGCTAAATTATTAACTTTGGCTAACGCTTTGCACTCTTCTTCACAGTTTTCTACTGCTATAGATTGTTTAAAATCAAAAGTTTTGACACAACTATTTATATTTATCTCCTCATCCCCAACTTCATATACAATAGTATTATTAATTGTGCAATCTAGCACTAAATTGCCATTCTCCATTGTTATTTTGTTTTGTATTAAATTAGCATAACAGTCTAATACTCTAACTACGTTCTTTCCTAAGTCTACCTCATAACTTTGTGCAAACTGCTCTCTACCATTTATAACACAAGTGGAAATTTTGACTTCATTAGGTAAAATACAAAAATCTTCGTCATTACATTCTACAATATTGGCTTGATTTTCTTTGAAAACGCAAATTTCAAAATTTAAAACTGCATTGCATTTGATTTCATCAGTATTTGATAATGAAAACTCTAAATCACATAAATTTACGTCGCCTAAACAAGTGAAATCTTTATTTTCATCACCCGTATCAATTATTTCGCCAAAATTACATTTATTGTCTATAACACAATTGTTTCCGTCATTATCTTCATATAGTATTTTAACATACACTACACCTTCCATTCTTATAAACTTTCCTTCTCTATCACATTTATCTAGTACAGGTGTAGCAGTAACAGATAGAACATTTTTGGAATTGTTTGCTAATGTAGTACATTCTATTTGTTTTTGTTTTTTTATCGTGTTCATACCATTTAAGGCTTGTATTGTATTTATGTTTGGTTTGTTTGCCATTTCGCTCCTCCGTATTTATATACAATATGTTGGAATAATTAACTTTATGACAAATATAAAAAATTACTTTGTCTTTTGGATTTCCAAATTATAAAATTAATTTAAAGCACATTGTTTTATTTTTTGGCAGTTACAAAATGACTTACTAATAATTATTATCTCACAAAAAAAAATACTAACCATAAGTTAGTATTTTTTATTTTGACATAAAACCATCAATATCCACATTTCCACAAAGTATATCTATATAACTATATGTTCTTAAATCTAAAGGTCTATTTTGTGGATTTTCAATTATTGGTGGATAGTCATAATCAATATCTATTTTTTGAAATTCATTACGAGTCATTTCTTCATCTATTTCACTTAAATTTATTTCGTTCTTTTTGTTTGTTTTACGCTTCAGTACTTCCTTAAATTTATTCAAAACTTCATTTTTATCACTATCATTTCCATTAATTGTTTTTTTCGTTCCAATTAATTTAACAACAAATATAGATGTATACGTATCTTGTATGACACCTTCAAAATTAACATATTTTTTTCTACCTTGGTTGACAGACATATTGATACGCTGTCCTTTCAATTTCTCTATCTCTTGTTTTATTTGTTCTATAGACAAATTATTATTTCTACTAATCATATTGCACCCATTATGATTGTAGACAACATCGCTAATTATTATTCAAAAAAATTGTTTTTCTCTTCGTCCTTTTCAATTTCCACAATAAAATACCTAAAATCAACTTCTTCCAAAAATTCGCTTTGTAAAAAAATAACACGATTAAATTGTACAAACTGCTTATAATGTTTGTCTAAAATTATCGGTGTAGCCAAATTCATTTTTTCACATATCATTGATATAATATTAAAAAAATTATCTTCAGTAATATCTTCTAAATAAAATTCTTGTTCACTAATAATTTTGTCGTTGTTTGTTGTTTTTCCAAAAACTCTTAACATAATTTATCCTTTTAATTCTTCTTCTATTCTTAATAATTGATTATATTTAGCCACTCTTTCACTTCTAGATGGTGCCCCCGTTTTTATTTGCCCTAAATCAAGCCCTACAGCCATATCGGCTATACTTACATCTTCCGTTTCTCCACTTCTATGAGATATAACAGTTTTGTAGCCTGCTTTTTTTGATAATTCAATCGCTTCAATGGTCTCTGTTAATGTACCTATTTGATTAGGTTTAATAAGTACAGAATTGGCAATTTTATTTTCTATGCCCATTTGAATACGCTTTTTGTTTGTAACAAACAAATCGTCCCCAACAAGTTGCACTTTATCCCCTAATGCTTGAGTTAATGCTCTCCAAGTATCATAGTCTTCTTCACCTGCCCCGTCTTCTATAGAAATAAGGGGATATGAGTTCACTAACCTTTCATAATATCTTATAAGTTCTTCACTTCCAAATATTTGTCCTGTTTTCCAAAAATAATAACAATTTTCTTTACCAATTTCTTTAGCATAATTAAACATTTCAGTACTAGCCACATCTAGTGCTATGCCTACATCATTATAGAGTCTTAAATTTGCTCGTTCTATCGCTTCCACTAATAATTGTATGGCTTCTTCATCATTGGTTAGATTAGGAGCAAACCCACCTTCATCTCCAACACTTGTTAATAAATTCTTTTCTTTGAGTATCGCCTTCAAATTCCTATAAATGTCTGTACAAAATTGCATTGCTTCTTCAAAACTTTTTGCGCCAATAGGTACTATCATAAATTCTTGAATATTAACAGAATTGTCTGCGTGTTTACCACCATTTAATATATTCATCATCGGTGTTGGTAGTGTAGTGCCTTTACCCAAATACTTATAAAATGGCAAATTAAAATAATTAGCACTTGCCTTAGCACAAGCCAATGATACACCTAAAGTTGCATTAGCACCTAACCTTGATTTATTTTCTGTGCCATCTAGTTCTATTAATAATTTATCTATTTCTTTTTGATTAGTTGCATCCATACCAATTAATTTTGTTGCAATCTCGTTATTTACATTGCTAATTGCTTTAAAAACGCTTTTGCCACCATATAAACGAATATCGTTATCCCTTAACTCTACGGCTTCAAATGCTCCGGTACTTGCACCACTTGGTACGCTTGCCCTTCCAAATGCACCATTTTCTAAATTTACATCTACCTCTAGTGTAGGTGTACCCCTTGAATCGAAAATTTGCCTTGCCCAAATTCTTTTTATATTACTTGTCATAACTATCCTCCACAATATTTATACACAATTATAGCATATACATAAATTCATTCCAAACATTTTATAAGTTTGCATATTTTTTTATTTTATACAAAAAAACACAACATAAAAATAATTACTGTTGTGCCTTGTTTAAGACAAGAATTAAAATGGCATATAAATTAACAAAATTGATATAATAATATTAAAAAAATGTGATGACACTATAATTTTAAATTCTAATTATACTCCTACTTGTATGAATAATAGAAACAAATTTATAATTGATAATTCTAATTTGTTATTGCCTATTACAATGGTACCCCTAGTGGAATTAGAAATACATTGCTTTATACTAAAAAGAAAAGGTGTAAAATTTGTATTATCAATCCTATGATTATAAATAAAAATAAATTAACTTAATAACAACCTTATTTCATATTTTTTATGAGATTTTTTATTGTTGCTTTACTTTCATCTGACAATTTGTCAAAAGCAGTTAAAAGTTCTTTTTGTTCTTTATATTTTGCAATATCTTCCCAGAAAAATTCTTCTGGCGTACTTTCGCAAATTTCAATAGCTTCTAATAACATTTCTGCTGGAATACTAAAATCTCCATTATCAAATTTAGCAATATAAGCAATAGATTTATCTAATCTTAAAGAAAGCTCTCTTGCTGATAAATTTGCTCTTGTTCTTAAATAACCTAATCTATCAATTAAAAATTGTCTTTTAGATGTAATGTTCTTTTTCATAATTCCTCCAATACATCTATTGTAATTTATAAAATCCTTTTACCCGATAACTGTCATTGGCAAAAATTGAACACAATTCAACAAAAATATGTTATAATGACGCTACACAATTATTATTTACCAATAACATTATTTTATAGTTTTTAATTAAATTGAAATTCTAGCGTGCGCTTGTCTTAAACAAATGATGTCGCTTAATTATCCCTAACAAGCACACACGAAAAAACAAGCCCTTATCTACATCATTTATAAACCAATTACCATTTGCTCCTATTCTTGGTGTTGCGCCTGCTGTGCCGGTGACTCCCGTCGCTCCTGTTGTACCCGTTGCTCCTGTTGCACCTTTTGTTATTCTTGTAATTGTATGATTTCTACAATTACAACAACAATTGTAGTCTTCAAAAATTAACATTTATGACCTCCATTTCAAAATATGATAAAAATTAACAATTTGTTAATATCTCATTAATTTTCTTTTTTTATCTAATATGGTATAATGTATGTTAGGTGATAAAACTATGAAAAAAATAAATTCTT
This sequence comes from uncultured Eubacteriales bacterium, assembly GCA_949283525.1. Classification (GTDB taxonomy): domain Bacteria; phylum Bacillota; class Clostridia; order Christensenellales; family UBA1242; genus CAKVOD01. Next base: position 17,403 of record CASDSK010000004.1, read on the forward strand.
TAATTATAAGTATTTTGACAGTTGCAATAGTACTTTCGTGTGGATTATTTTTTTATATCTTTCCACCAGCCAACAGTAAATACTTAAGTTTAGTCAATGATTATTCGTTTTGGCTTAACGACAAAGATACAATGATTCCTCAACCACAGATAGGTCAAATGGTTCAGTCATTTTTGAAAACGCCGTCTACCAAACAAAAAAAAGTGGCATTTCTAGGATTTGATGCACTTCGTGCTGACGTACTATTAAATATACTTAAAGACGACAATGGTGCCAACTCGCTTACAAGCGATTTAGACAACTCTGCTTTTGCGCATATCAAAAATAATGGATATTTATATTTAGCATACGCTGGTGGAGAAAAAGGCACACCTACACAACAAAATACTTCCACTGCGTCTGGCTGGACTGCTCTAGCAACAGGCACTTGGGGAAATATTAATGGTGTTCAAAGCAATGGCGATTACAAAAAAGCAGAAGTCAAAAGTTCAATGTTAATTGCAAGTGAAAACTACAATATGCGTTCATTATTTACTGTTTCCTACCGTTCACATATTGATAAGGCATTTAATGTCGATTTAGAGTATGCAGAAAATAATAATTTAGATATGAAAATACACTATGTTAACAATGATGAACAAATGCAAGAATACTTGTTAGATTGCGTAGAAGTAGGCAATCCACTAGAACGAGATTTTATTTTCGCTATTTATAAAGATAGTGATGCTATAGGACATAAATTTGGGTTTGGTAATAATTCTAAAGAGTACGTCAATACCGTACTTGAAGCCGACAATATGGCATACCAATTATTGCAGTCTATTTACTCTAGACCAACTTACGAAAGCGAAGACTGGTTAATAATATTGGCTGTTGACCACGGTGCACTTGGATTAGCACACGGGGGACAAACTGATGAAGAAAGAACCGTTTTCTTCGCTAGCAACAAAGATTTTTTTGCTTATATTTCTTAATACAAAATAATACCGATTTATTTGGTATTTTTTTTATAATATTGTATAATACTTGTATTATGAGAAGAATGACAAAAATTATTTGCACACTAGGCCCTGCCTGTGATGACATTGAAATATTGAATCAAATGTATGAAAGTGGTATGAATATCGCTAGACTAAATATGAGCCACGGCACTATACAATCACATCAACAAATGGCTAATAAATTACAAACTTTGCGTGAACAACAGTCTTTACAACTTTTGGTAGACACAAAAGGCCCAGAGATGAGAATTAGCACTTTTGAAAACGGTTTTATTGAACTTCACGAAGGCGATACTTTTGTTTTAACTATAAATGACATTGTCGGCAATCAAAAAAAAGTAGGCTTAAAATATAAAGCACTAATTAATGAAGTTAAAGTTGGAGATAAAATTTATGCAAATAATGGTATGATTGTTCTGCAAGTAGTAGATTTAACAGATGTAGACATTTTTTGCAAAGTCATATTTGGTGGTAAATTATCTAATAACAAAAGTATTAATGTTCCTAATTTAGTTCCAAGCATACCATATCTATCCGAAATAGATAAATTGGATATACAATTTGCTATCCAAAACAAAGCAGATTACCTTGCCTTATCTTTTGTGAGTGACAAGCAGAATGTTTTGGATGTTAAAGAATTTCTAAAAAGTAACGGTGCAGATAATATTAAAATTATAGCCAAAATTGAAAACGCTAAAGGAGTAGAAAACGCAGAAGAAATTTTGGATGTTTGCGATGGATTAATGGTCGCTAGAGGTGATTTAGGTGTGGAAATACCACTCGAGAAAATACCACCTATTCAAAAAAGACTAATATCATTGTGTAATGTCAAAAGAAAATTTTGTATAGTGGCAACCGAAATGCTAGAAAGTATGACGAACTCCACTCGCCCTACTCGTGCAGAAGTTAGTGACGTCGCTACTGCTATCTATGAAGAAACTAACGCCACAATGTTATCAGGCGAAACGGCTTCTGGTATTGACCCTGTTTTAGTTGTACAAACTATGGCCAAAATTATTGACGAAATAGAAAAACAAATGTATTTTCACAAAATTTAATTTATATTAAAGTTTTAGATATTGTAATCTATATTCACAACTTGTTAATAATTAATGAAATACAAAATATTGACAATTGACATAATTTATGATACTATTGTGTAAATTTAAAACACATATTAAACAAATATGTGTTTTTAAATAAACAATTATAAGGAGAAAATTATGCAAATAAATATAGCAATTTCTATACTTACCATTCAAGCGACTGAAAATCCTAAACAAAGAGAGCAAATTTTGAATATTATTGAGATAATCTCAACATACACCACAATAGAAAATACTACAGTAGATGCAGTTCTTGACTCTATGTACAAAGATATCCAAAATAATATTGACCAATTTCCTACAGAATGTAATGAATATTCTTATAGATATTATGAAAATATTATAAAAGCACAAAACAAATTAAATAATTTAACATATTTATACTCTTTAGAAAAAAATCCATTATTAAACAAACAAAAAATAATGGAATTAAAAATTTTTGTTAATGACGCAAATCAAAAAATATTTGATGCAAAAAAAATAATTATTGATTCTATTTCCCCTTATTTAATACCAAAATTAAAAGAAAATTATAATATGTATAAAACAATGAGTCAAGAACAACTATCTTTTTATGTTTACTAAAAACAGTGGGGGAAATATAGTGCGGGAGATGTAGTCACTTTGTTGGAGATTAAAGCTTTTATTAATTGTTTTGACTCATCAACTTCAAGTGTTCAATCTCCTGAAATAATTGAACTTATTTCTATTATGAATGATATTGACTCACTTTTTAAAGATAACAATGTTAAACTTGCTTCACATAAAGATGTCGAAAATCACAAAAAAATGTTTAACGTGAATTCAAGAGTTCTTTAATATATTAGTTAATTAATAAAGTATAATATTTTAAAAGCAATGTGTTTAATGTGTACATATTGCTTTTTGTTTTTTATGCAATTTTATCTTATTTTATATAATTTCATTTCAAAATTATATAATTAAAATTTATTTGCCCATTCTTTTAGTTCATTAATGCTTACTCCTACAACAAATCTTCTACCTTCCACTAAATTAGCACCCTTACAAGAGTTTTTAAGATTTTGATTAGTATTGCCCATACCTGAACCACCAGAAGTAGCAAATGGTATTATAGTTTTGCCCTCCCAATCATATTGCTCTAAAAATGTATTTATAATTGTAGGTGCTACATACCACCAAATAGGAAACCCTAAAAATACTGTATCATAGTCATTTATATTGAGTAATTTATTTGCTATTGCAGGTCTTGAAGTTAAATCGCCCATTTCTTTTGATGAACGGCTATTTTTATTAGTCCAGTCTAAATCTTCGCTAGTGTATTTGTCTTTAGGTACGATTTCAAATAAATCAGCATTTATACTTTTAGAAAGATTATACGCTACATTTTTTGTCGTGCCTGTGGCACTAAAATATGCTACTAATGTTTTCATTTTCATCTCCTTAAATAAACAAATAAAATTATAAATTCATAAAATTTAATTTGTAAGTTTATTCATTATAATTATATAAATTAATAATTTTTTAGTCAAATAAATTTAACCCTGTACAAATTGTTTACAAAAAATTGTTACTTTGGTTTTAGTTATGATATAATATATAAGTAAATAAATTGACTAAATTTTTTGCATATATTTTTATAAAAAAATTATGTTAAAATAAATTTAAGGAGATATTAAGAAATTTGAGAGTGATACATTTATAATTAACTATATAAAGACAACAAAGTTTTTGCAAAACAAGTATTTAATTATCTAGAAAGTCAAAAAATAACTATTTTTAATTTTTTCACGATAAAATTAGAGATATTATAAAAAAACCTCACAAAGTAAATGATTTAATTAATAAACAAATACCTATTTATGAAAAAAGAGTTTATAACTATAGTTGTTAAACTCTTTTGCTTTTAATATTAGTTTAATTATTTATTCTTTTTTTGAAAATATTTTTTCTATCGCCTATTAGATAAAAAAGATTAAAATAAACAAAATTAAATATAATATATAGCACTAAATACAAACCATATTTAACACCCAAAATTTCCATTACTTCATTGCCACTCAAAAAGTACATTGGGTCGCTCTCAATCTTAAGTACATATATTTCCAAAAATACATATATTAACACAACAACATAGCATATGACCTCTTTCCAAATGGTCTTGTATTCAAATTTGGTAAAATTTAGTGTTATTAAAACTATTGAAGTAACTAATAATAATGAATGTGTTGCAATGCTATACAAATTTTCAAATAATATATATTCATTATTAAATCCTACACTCGGATACGCAAAGAATATCAATGCACACAATAGCGCAGTCATACTCGCAAAATTATAAAAAAATTTTCTATTAATAAATACACCTATAATTAAAGTCCAACACGCTATAGCACACCAAGGTCTTGGTAATAACAAATACAATACTGAATTTAATGTATAACTGTCCGCCTTAACTAAATTTACTACTCTTCTCGTTATCTCGAATAATAAAATTAAACCTACTAATACAAAAATAACTATTCTTTTAGCCCTTTCACTTTTTCTTCTAAAAATTAAGCTTAACGCTATAATACTTACAATACAAAAAACTAATACCAATATATGCAATAATCCCCATTGCCCATTTATTGAAGGATTAGGGTAAGACGAAAATATCCATTCTTTAAAACTCATATTAACTCCATAATGTTATTATAAGTAAAATTCTGAAAAAAATCAATTATTTTGTGATATTTTAATTTTTATTGATTTTATTTTATATTTGTTATATACTAATCGTGAGGAAAATATGGAAATACAAATGTTTAATATTTGGTACTTTGTATCAATTTTAATTTCAATTGGCATTTTTTTAGGTTTATATTTTATTCTAAAAAATAAAAAGAAAAAAACTATATACATAGTACTTAGTTCAATATTATTTTTTGGACTGCTACTACACTTTTTAAAGTTTTTCATTCCACCATATTCAACTGACACCGACCGGCTATTAAGAGATGCTTGGTTTGTCAATATTTGTGGTGCAAACATTTTATTATTTCCATTTATTTTTTTAACAAAAAATAAATGTCTTAAAGATTATATGTTTTATATTGGGCTAATAAGTGGTATTATTTCTATATTGTATCCAATGGAGCCTATGCTTAAAGTAGAACAATCAGCAGAATGGTTAGACATTATTAGATTTTATATTCATCATAACATTTTATGGCAAGTCCCACTATTAATGGTCTTGCTTAAACTCCATAAATTAGATTATCGTAGAACAATTTTTGTACCTATGTTTTTCTTAGGGGTAATGCTTTTTATAATGATAAACCAAATTTTACAAAGCGAATTAGGTTTTATAGGTATGCGAGGTGATAACATTTTTGACATCCCGTACAAAAATTCATCATTAATTTGGGGGCCCGAAGGTAATGCTTTTGAAATAATCTTAACTGCACTTTGTCCCCCACTATTTAAAACTATTCCTTTTGGCGAATATGCCGGCCAAGAAAAATATTGGCCTTGGTTTTGGCTAATCGTTCCTGCATTCGTTTATATTACACCTCTTTGTCTTTTGATTTCTCTAATTTTTGATTATAAACATTTTAAAAACGACTTAGTTTTACTAAAATATCAATTCTATTATCTTGGTATGTCTATAAAATATTTATTTATCAAACCTATTCAAAAAAATGATAAATATACGATAAAAAATAATGAAATATCTTTAATATCTTCAAATAAAAAAAACATTAAAAAAATTTTTAAACACATTCTTAAACAAAATAAAATTATCAAAAAGTTTTTTAATAATTCAAAAGAATTAAATTATAAAATACTACTTTATGACAACATAGATGAAATTGTTAAATTAACAAATACCATAGATATCGATAACAAAAATTTTACATTTATAGATTACACAAAAAATATAATCTTCGCACAAACTTTTGATTTATACAATAATATAAAATACCAAAACAAATTTTCTGTTCAAGAATATAGTAAAATTATTTCTCACGAAATTGTGTATCTTTACGGTAAAAAATTTATCAATAACTATGATAACGTCAATGTTATTATCAAAGAAGGTTTAGCAAATTATTTGTCAAATAAAAAAAATAAAGATATTAATTATGTATGTTATAACGTAGAAGAATTAATAAAAAATTTTAAAAATTTAAAATTTGCAAATGATTGTTCATTAGTAATAGTCAAAAAATTATTTGAAAATTATAAACAAATAGAAATACTAGAAATAATACGAGGCAAAATAGAAATAAATCTTGATAATATTATAGATAAATGTAATACTGAAATTAAATGCAAATAACTTGAAAGAAAATTTATTATGAACTTTAACTTATTTAAATTACTATAATCTAATTTTAAATTATTAAAAAAATGTATTGTATACTTTATCTTTAAATTAAATGCGTTAACTTCATTAATAAATTTTTCTTTCGAAAATATTTTAAAAAATTTACTAGTCCCATATATATATATAAATCATAATAACAAACACAAAATTTTATAACATCCAAATAAAATTTCTAATTATAATGTTATAATAAAATAAAATTTTAATAATGGTTCAATAGAAATAAATATTTATACATAGAATTATTTTTATATTTACAGTCAAAAAAAACAACAAATAAATTAAAAACATATAATAACTCATTGTAATTTTTTTTTTATTAAAAACCCAGGTTAAAGTAAAATATAATACTAAAATATCAAACTAAGCTAAATAATTAATGTGTGAAAATGGAAACACAAAAAATATAAGTATTAAAAAATACAAAATAATAAAATATAATAAAAACTCAAGAACAAAAATTTGACAAACAAAAAATAATATGCTATATTTAGTTGTTAAAAACATAAAATAATATAATAAATTTTAACGTGGAGTAACTAACACAATGTTGGTAATTTTAAAATAGCCAAATTTTGCACTTCAAAAATCACACTAAAATTTAATAAAAATTACTTATGCTAACGTGGCGCAGCAGGTAGCGCACATCATTGGTAATGATGAGGTCGGCAGTTCGAATCTGCTCGTTAGCCCCACAAGTAAAAAAGTCAATCTATCATAGATTGACTTTTAATTTTTTATTTATTTAGTTTTTAACCAACCAATATAAATGTAACCGGAACATACATTAGGGTTTCTTGTGTTGCACCCTCAGAGCAAACATATATTGTTGCAACATATTGCCCACTACCATTATCTGCAAAATT
>CASDSK010000005.1 GCA_949283525.1 uncultured Eubacteriales bacterium
AAAAAGCATTGAAAGGATGATTGCAAAAATTCTTGCACCAACACCCCCTCTTTCATATCTTCGCATATCTCTATAATGCCGACTAGGAATACTAAATAACCAACCTAAAAATTTCATAAATCCCCCTTTGTTGATTTTATATTAACATATTCAGTCCTTTAAAGTCAAATGTTCCTTTTGACTTTTCATCATTTGTGACATAATAATCACAGAAATAATTTGATATCTTGATAAGAAGATATTTTTAAAATAAAAAGGTATAAGCGAATTTGCTTATACCATTTATTCTTCTTCATTCTTTGGAGTTGTGTTTAATTTTTTTGACAACAATTCTCGTTTTTTGTTAACTAACAAAACTCTTTATTTATAAGGGTTTTAATCATATTAAGTTCAAGTCCTTATTTCAAATATTCAAAACTTGGTAATGATGAGGTCGGCAGTTCGAATCTGCTCGTTAGCCCCACAAACAAGAGTCGCTAAAATTTTAAAAAAAGAAAGTTTTAGCGATTTGTTTTTTCAAAAACAATATTTTAAATTATATAATTTTTAAATAATTTACACCAAATTGAAATTTATTTGTTCACTCTATTTTATAATTCTCTTTCTTCTAATTTAATTAGAGCCTGAGTCATTCTAGTATCTAGTGAAATTATCTTACATTGCTTATCCTTATTTTGCGACATTAAATATCATTTTATTTATGCCTACATAATTCATAAATAATTCTAATAAGTAAGCAGTTTTAAAGTATATTTTACCTTTTAGTTAATATTTTTTTTATTATGGCAACTTGTATTCGGTCCGGTAATGCGTTTAAAAGTTTAAGGTATTTATTCGCGTTTATTTTATATACAAACTTTGGCTTTTTGACTAGTATAATTTTATCAATTAATTTCGCTATTTTTATTGGTTCTATTTTCTTTGATTCTACACTATTTACAATATCTTTAAATTTATTGCTATTGTATTTATATAACTTAGTTGTATTGCACATTTTTTCTAATGACCGCGTTGACGCCGAAAGCATATTTGTATTAACTGCACCTGTTCGCAACACACTTACTTTTATATTAAGTAAATTCAATTCCATTCTTAGAGAAAAAGCATACTTTTCTATTGTCGATTTAGTTATCGCATAAAGTCCTGTAAATGGCAATGGGTCTAATGGTGCTAATTCACTCGAAGTTATGATTATTCGCCCTTCTTTCTCTAATAATAACGGCAAAAAAACTTTATTTATTCTATACACTCCAAAAACATTTATATCAAATATCTTTGTAAAATCTTTTTCATCGATTTCTACAAGCGAATTCATAATATAAATGCCTGCAAAATGCACAATAGCATCAAGCGTATTTGCGTATTTACATACTTCATTATAAGCATTTAAAACGCTATCATTTTTAGTAACGTCTACTTGAATTGGAATTATGTTCTCACTAGGTTCAATTTTGACAATATCCATTGCAAAGACTATATACCCTTTGTTCGCCAAATATTCGGCAGTCGCTTTACCCATACCATTGCCTGCCCCTGTAATCAAAATGTTTTTCATAACTCTATTATGACACAAAACCTATAAATTTACAAACATTATTATTTTATTATTTTAAATTTACAAATATAATTACATCAAAACAACACTCATTAAATAAATTAAATTGAAAAAAACTTTCATATAATGAAGCGTAATTGATACCTTCATACAATGAAAGTTAAATAGGTTAATTATATTTTTTTTCATTAATATTTTTTGATAACAGCAAATCAACAATAACATAAATAAATATCGAAAATGCTAACAAAAACTCAGCAGGATAATACAATGCTAAACATAAAACTCCTACAACAGGTAAACCAGCAAATTTATTTAAAAGTAGCATTAAATCACTCAAAAAGAACAGTATACTGCCAATTAATGCGACTATAGTTAACAAATTTGAATTTTGTACCACATTCGATACAGCCTTACCCACCATTAAAGATATTATTAAGGCGTACACTATAACTAATATTTCCATTGTTAACCCATTATAATCAAAGATAGGCACTAACACTATAATTAGTAATGAAGGCACAAATATACACAATCCATACAAAATATCTTTATAACTAAATTTAATCACGCTACAATACGCTACAAAAAAACAAATATGCCCTATGGCAAAAAGAATTGCCCCTATTATAAAATTTATCTCTAAAATTATATCTCCAAGCATAGCAAATATTAATCCTATCATCATTATTATAGGATAATTTAACTTAACGTTTTGTCGCATCGCATAAATAAAATTTATAATACCGATTATTACAAATACAGCACTTGTTATAGACTTCAAAATTATGCCGTCAAATATAATTAAGTTAACATCTAATACTACCAATGCAATTAGCAAAATCACATTTATAATCCCTATAGTTTTTGTCATTCTAAACTCCATTATTATTTTAAAAATTTTCTTATAATTTTATATTTTAATTTAGTATAAGGTTGATATCGCATAGGCAGGTCAATCCAACATTTCTTATCTACAATACTTTTGTAGTGAGTGAAAGTATCAAACCCGACTTTACCGTGATATGCACCCATTCCAGACTCTTTTAATCCCCCAAAGCCAAGTTCCGAACCTGCTATGTGGATAATTGTATCATTGACACACCCTCCACCAAAATCACAATACTTTAAAATTTTATTTTGAACGTCTTTTGATTTTGAAAAAATATACAATGCAAGTGGCTTAGGATAATTTCTAATATTGTCTATCGCTTCATCTAAATTTTCATACTCTACAATAGGTAAAATTGGACCAAAAATTTCATCTTGCATCACTTCGTCTTCAAAAGTAGATGAAACTAATGTAGGTTCGATTTTTAAATTATCGACATTATTTTTTCCACCAAAGATTAAATTGTCTTTTGTTATAAAACTACACATAACATTAAATTGTTTTAAGTTTATAAGTTTTGGGTAATTTTCATTTTCTATTGGTGAAATTCCATATTGTAGTACAATTTCCCGTTCTATTGCATCAATTAATTTAGTTTTAATATCCTTATGACAATACACATAATCTGGTGCAACGCACGTTTGACCACAATTCAAAAATTTACCAAACACAATTCTTCTAGCAGACAAATCTATGTCTGCATTCTTATCTACTATACACGGACATTTTCCCCCTAATTCTAAAGTTACAGGCGTAAAGTTTTCTGCCGCTTTTTGCATAACAATTTTACCAACACGAGTACTACCTGTAAAGAAAATATAATCAAAATCTTGGTCTAATAAAAATGTCGCTTCTTCTTTCTCGCCTTGCACTACTTCTACTAAGCCTTGTGGAAATGTAATATTAATTAATTCTTCTACAACTTGACTTGTATTTGGCGAAAACTCGCTTGGCTTAAGTATAACACTATTGCCTGATGCAACTGCGTCAACTATTGGTTCTATTGCAAGCATAAAGGGATAATTCCAAGGGCTTATTACCAAAACTACTCCATACGGGCAAGGTATTTGATAACTTCTAGCGTGGAATTGAGATAAAGAGGTTCGTACTTTTTTGGTTTTTGTAAATTTTTTTAGGTGTTTTATCATAAAAGTTATTTCATTAAGCACCAGTCCTACTTCACTCATATAACTTTCTACTTCACTCTTATTTAAGTCCTTTTTTAATGCTTCAAAAATTTCATCCTGCATTTTGATTATGTTATCATACAATTTTTTTAAAATTTCTTTTCTTTTTTTCCAATCAAAAAGCATTTTGTTTTTTTGATACTCTTTGGCTCTATTAAGTTTTTCTAATATAGATAATGTATCAACATTCTCAAATTCATTAACCATTACAAACCTCGTAATAAATTTTTTCTAACTCTTTAGCAGTATACAAAACCGGAACAGGATAAAGTGGGTTTGCCTCTTTCTCTGCAGTTTTGGCTAATTCTGCTATATCTTCAGTTTTTATTTCTTCTATCTTAGTAGGTATACCCATTTCTTCATTCATTGCTTCTATTTTTTCTATAAATATTTTACTAGCAACTTCCTTGGATGTACTTTCTTCACATAAGCCAAGGTATAGACAAATCTCTTTGAGTTTTGAATATATTTTCCTATTGTACATTTTTAAAACTTTTGGCAATAAGATAGCGTTTGCTTGCCCGTGTGCAACATTATATTTTCCACCTAATGAGTGTGCGATAGCGTGCACATAACCTACATATGATTTTGTAAACGCTAATCCTGCTAAATATGATGCACGTAACATATTTTGCCTTGCCATAAAATTCTTCCCGTCATAATAGGCATCAAGTAAATTATCAAAAACTAACTTAATTGATTCTAATGCACATTCACGAGTGTGCTTTGTTGTACTTCTACCAATATATGCTTCCACTGAATGTGTTAAAGCGTCCATTCCCGTAGTAGCAGTTATATGTGGGGGCAAACCTAAAGTTAAATTGGCATCTAGTATCGCATACTTAGGAATTAGCACAAAATCATTTATTGCATACTTATGACGTGTCTCACTATCTGTTATAACGCTCGCAATAGTCGTCTCACTCCCCGTTCCTGCTGTAGTAGGAATAGCAGTTAAAATTGGTAATTTTCTTCGAACTTTCAAAATACCTTCCATTCTCTCAAGACTTTTTTTTGGACGCACAACTCTTGCTCCAATTGCTTTAGCGCAATCAATAGTAGAACCACCACCAAACGCTATTATCCCTTGACACTTGTTATCTAAGTAAACTTGTAACCCGTCTTCCACATTTTGTGAAGTAGGATTAGCAACTGCTCCGTCAAATATGAAATATTCTAAATCGTTTTTAATAATTTCATTCTCTAAATCATTTATAAGACCTAAAGAAATTAAATTTTTGTCTGCAACTACTAAAATTTTATTAATGTTATTTTCTTTTAGAATTGTGCACAACTGCTCATAACTATCTAAAATTTTAGGTTCTCTATAAGGTAAAATAGGCATAGCAATTTTTAAAATAAATTGAAATGACCTACACCAAATTTTTCTTAAAATGTTCATAAATCCACCTTGTTTGTATTTTTTTGAAATTATAACATTTGACAAAATTTAATGCAATCAAATTTATAAACACAAAAAAAAGATTGGCAAAATGTACAAAATTTAAGTTTTAAAATGTTTTTTCTTAACATTATTAACCATAATTATATTGCTATCTATTGTGAATTATTTTTTTATTTATTCTAGTTTAAATAAATAATTTTCTAATTAAGAATATTAAACAAATTAAAAACAACTTTATTTTTTTGTTTGGCATATTTATAAGTAAGATAAGTTCCAGATTTAGGCTGATAGGTACCTAAACAATGTTTTGAACACTTACATTCTTAGGTATGTATTTTTCATCATAATAAAAAACACATATATCACTATCATTTATCATTGCTTGATTTCTTTCTACATAACTACCTTTCCCTGCATTCCATTTATTTTTAAAATTTACTTCTTCTTCCCCCCTAAGTAAATATACTTGCTCATTATAAAGTTTACTATAAACTTTTTCCCATTATCCCCTTTGAGTTTCAATTATACAAGTTTCACTTTTACACGTATAACATTTTCTTTCAATAAATGGATATTTTGCTTTTAGTTCTGTAATTACTTGATGACATACAGAATCAAAATTACTTCTACTGCCAAACAAAAATATTTTTACATTATAATTATTAATTAACTCTTCAAAAAAATGTTTATTTTTTTTAATTTTATCATCTTCGAATTGAACATTCCTGTGCCCTATTACACAATTTTTTTTACTAACCATTTCTCCTCCTATATTTTTTTTAAACAGTTTTTATTATGTAACCCCAAAATTTATTATATCATAAAATAGAAGATATATCTCCCATTTTTTAAAAAATATTTTGATAAAATGTTAATAGATATAATTTTGGGAAAACTATTGATATGAAATTAGAAGAAGCAATAACAAAAAGGATATATGATTTGTGTAATGAGAGAGAAATTACTCCAAATAAATTGGCTACGTTGTCTGGTATGCCTGCTGGTTCATTAAAAAGTATTTTTTATGGTAAAAGCAAAAATACAGGCACAAGGACAATTCTCGACATTTGCCAAGCATTAGATATTTCGCTTTATGACTTTTTTGACGATGACCTATTCAAAGACAAAAATTTAGAAGGAACATATTAATAATATTAGTTACTTATCTTAAAAAAATAGACTGACTTATCCCATACTAACGAAAAAACTAAAGAATACATAAATGTAAATATTACTATTAAATTATTAAAAAACTACAAAATACTTCGGTAAGTTGTAGTTTTTTATTAAAAAAAATTGGCAAACTATCTTCGCCAATTTTTATTATTTTTAATTATTTTATTATAATTCTTTTTCTTTATCTAGATAAGCACTTCTTTTGATTGGAATAAATATTTTTTTTGCACAAAAATCATTAACTTCATAAGTGAAATTTAAAACAGCTTCTCTTATATTTTCACTTTTATTGCTTCCTTTTTTTATCTCTTCAATTTGTACATCATATTTTTGTGCTATGTCTTTTAATTTATTTTTTAAATACAATGCGTCAATATTGTTAGCACTCATTTCTTTTGTTGCAAACATTCTTTCATCTAATCTACTAACTAAGTTTAATATTTTTTTGAAAATATGATTGCCTTCACATTTTGCTTCCATAATTGAATCTCTATAATCTGAATAGTCAATCCTTGTTTGTTTACTGTCTGTGCATACTTTATAATAGGTTTCCAACTCCTTAATAAGTTCATTTAATTTTTTTTCGAACTCTGCATAATATCTCATAATCACCAAACTCCTTACTAATATATTTTATCAATGTTTTTTAGTTTTGTCAATATTGATATTGTAAATTTATTTATTATTAATTCAAAAATTTATTATTAATAATTTTAGTGTTATCATATTGCGACATACGAATACATTGTAATTTATTTATAAAATAGATTGTTGAGTTTGCATTTAAACTAATAATTTTTATATTAATTACTTAAGACTTGCACCATTTTCTTTGAAACAATATTAATTATCTCTTTTTTGTTATCTATACGATTGTCAAATATTGCTTTGTATTGTAAATTGTAATATATATTATTAATTTTATCATAAATACTTATATATGTTAAATCATCGTCTCCAAATAAATTATTAATATCCATTTTTTTTAGTTTGCCTGTAATACCTATACCAAAATTAGCATTTGCATAATTAGAAATCGCTAAAGCCATTGCTTGTGCCGTTTGCAAACTATAAACAGTAAATTTATCAATAATTTCTTTCGGCACCCCTAATTTAATTTTGTATTCATTAGAATATGTAACTGCACCAAAGCAAAAGATTGCACTTGCTCCTTCTACATTAGTTATAGCATTAGATATTGCACCACCTGTGCAAGACTCCATAACGGCTATTGATTTGTTTTTTTCTTTTAATAGTTCTACAACTTTTATCATAATAATTAATATTTCTCCCATTCAATAATTTTAATGTATATTTTATTTAATTTTTATAATTATATTATATCACAATTTCTTATCTATCTTAATGATTTTATTATCTTTAAGACAAAATACATTATCAAAGATACTATAATCATTTAGTTTGTGTGCAATTATAAATATAGTTTTATTATTTTTTAATTGTGTTAAAGTTTGGAAAAGTTTTTGTTGGTTATTTGAGTCTAAAGCACTTGTAGGCTCGTCTAATAAAATTATCTTACTATCTTTAAGCAAAGCACGCGCCAATTCTATCCTTTGCTTTTGTCCACCACTTAAATTTGTACCACCTTCGGTTATCATTGTATTATACCCATTTTCAAAATTAAGTATTTCATCATGAATATTAGCAAGTTTACACGCATTATAGATTTCGTCAGCCGTCGCTTGTGCTTTAACAATTCTAATATTGTCATAAATTGTATCACAAAATATAAATGGCTCTTGATTAACGATACACATACTTTGTCGTAAAGCACTTTCGCTATAGTTATTAATATCTATATTATCTATATAAATCTTATTGTCTATTATCTCATAGTATTTTGACAATAAATAGAATAATGTAGATTTACCACTTCCAGAATCTCCAATTAACACATTAAGCGTATTAGGTTCAATAGTTAAATTTAGGTCATTAAATATTGGCTTATTATTGTAGTTGAAACTTAAATTTTGTATTTTAATTTGTCCTTTCATTATTCTATAAGTTTCTTGACCAAAATTTTCTAGTTCATTTGAATTGATGATTTCAAGTATTCTTTGTGCATAATAATCGCCATTTACATAATAACTTTTGATTTTGGAGAAATACCCCACCGTGTCATACATTAAACTTTTGTAATTAAATACTAGCAAAAGTACAACTATTGTTATTTGACCACGTGGTAATAGCCATAGCATTGTAATAAATACTAGACTCGCATCAATTAACCATTGACAATAAGTCCCCACTCTAGATATTAAAGCAAATTGCACATCCTTTTTGTAAGTTTTATTAAGCAAATCTTCATTAATATTTTGAAAATTGTTGTTAATCTCTTTTTTGATACCAAAACCTTTGATATCTTTAATGCCATAAATGATTTCATTAAAATAAGTGTTCATTTTCTCTGTAGCACTTTTGACCAACTCTAAGTTTTTTAAATCTTTACTAATTTTAATGCTTTCTATCACAAACAAAATTAAAATGCCTATGGTAAAAAATATTCCCAACTGCCAACTTAGAAAATATATAATTATCAAAAATGTTACATTCGTAATCATATCCACACAAGCACCTGCAACATTTCCCAAAAACGAGCCTATTTCATTGACATCGTCACTAATTCTTTCTAAATAATATCCTGTTTCTTGTTTGGATAATGCAGAGTATTTTGTATTAAGTAAGTTTATAACAATATCTTTGCGTATATCATTGCTAATTTTTTTAGTTAAAGTAAAGTGAAACTTGCTCCACAAAAACCAATTTATATGATGAATTGTGATAGCAATTAGTATATAGATTGTATAAGTGATGGCTTTTTGTATATTCTCGTTAGTAATGCCTATTAACTGTTCACTCATCAAAAATGACACAAACACTCCTAATCCACTTGCTACAAACATAACTATTAATAATAAAATAATTATTTTATAATATTTTTTGTAATATTTTTTGAATTGATATAAATTTTTGAATCTTTTGAAAAACATATTAATAACTCCTTTATTTTTTATCGGCAAGACAATATAAAACAAAGAAGTTTTATCAACAAAAAAAGTTCACAAAAAAGTGAACTTTCTCTCGCTTATTTTAATAAATTAACTTATTTTAATAAATTAAGAACTAAAAAAGCAGATAAAACTCACTAGTTTTATTTGTATAACTTATACGCATAAAACTAGCCGTTAGTTTTATGCACCTTATTTAATTCTTAATTTTAAAATAATCATAATTTCTCTCCTTATAAATATAATATCACATTTATTACAATATGTCAATACTAAAATTTTATTTATTATTTGTTTTACTACAATTTTTATTTTAAAATGTTTTTGAGAGTAATAGTTTTTGTTTTTGTAACTTCGTCAAATGTTGACATAACACCTTCAGTGCCAATACCAGAGAATTTGTAACCACCAAATGGCATTTCAAAACTTCTATGGAAACTAGCACCATTGATGACAGTTCCACCACATTGTAGTTGCGCACAAATCTTAAATGCTTTGTTCATATCCTTTGTAAACACACAACCACACAAGCCATAATTAGATTGGTTCGCTATCTCCACTGCTTCATTCTCATTTTCACAAGGAATAATACTTACAACAGGCCCGAAAATTTCATCATCATTCGCTACATCCGCCGTCTTTGGTATATTGGTTATAATCGTTGGCTCTATCACGGCTCCGTTAGCACGACCACCATAAATCACTTTGCCACCTTGATTAACAGCATTTTGTATTTGTGCTTGTACTTTCTCGCACGCACTTAATGTAACCAAAGCACCTATGTCTGTCTTTTTGTCAGCAGGATTGCCAACAACTAATTTACTTAATCTTTCACACGCTTTTTGTTCAAATTCTTTAAGCACTGTCTTATCTACAATAAAGCGTTTACTTGCACAGCATACTTGCCCTGTATTGTACATTCTCCCCCAAACCATTTCTTCAACAGCCAAATCAATGTCGGCGTCTTTAAGCACAATAAAAGCGTCGTTTCCACCAAGTTCCAAAGATACGTGTGCTAAATTTTTCGCACCACTAACATATATGGACCTACCCACTGCCGTAGAACCCGTAAATGTTATACCGTGTACGTCTGGATGTGTACTTAATGCTGTTCCCGTTTTGTTACCTTCGCCTGTCAATACTTGTACTACACCTTTTGGTAGCCCTGCTTCATGAAGTAGCCAAGTTAATTTAATAAGCGTCAAAGGATTTTGATGAGGAGGTTTAACAATAATTGTATTCCCTGACAAAATTGCTGGCGCAACCTTTTGGTCAAACAAATCACAAGGGAAATTAAATGGTATTATAGCAACCATTACACCCAATGGCTCTCGCACTGTAAATTGAATAGTATTTTCTTGCCCTGCTTCAGTCCCTGCTGGTATAACATTTCCATACAGATGTTTACTCTTCTCCATAAATGCTTCAAAGCCAATTCTAACATTAGCAATTTCTGCATACGCTTGAGTGATAGGTTTGCCTGTTTCTTGCGACAATGTTTTGGCTAAATCGTCTTTGTTTTCATCGACTAAGTCAAGAAATTTTTGTAAAATTTTAACTTTTTGATGCACTGGCACTTCTTGCCAAGGTTTTTGTGCTTTTTTTGCGTATTCTACAGCCTTTTTGACGTCTTTTTTTGTCATATTGGGTACTGTATCAATTTTTCTATTAGTATAAGGGTTTATAATAGTTAATACTGTTTTATCACTAGCATCTATCCATTTACCATTAATAATATTTTGCATTTTGTCCTCCTAATTTGTAAAAGCAGTAAATGATAACATCAATCCACCTGTCGTGTTTCTTCCGTCGTCTTCGTATCCGTATTCGCCAAATGTAAATTCCATTATAAATGGTTTACCGTTAACATTTTTGACAATGTCGTCATACACTTCGTTAATTCTGTCGCCAATGCCTGCACGCCTTCCACCACAATGAACTAAATGATAACATACAATCGGCTTTTTGATTCTCTCATTAAGTTTTTGTAGAGTTTCGCCAACACTTGATATTAACTCATCAACTGATGCTTCCATTCTAATAACGGTTGTCCCCACTGCTAAGTTTGCACCTATATTCATTGATAAATCTTTGTTAGCAAACATTGGATGACGAATCGCAATTAAATCGCCCAATCTATCTTTCACGCCCAATGGACTAACAATCGTTTCACTTAATAAGTTTGAACCCATAAGTTGTGCTGGTTTCATCTTACGCCATTTAGCATACTTTTTAACTGCTGGCACACCGTCTATTTCTTTAAGACATCTATGTCCGTCAATCTTAGTAATGATACCCATATCTTTTGTTTCTCTGTATGCACCTGTAAATTGATTAGCAAAACCGTTTTTCATATAAATAAGTGCAACGGCTACGCCTTCACCTGTCGTTTTGTCATCTAGATACAAAGACCAATTTCCACTAATAGTATTATCTGCTGCTGAACCTCCAAATACCGGTACTCTACCTATCACACGATATGCACCTTTTAAGAAAAATTCTTCTTCAGTTGGACTTGCTGTCATATACATAACGCTTGGCACTTCATTACTAGGCATTTTCGCCATTGCTTTGGCTTTCTTGGTAGCAGATTCTCCGGCATCTTTGGCGTCTTCAAAATCTTCCCTTTTTGCGAAGCCTACACCTACTGTCATCGTAGCATCACTTAATACCATTATACCTACAAACGGACTATCTCCACCTATATAGCCTTGTGGCATAATTACGCCTGTAAAACTCGTATTACCTATAATAGGACAATCGAATTGTGATTTAATTCCTTTGATAACATCTTTAATATTATATTCACAACTCATATACGCAAAAATTAGTTTTGCATCTTTTACTTTCCCTGCCATTTTTGCTGCTTCTTGCCCTGCTAATAAAGCATCCTTGTTTGTACTATAACCTGTTAAAACTTTCATTTGTCTTTCTCTCCTTTCTTTTGTTTTAACAAAAATCAATAATTAAATTTACATTATATTGTTTGCAATATTTTCTAATTATTTCGCAAATTTAAAATAAATTTAATTAAATCTTTGTAATTTTGTTTTGTGTGTGTTTCTGTGTCTTAACTTATTTAATTTTATTTAACGATGTTTTTCCCTATTACTCCTCCTTTTATTTAATTGTATTAATTTAATTATACATAATTAAAAAAATAAAGTCATCTAAAATGTAACACTTTATAAAAAAAATATGTTTATACTCTAATATTATTAATAGATATTTAATGTAATAAAATATAATCAAACAATATTAAAATATTTTAGATTTGACATTTGGTTTAAAATATGTAATAATATTTTAAGGTTAAATTATTTTATGAATATTGAAAAAATTGATAAAAATTCTATAGACAGAATTAAAAATTTAGAATTAATTTTTGATAATAATTATATATCTAATTTATTAAATGAAGATTATCAAGAATTTTTTGACAATAACGACATAGAGAAAAATTTTAATTTTATTTTTAAAAGTGATGACTATGCTTCTATCATACAAAACTACAAAGACGGTTACAACTATGAACAAATGTTAGACTTGGATATTTCACAAAAAAAATTAGATACCTTTCTTACTTTAATTAAAGAAAATAATTTATCGTTATCACAAGTAATTGCTTTCAATAGGTACAGTGAAGATAGTAAAATGATTTTAGGATATTTACGTGGTAAAAGCACAAAAGAACTTTGGGAAGATGTTACACTCTACATTGACCAAAGATTAGATGAAACATCACTTAATAATCAAGAAAAAAACTTTATCAAAGATTATGTTATCCAATTAGATTATAATAAACCATTGTATTATAATTATGAAAAAGTAAAAAAACATTGCACAATAAAAAACTATAAAAAAAGTGATATTTATACAATAAATAGTATAGTAAATAAAATACAAAATTTTTATAATCTTCCTAGCACTATAAAAGATTTAAAACAAGGTTTAAGTAACACAAACAATCAACCTATGATATTATATAGGGCAGTCAAAAGTGACTTCCTTAAAAAAAAGTTTGATATTGATATTACTAAGCCTAATGATTGCATAGGTAAAAAAATTATTGATAATGGTTTTACGAGTACTTCAATTTTGTACAAATCTTCTTTTGCTAAATATAAAGACTATGATGTTGTGTTTAAAATATATGCTCCAAAAAATACAAATTTAACTTGCATAACGCCTTTTTCAGTATACGGAGATGAAGAATTTGAAGTACTTTGTGATAGTAATGATTTAATTATATATGAAGCCACACCTAATTTTATTGATGAGTTCGGACATAAAAAAACTCTTTTTAAAACATTGATGATAAGTAAAAACAAAGAAAAAGAAAACATAATTGATAAAACAGATAATTTTGAAAGACAAAATTTTTAAATCGTAATTATAAATATTATCATTTGAATAATTTCACTTTTGCAAAAGATTTATATTTGATTAATTATTTGCTTACAATGAAATATAATGTATTGATGTTTTATATTGTACAAAGCGTCGATTAACGATAAATATTCAAAATAACTTAATATTTTTAAGTTATTTTTTCATTTAATTGTCTTAGATTATTATATAATTTACTTTTACTTGACTAACTAAACAAAATATTATATACTTTTATTTAGTTTTTTTATTATATAATGGAGTTAAATTATGGAAGTTAA
>CASDSK010000006.1 GCA_949283525.1 uncultured Eubacteriales bacterium
GACCAACGTTTTGTTTTGTTTTTTGCAATATACATATTATTTCTCCTTATATATATTTTACAAGAAAAAGAACATATTGACAAATTCTTTCAATACGTTCTCTTTTTTATTTGGTCCATTTTGAGTAAACAGGCTCAATTTGTAAAGTTCTTTATTGTTTGTTGTAATTTAATTGCTATAATTTTAAAACTAATATAAGTTATGCTACATCTTTATCTTTTTCTTCCATTTTTGATTTTTTATCAACATTTTCAGTACTTTCATTGCATTTAGTTAATAACTCACATTTATTACAAGGAAGTACTTTAGGCTCAAATCCTTCAAACATAATGTTGTCGACATATTGGAAACACTTTCTGTAATCTTCTTGCGATTTTAGTGTCCAACCTATGATAGGTAAGTTTGAATATTTTTTTACAAACCTATTTGGTAATTCTTCAAATTTGTAAGAAATGAAATCTGGTTTAGCACGTTTGTTTAACTTCATTTTTCTTAAAAACATTCTTTTTAAAAATGAAATATGTTTGTATTCTTTACCTTTAAACGAGCAAGAAACTTGACCTCTTAAAACATTTGGAGCATATTTAGCAAACCATTCCAAAGAGAGTGGGTTAAATGATTGTATAGCAACATCACCTTTGTATTGCCTAATAATTTTGCAAACTGCTTTCTCTAATTGTCCTATTCTAGTTTGATTATCTTTCAAATCTAATATTATACCAACTTGGCCATCGACAAGTTCTAACACTTCTTCAAGAGTTGGAATGTGTTCTTCAGTATTTAATAATTTGCAGTCTTCTAATTGTGCTTTTGTTAAATTTTTTACGTAACCATCGCGACCTGTCATACGAGATAATTGGTCACCAGCAAAAACCACTACTGTGCCATCTGAAATTAATTGTACGTCGCACTCTATAATATAATTTTTTTCTATTGCTTTTTTGAACGCAGACAAAGAGTTTTCTGGGCAAGTATAATCGTGTAGCCCTTTGTGTGCAATAAAATTTTTTGTTATAAAAGGTTCTTCAATTTTGATATTCATAAACTCTCCTTAAACACTCTATTGGCTAGTAAGGGATATTAAATTTGGCAAAAATGATTCTAGCCAAAATAGATATATATTATTACGTATTTCACGTTTTATTCAATTAAGATAGATAATTATACCATATTTTTATGATATTGTCTACTAAATTATGTGTAATAAATGAAAAAAAATGTCACTTTTCGATAGAAAATGTAACCTAAAGTGCTGTTAAATAATAAAAAAGACTTATTTAAAATGAATAAATTGTGTTTACAATCTAATTACTTGACGAAATATATTAAAATTTGTATAATTAAAACTAGGAGTAATGATGAAAAATAGACAAGAATATATTAGGAATTTTTGTATAGTTGCGCACATAGATCACGGTAAATCAACGCTTGCTGACAGAATGTTAGAATTAACTCAAACTGTTGCTAAACGTGATATGGAAGCACAAATTTTAGATAGTATGGACTTAGAAAGAGAACGTGGTATTACAATTAAATTAACGCCTACTCGTATGAAATATTTATATAATGGAAATGAATATATTTTAAATTTAATAGATACCCCTGGGCACGTGGATTTCACTTATGAAGTTTCTAGGTCTTTAGCAAGTTGTGAAGGTGCTATTTTGGTAGTAGATGCTACACAAGGTGTGGAAGCACAAACTTTATCAAATGTTTATTTGGCACTTGAAAATGACTTAGAAATTGTGCCGGTAATAAATAAGGTTGATTTACCAAGTGCTAGACCAGAAGAAGTAATAAAAGAGATAGAAGATACTATTGGTCTTCCTGCACAAAATGCCCCCTTAATCTCTGCTAAGGAAGGCTTAAATATTGATAAAGTGTTGGAAGCAGTAATTAAACAAGTACCACCACCTAATGGTAAAGAAAATGCACCTTTAAGAGCATTGATTTTTGACTCTAAATATGATAATTTTAAGGGTGCAGTATGTTTTATTCGAGTAGTTGATGGTAAAGTTAAGGCTGGTTCAAAAATTAAATTAATTCAAACTGGTAAGACTTTTGAAGTTACAGAAGTTGGTGTGTTCGTGCCACAAGCACAAAAAGTTGAAGAATTATCTGCTGGTGATGTTGGATATTTGTGTGCAAGTATAAAAGAGGTAGCCGACGCTAAAGTAGGGGGAACATTTACTGATATTGATGCTAATGTTGACGCTTTAGCAGGTTATAAACAAGTTTTACCTGTCGTATTTAGTGGTATTTTCCCTATAGATAGCAATCAGTATGAAGAATTAAAAGATGCTTTGGATAAGTTAAAATTAAATGATTCATCATTACAAGTGCAACCAGAAATTTCTCAAGCGTTAGGATTTGGTTTTAGATGTGGATTTTTGGGACTATTACATATGGAAGTTATAACAGAAAGGATTGAAAGAGAATTCAATATATCAGTTATTACGACTGCACCAAATGTTAATTATAGAGTCCATAAGACTAACGGCGAAATTTTAGAAGTATCGAATCCCGTAAATTTACCAAATGCTGTAGAAATAGACTATATGGAAGAGCCATACGTCAATTTGCATATATATCTACCACCAGAATATGTTGGGGCAATTATGGATTTATGCCAAGACAAACGTGCAACTTTTCTAGATATGCAATATGTTGACAAAAAGAGAGTTAAATTGACTTATGATATGCCATTAAATGAAATAATTTATGATTTTTTTGACCAATTAAAATCTCGTTCAAAAGGGTATGGAAGTTTAGATTATGAAATTAGTGATTATAAAACGAGTGATTTAGTAAAATTAGACATTTTATTAAACAATGAAATATGTGATGCACTTAGTTTGATAGTTCATAAGGATAAAGCATATAGCAGAGGAAGAAGTATCGCAGAAAAACTTAAAGAAGTCATACCACGACAAATGTTTGAAGTGCCTGTTCAAGCGTGCATTGGGAATAAAGTAATAGCAAGAGAAACTATTAAGGCATATAGAAAGGACGTTTTGGCCAAGTGTTATGGTGGAGATATTACTAGAAAAAGAAAGTTATTAGAAAAACAAAA
Organism: uncultured Eubacteriales bacterium; assembly: GCA_949283525.1. Lineage (GTDB taxonomy): Bacteria > Bacillota > Clostridia > Christensenellales > UBA1242 > CAKVOD01. The sequence goes on from CASDSK010000006.1 coordinate 3,074, forward strand.
AGAAGGGAAAAAGAAGATGAGAAAAATTGGTTCAGTAGAACTACCAAGCGAGGCTTTCTTATCTATTCTTAAAACAAATTAATGAGAAGTTTATATATACACATACCATTCTGTGAAAGAAAGTGCCTGTACTGTGATTTTTGTAGTTCAGTTTATACTGATGAAATAAAAAATAAATACGTTGATAAATTAATACATGAAATTCAATCTAAGGGTACGCAGGAAAAGTTAAAAAGCGTGTTTATTGGTGGGGGGACACCTAGTTTATTAGATTTAATTCAAATTAATAAAATAATGGATGAAGTTAATAAATCTTTTGGTATTGATAAAAACACTGAAGTAACTATAGAATGCAATCCTAATTCAATAGATGAAGAAAAAATGATAGAATACCGAAAATTAGGTATCAATAGAATAAGTTTGGGTGTACAAGTTTTAGATGATGAAATTTTGAAATTAATTGGACGAGTTCATAAATGTATTGATGTGTACAGAGTAGCAGAAAAAATATCAAAATATTTTGATAATTATAATTTTGACATAATGATAGGCTTACCTAATTTAAGCAATTTAATATTAAAAAATACAATTCAAAAGTTATTAGAATTTAAACCAACACATATATCAATGTACTCTTTAATTTTAGAAGAAAATACAAAACTTTATGAATTAGTGAAGAACAAAAAAATTATTTTACCTAATGATGACGAAGTTGTTCAACAATATGAATTAGGAATGAAAATTTTATGTGAAAACAATTTTCACAGATACGAAATATCAAATTTTTGTAAGTGTAATTTCGAAAGTAAGCACAATCTTAATTATTGGCAATGTGGAGAATATTATGGAGTGGGGCTAAGCGCACATTCATATCTAAATAATCAAAGATTTTGTAATACAAATAATATTTATGAATATTTGGAAAGCAAAGATTATGAACCTGTTTTTTTGGAAACATTATCTAATAAAGAAAAAATAGAAGAAAGGATAATGTTGGGTTTAAGGTTAGAAGACGGGATTGACATAACTAATTTAAAAAAAGAATTAAATTACGATTTGATGAGCGAAAAACAAACTATTATAAATGAGTTAATAAGAAAAAAATTTATAATTTTTGAAAATAATAGAATTAAGATTTATCCTGATAAATTTTATATTTCCAATCAAATAATAGAACAATTAATATAATACTTTTTGTAGTGTGTTATTAAACTATAATACACTATATATTGAGGTGATACTATGAAATTAAAACCTACTGTAGCAATAGTTGGTAGACCAAATGTTGGCAAAAGTACTTTGTTTAATAAACTAATTGGCAAGCGTGTAAGCATTGTTAAAGACGAACCTAATGTTACACGTGATAGAGTTATAATGGACGCCGAGTGGCTTAATTATAAATTCACTTTAGTAGATACTGGTGGCTTAGAATTAAAAAGCCAAGATGAAATGCATAAGCATATAGTTTATCAAGCCAAACTCGCTATTGATGTTGCTGATGTAATAATTTTTTTGGTAGATGGTAAACAAGGGTTATTGCAAGGTGATTTTGAAATCGCAAACATTTTAAGAAAATCAAAAAAGCCTATTGTTTTAGCAGTTAACAAAGTAGATAATAATAAATGTGATAGTCTATATGACTTTTATCAATTAGGTTTGGGAACACCATATCCTATTTCTGGTGAACAAGGAAAAGGATTAGGAGATATGCTTGATGAAGTTGTCAAAAACTTTGAAATAATAACAAGCGATGACAATGAACTTGAGCCACTTAAAATTGCTATAGTGGGTAGACCAAATGTTGGAAAATCTAGTTTGACCAACAGGTTATTAGGTGTTGATAGAATGGTGGTAGCAGATAGGGCTGGCACAACTAGGGATAGTGTTGATACATTATTTAAATATAATAATGAAGAATACATTTTAATAGACACAGCTGGGATAAGAAGAAAAAATGCAATTGAATTAGACAGTGTAGAATACTATAGTGTCATTCGCTCTTTAGAGGCTATCAAAAGAGCAGACGTGTGTATTATAGTATTAGACGCTAGTGAAGAAATTACTGAGCAAGATGTCAAAATTGCTGGACTTGTGCACGAACAAGGTAAACCTTCAGTTGTTGTTTATAATAAATGGGATAAGATAGAGAAAGATGAATCAACTTGTAGAAGATATAAACAAAAACTAGACGAAGATTTGAAATTTATGTCTTATTATCAACCTTTATATATATCTACAAAAACAGGTCAAAGATTATCTTCTGTTATGCCAATGGTATTAAAGGTTTATGAGAACGCATCTAGAAGGCTTCAAACAAGTGCATTAAATCAAATTTTAATGGACGCTATCACTATAACGCCACCGCCGTCTAAGTCTGGTAAACGTTTAAAAATAAAGTATATGACCCAAGCGTCAACAAATCCTCCAACATTTGTTTTGTTTGTTAATGATAAAACACTATTACATTATAGTTATGAAAGATATTTGGAAAATCAAATAAGGAATGCTGTTGATTTTAGTGGAACACCTATTGTATTAGTTGCAAGAGAAAAAGAGAAAGATTAGTAACAAAGGATTTTAAGGTAAATAATATGGTTTGGTATATGTTTTTGATACTTGGTATTGAAGTAGTCATTTCGTACTTTATAGGGAATATTAGTTTTGCTAGAATTTTGTCAAAGTATAAGAAAGGGGACATAACAAAAAATGGAAGTGGCAACCCTGGTTCTACCAATATGCTAAGAACCTATGGTGCTAAGATTGGTTTTTTGACTTTATTTTTAGATATTTTGAAAGGTGTTTTACCTGCTCTTATGGGGTATTTAACATTTTTAGGAGAAAGCAACAGTTATTTTATGTTAGTAGGTCTGTATGCTTGTGGTTTAGGTGTAGTACTAGGGCATATGTTTCCTGTTTGTTATAAATTTAAAGGTGGTAAGGGAGTTGCAACAACATTAGGGGTATTTGCTGTTGCCGACCCACTAATTATGCTTTTTGTGTTCATTGGTGCATTTATATACGTTTTGTTTTTTGAATATGTTTCTGTGGCTTCATTATTAATTGTAACTATTATGTCTATAATAGAAGTGTACAAAATTAGTGAAACTTTACCTCAAGGCATCGCTTTAACTATTAGAGTTTTGATATTTGTGCTTTTTACTTTAGTTTGGTTTGCTCATAGACAAAACATACAAAGATTATTAGTTGGAAAAGAGAATAAGGCTAACTTAAAAAAGGCACTAAAAAAAGTTATAAAACAAGAAAAGAATGATAAACCAAAAAATTAATTTATTATATTATAAAAGTCTATAGACAAACTATAGATTTTTTTTGTTGTTAGAAAATTATGTAATAAATGTAAATTTGTTTGAATATAATGTTATAAATTCAGGAGGGTTTAATGGAAAACAGCATTTATCAAGATATTGCTAAGCGTACTAATGGTGATATTTATTTAGGGGTTGTAGGCCCTGTTAGAGTTGGTAAATCTACATTTATTACAAAATTTATGGAAAAATTGGTTATTCCTAACATTGAAGATGACAATGTTAGAATAAGAGCCGTTGATGAATTGCCACAATCTGCTGACGGTAAAACGATTATGACAACGCAACCAAAATTCGTTCCATCTCAAGCCGTTAATATAAATATTGATAATATCGATATGAATGTTAGATTAATAGATTGTGTTGGATATTTTGTTAATGGTGCACTAGGTAATAACGAAGGGGACAAATTAAGGCTTGTCAAAACTCCTTGGAGTGATGAAGAAATGTCGCTTGAACGTGCAGCCGAAATAGGAACTGAAAAAGTCATTAAAGAACATTCTACTGTTGGCATTGTATTAACAAGTGATGGAAGTTTTGGAGAATTACCTAGACAGGCATTTATTGAAGGAGAAGAAAGGGCAATTAGTGAACTAAAAAGAATTAATAAACCTTTTGTAGTTATACTTAATTCTTCACAGCCTAACGACTTAAGTACTCAAGATTTATCTAATGAATTATCAAATAAATATGGTGTTAAAGTTATGACTATGGATGTTTCTAAATTAAGTGAAAACAATATAAATGATATTTTCAAAAATTTATTGCAGGAATTCCCAATTATATCAATGCAAATAAATTTGCCTAAGTGGATGCAAGCACTTCCTTTTGAACACCCACTTATCGAAAAAGTTGTAAGTGAATTTAAAAATCATGCACAAAATTTATATAAAATAGGCGATTTAGACAATGAACAAATCTTTGTAGAAAGTGAAGAGTTTGAAAAAATTAGTGCATCTGTTGTAAAATTGGGTGAAGGCAAAATTGAATTTCAAGTTAAGGCAAAACCACAACTGTTTTATAAGGTTTTAAGTCAAGAATGTGATATGGATATTGATGATGATTTTCATCTAATGAAACAAATTAAAGACCTTGCTTATGCCAAAAAGGAGTATGACAAACTTAAAGATGCTCTTATTCAAGTGGAAGAAACAGGCTATGGCGTTGTTAATCCAAAATTGACTGATATGGTACTTGATGAACCTATTGTTGTAAAACAAGGAAGCCGTTATGGTGTCAAATTGCACGCTAGCGCTCCAAGTTTACATTTGATGAAGGTGGACATTGAAACAGACCTTTCTCCTTTGGTGGGAACTGAAGCACAAACTAGTGATTTTGTAAAATATCTACAAAACGAATTTGAAAACAACCCTCAATCTTTATGGGATACTAATGTTTTTGGACGTTCGCTTAGTGAATTAATTGAAGACGGAATGAAATCAAAATTAAATGGTATGCCTAATGACGCACAAAGAAAAATGCGTAGAACTCTTACAAAAATTGTAAATGAAGGTAAAGGTGGAATTATTTGTATTCTTTTATAAAAACTTTTGTTTTGCTTTTGTATAACAAAAGTTTTTTTTTAAAGAAAACCACGGGATTATGAAGTGAACCCCATTTTTTTTTGGGGTAAAAATGATGTTAACTTTACAAAAGTTCAAATGTTGGTGGTATTAGAAAATTTTTTTTTTAAAAAAGTGCAAAAAAATAATACAATATTTCAAAAAGTGTGATATAACAAAGTATATTAATTTTAAAAAAAACAAAAATATGGCTTTTTTAATAGGTTATGGGTGTATATATTGAAATCTTAGATTGGCAGAATGTCAAATGAAAAAAGTAGGATATAATATAATAAAGATGGAGAAAGCATTATGATTGAATATGAATACAGTTTTAAAGTAAA
>CASDSK010000007.1 GCA_949283525.1 uncultured Eubacteriales bacterium
AAGTAAAACACTAATAAGTTTATTAACTAAAAAACATCAATAATAACTCAGTTTTAAGTAATTAACTTAGTCTTTATCTCGAATACACTTTTGCCCCACCCACACATATCGCCCAGCGCAAGGGCTATCCCTTGTAAGGGAACTACCCGTTCCCTTACCAACCTTAAAAACACAAAATCAATTAATAGGCACTACAAAATTATAAGCACCACACTTCGCTAACTTACTCAACCATATCTCTCAGAGCAAGTGCGATCGCTTTCACAAGGGCTTTCCCTTGTGTAAGGGAACTACCCGTTCCCTTACCAACCTTTAGGCAAGAGCCTTGCTCTTGACTTACCCTATGTGCCCACTTAATTTACTTAAGTGCGTCAAAACTAAATTATTTGCTTTTTGCTCTCGCAAAAAGTAAAACAAAAAAACTTTCATAGATACTACAAAAATATAAGCACCATACTTCGCTACCTTACCCAACCATATCGCTCAGCGCAAGGGCTATCCCTTGCAAGGGCTATCCCTTGCCTACGCCCAATATACTTATATTTATTTGCAAAATCTAGCTATTTTTATATAAAAGTATAAAAAAGTCGCTTAAAATCGATACATTTTTTTATTTTTTTTGTTATAATGATAAACAAAAGCAAAAAAAAAGGAAGAATATGGACGACAAAATTTTAGATATTATAGATATGTCTGTTGAAGGCGACGGCATTGCACGTGAAGGCGAAAATGTTTATTTTATTGACAAAGCAATAGAAGGTGAGAAAGTTTTAGCGACTATTTCCACACAAAAAGATAATTTATTTTGGGGCGAAGCCAAAGAAATAATAGAGCCTACTTATAGACGCACTAACCCTGCTTGCCCTTATTTTGATGTTTGTGGTGGTTGCAAAATTATGCACTTAACAAAGGACACACAAAGTTTATTTAAGATGCTAAGTCTCAAACGCACTATCAAAAAAGTTACTAACCTAGATATAGACGTCAAAGAGACTGTATCATCTCCAAAAGACTTTGGTTATCGAAATAGCATACAACTTAAAGTACAACAAAATAATGGTGATGTACAAATAGGCTTCTATCAAGCACGTTCACATAATTTAGTCGCTATTGATAACTGCATTGTTTGTAACGATAATAACAAAGCGCTTATACAAATTTTGAAAGAATATATCAAAAACACAGGTGCAAAAATAGAAAGCGTGTTCGCAAGTTTCTTTGACAATAACTTATCAATTTTAGTCCAAACGCAAGACGGCGAATGCGATAGTGATTTATTTAATGCTCTACAAACGCACTTTGATAAGGTTTCACTATGGAGTTCTAAACAATATAACGATTGTACTTTATTAAATTATAAAAACGCCAAATTTATTGCAGGCGAGAAATCTTTAGCAATAACTTTTGACGATATAGAACTTGAAGTTACGCCATTAGACTTTGTACAAGTAAACTTTGAACTCGCACAGAAATTATATCAAGACGTTGTTAATATTATTGGTGAAAACAAAGTTGTGCTGGATTTATATTCAGGACTAGGTGTAACGTCTATTAAGTTCGCACAAAACAAAAATTACGTTTGTAGTATTGAACAAATTAAGAGTTCAGTCGATAGTGCAACTGAGTTAGTAAAAAAATATAATCTTCAAGATAAAATCATCTGTCATTGTGGAGATTGTGCAACAGTTTTACCAACCTTAGAATTTTCTAATGAAGAACAAGAAAATCTAGTCGTTTTTATGGACCCACCACGTAAAGGTGCTGGCAAAGTTGTTATGCAACAAATAAAAGGTTTAAACGCACAAAAAATTATTTATATGAGTTGCAACCCTAATAGTTTAGCCAAAGATTTAAGAGAATTATTAGATACATACGACATTAGTTCTATACAATGTTACGATATGTTCCCACAAACAAATAGCATTGAATCATTAACAGTTCTCACAAAAAAGGAAAGTAATGAAGATACAACTAACGAAAATTAATAAGTTAACCGACTATAAGTACATCAATTTATATAAATGTAACTACACAAAAGATAATGTAAATGTAGAATACTATTTCACATCAAGAAGAACTCAAGACAAACTAGCATTAACTAACAAAGAGATTAGCGTAGACGCAGTAAGAATAGTTCCTTATTATATTGTGGATAACAACATATTTGTTGTACTAACTAAAGAATTTAGATACCCCATTAATAATTATGTTTATTCGACGCCAGCAGGACTTGTCGACAATGGCGAAAATGTTAACGACGCTATTAGGCGAGAATTGCAAGAAGAAATTGGTGCGAAAGTAAAAAAAATTGAAGCATTAACTTCCCCTGCCTACACGTCAGTTGGATTAACTGATGAAACAATCGTTTTGTATTCGGCTGAAATTCAATTAGGTGGAATACAAAATTTACAAGGTGATGAAATAATAGAATATTTTGTAATGCCACTTAAAGACATTTTACGCTTTTCTAGTGAACAAGTGCACGACTTTCAAGCCAAAATGGCATTGCAAATATTTTATTATAAAATGAAAGAAAAATTTATAATGCCCTAAATACTTGACAAATATAATTTAATACAATATAATATTTAATAAGTTAGAAGATTGCGCTAATTAAGTGCAATTTTTATTTACAAACCTTTGGAGGAACAAAATGGAAAATTATTTGACGAAAGAAGGTTATGAAGCCCTTCAAAATCGTTTGAATTATCTTAAAACAGAACGCAGAAACGAAGTCGCAAGCAAATTGCAGGCTGCTCGTGAACTTGGAGATTTAAGCGAAAACGCTGAGTATGATTCAGCCAAAGATGAACAAGCAATGCTTGAATCAGAAATTTATGAAATAGAGAATAAATTAAGAACTTCTACTATTATTGACGAGAAAGAAATAGATACTTCAAAAGTTTCTATCGGTTGTACCGTTAAAATTTTGGATATTGAATTTAACAAAGAATTAAGTTTTAAAATCGTTGGTTCATCTGAAAGCGACCCAAACAATAATATGATTAGTAATGAATCACCTGTCGGCGTCGCTTTGTTAGGTAAACAAGAAAACGAAACTGTAGAAGTTCGTGCTCCATCTGGAGTTTTGAAATTTAAAATATTATCTATTAATAAATAGATTTATAAAAAATAGATTAACGCAATTAAAGTTAATCTATTTTTTTTTATTTTAACAAACAATTAAATTTATCTTACCTACTTTATTTGTTGTTTTTTTATAATAACAAAAAAGGGTACTATAAATTTTATAAAAAACATCGTTTTTATTTTTTTGCTAATATTATAATAAATTAAATTTACTACTCTTATTTTTTTTACCAAACAACATTTTATTTATCATATTATTATAAAAAAGGAATTTTACATTTTTGTAAAATTCCTTTTATCTTTCGCTATTTTCAAAATACTTTAAAATTATTGATAAATACTTCTTATAATTTTTTATTTATTTCTATTATTAGTAAATAGCCTATCTTAAACTACTAATTATACTTCCCATATTAATTTAGGGTAGCCACCAGCGTTATATTTGTATTTTTCTCCATTTGTATTTAATGCATTTATTAACGCTTCTGCTTTAAATTCGTCTGCAGTTTTACTATACATTTGGTTAACTGCTGGTGCAGTACAAGTTGGCATACTTATTAAAGTATTTAAGTAATAAGTATTAAGCACTTTAGATTTTTCACCGTCAATGTTCCACCCTAAGATCGAACCAATATTGCTACGATTAATATTTTGAGGACTATCAGTACTATAAGTGTATACATCTCCAACATTATAACAACTGTCGACTGTACCACCTGCCATATAACCTACAATACCACCAACTTTGGCACTATTGTCGGCTGTTTGTCTTCCGTTATCTTCACAAGTTATTTTACCTGTGTTATAGCAAGCGATGACATAAGGTGCTACATCTACTGTACTGCCGTCTGTGTATTGTAAATCTCCTACAATGCCACCTACTCTAGCATAAGTTGTAGAACTACTTATAATAGCCGACTTAGCGTCTATGTTCGCGTTATTAACGCACGCAATTATTTGTGATTGACTGCCTATACTTCTTCCTGCTATACCACCAACAATCGTGCCATAAAGTTGTCTATCTATAGCAACACCTTGAAATACTATGCTAGCCGTTTGACAGTTTTCGATAACCCCTTCGTTTCGTCCAACTATTCCACCGACATAAACACTTGTAACAAGATTGCTTGGTGTGATTTTAATTTTTGATAAACTATTAGTGATTTTACCTGTACCATAATTGATACCTGCTATACCACCGACATAAGTATTTAGGTTGTCAGCACTATATATAGAATTAATGCCGTCTGTGTCGCTTATGACTTTAACATTATTAATAGTCCCATAGTTTTCTGCAGTAACTATACCAATATTTCTATATGAACCTGAAACGTTAAAGTTTTGGAACTGCAAATTCTCTACAACGCCTTGTTCGCCTATTTTACATATTAAGCCGAAATCACCTGCACTTTGATATACACTACCTTCACTTAACGTAATTAAATGATTAACCCCATTATGTAGACCATTTAATGAACCTTCAAAAGCGTATCCTTTTTTGCCAAAACTATTGTCGTCTTTGAGCCCAATACTACCAAAGGTGTTCTCTATAGTTACGTCTTGACACAATACAAAGTTCTTATCATATAGATAATTTAAGTATTCTAATTGTGTTTTAGCGTATCTTGTTTCTTGATTAATTGTACCAGCGTAAGCAACAAAGTCTTTGATTAAATAAGGATTTTCTTTTGAACCGTCGCCACTTTCGAATAAATCAAATCTATAAATATCAACTAAATACGAATATTCACTTCTAATGCAATTATCGCCAACTGCACAAACTTGTAGCGCGTAATCGCCCATTTCAAATAATGTTTGGAAGTTTCTCGTGTCAGTATATATAAACTTCATATAATTTAGTTCTTCACTGCCTATATTTGTAACCCCATAATTAACTACATATTTAACTTCTATATCTTCTGTTCCTTCTATAACTGAAGGTGCATCCCAATGGAATAGACCATTTGTAACTTCAAGATTTTGTGGCGAATCAAGTTTGTACGCATCCATAATTTCTGCATCACTATTGACACAATAGTATGTACTATCATTGAGCGATTTTGTGTCACCCATTGAGTATAAATACACATTTATTAACCCATAAGGTAAACTAACATCGCCTATATTATAGGTATTTCCTTCAACAATTTCATTTAGATATTCTAGTGTGGCACTTGTTGCCCTTAAATGATAACTTATTGCATCAGCATTTTTCGTCCACTCCAAATAACTTAATGCTTCACTACTTTCTTGCGCTTCAAAATCGTTTACAATTTTGAGATTAGTAGGTTTACCCATTTTGTAAACAGGTAAATCGATAGAATAATCAGCATTGAGATAACCCATCATTGTTGGCGATGAAACTGCCGAACCTTTGTCGCCTAACGCCTTAATATTAACTATATAATATCCTTCGTCTAAATTATCTAAGATATAAGTTAATTTTGTAGCATCTACTTCTTCATTAACTACTTCTGTTACTTCTTCTCCAATAATTGATTTAACAACTATGTGATAACCCGTCGCATAATCGTTACGCCAATTAATTATACCTTTCTCTACAACTAAATTTAAAGCGTCTAATTTCATTGCACTTATATAATCTTGTGTTAATTCGCTTGAAAGGTATTTAGTAGAATCTCCAACTGAACGCAATTTTATTAAATAATTTACGCCACTTCTGTATCCGTCTTCTTCTACCATTTCATAAGTGTTTGTATGCCCTACATTTAACTCTTTGTCGCCTGTATTTATAGCATAAGATGACGCAAAAATATTTGTATCCCAAACAATTTTACCTTCTAATATACCAAAGTTTTGTGGTGCAGAAAGTTTATTTAAATTCTTATAGTAATCTAAATCGCTATTTAAATATTTAGTACTATCCCCAATAGTTTGGACATATATTTCATATTCTCCGGACTCGCCCTCTGGTAACCAGCCTTTATTCTCGCTTGGCATTACTGAAAATGGTTGAAATTGAGTCGAGCCGTTAATTTTGATGTTAAATTCATATCTAGTTGCATTAGGTATGTTATCCCATACAAGAAGCCCGTTAGTAAGTGTTAGATTTTTGTAGCCTTCATATACATCAATAGGACTACGCAATTTCTCAACTTCCAAATTCACACTATTATCACTTGTTAATGTTGTGCTACCATTTCCTATGGCTTGTGCAAAAATTATATATTCTCCTGCTGTGTATTTTTCATCTAAAACAAATGTAAATGTATTATTATCAATTATAAAACTTTGATTTTCACCACTGAGTTTATTCTGTACAGTTATTTTGTATTCAACAGATTTATTAACCCCTGTTCGTTGAATTTTTCCTGTATTTACACTCAAAAGTGGTTTCGCTAATTTCTCACAATACAAAGTTGTAGAATAATTACTTGTTAAATACTTCTGCTCAGCATTCGTATCATTAGCACGCATTCTTATTTGATAATTGCCAGCCGTTTTACCATTCAAATATTCAGCCAAATTGAATGTACCCGTTGTTTGACCTTCTACTGCACCTATTGACACTGTGTTAGATGTGTCATTATTAATGATAGACACTTCATATTCGCCTGCATTCATAACATAATCAAAATATAATATGCCGTCTTTGATAACTAAATTTGAAGGTTTACTTAGTACTTGAACTTCAAAATTTGCACTGTAATCACTGTTAACTATACTATGGTTATCCCCCATAGCCATTACACTTATATATAATGTTTGATAATTGTTATACTTACTTAAATCTGAAACATTACTTGATTCCGTTTTTTCAAATTCTTTAGTTGCATTATCTGCTTGAAATCCTTTAACTTTATAAGATTGAGCATTGCTTATCGCATCCCACCTAATGTTGTATTTATCTAGTTTAAAATTAAATACGTTAGGTAGTTTGGTTACATTAATAGGTAAAGTACTTTTGTCACCGTCAAGCACTGTTGAATTATTACCCTTAGCATACACAACTATTTCGTGAGAGCCAGCACTACCTTGGACAGTATAATTATTTTCCGTTCCACAATTACCTCGTGATACGCCGTCTTGGATTATTTCATAATAACCCACACCATCTACTCTATCCCAAACAACTTTACCTTCAAATACTCTTAAGTTTGTAACAGGTGCTAATTTTCTAGTGTTAATTGGACTTGAATTAGAACTATTAACTGAATATGCCGTTTCGTCATTACCAATTATAGCATCATCAGCCAAAACTTTAATGCTTATTTTATAATATCCTGCTAAACTGAAAAAGTCTGAATTTAATAAATTGACGTTTGTAGGTAAATTACCAGCCACTTGCATAGTTTGTGTTAAGCCATCCCTAACCACACTTATTAAATAAGAATCAGCCCCACTAACAGCATCCCAACTCAAAAAACCATCTGCGATTTTTGGATTAACCTTGCTTGTTAATTTGTGTATATTAATTGGTTGTGAAAGTGATGAAGATATTGTGTTTTGTCCATCTCCTACTGCTTGTAATTGTACTGTACTTACTTTGTCATCATTTATGTAATTAGTAAAATCTATCACTAACCCATTTATAACTGTTTTCACATTTCCGTCAATTATCAACTTGAAGCCATTGTAACTATTACTGTCAAGCATTTGATAGACTAAATTTCCATTTTTGATTTCAAAATTAGTTGGTGTAGACAATTTCGTAAAAGTCTTTGGTGTAGATTTCTCACCATTAACGGAGTCATTTGATGTAATAATTGCTTGAATACTTATTTTGTATTCTCCTACTTCATACATTTGTTGTGAAAGATCATAAGATGTTTTATTAACTGTTATTGGTGTAGTACTATCATTGATATATACGTTATACTGCATAACTCCAAGAATTTCATCCCATTTAATATCCCCATCTTCTACATAAATATTTTTTATAGTATCTAATTTATTAAATTGAAATTCTGTACTATATTGAGAAGATAAAATATTTTCACTTTCATTACCTAATGCTCTAACTTGAAAAACATATCTACCTGCAAGAAATGATTGACTTTCTGTATTGCCAAAATTCATATAGTTTGCATCATTAATAACATACTTTAACTCTGGGTCTTTATTAATGAGAACTTCGTAACCATAACTTTCAGCAATTGTACTCCAAACAACATTGTTATTTCTAATGTTGATATTTGTTGGGGCACTTAATTTTGTTATAGTTATACCTTGAGAATAGTTTGAAGACACAAATTTATTTGTACTAACGATATCGTTACCCGTAGCACAAACTTCTATGTAATATTCTCCTGCCTCTAATAATTTTGATGTAACATCATAAGAGTATGGTATGTTTTCTTCTAACTTTTCTTGCTCATTAAATGTAATTTTAACAATATATCCTGTAGCGTTTTCTACACTATCCCAAAATAACCTGCCGTCTTCTATTCTTAGGTTTTGTGGCGTTGATAACTTGTCTATGGCAAACTCTGTAGAAAATTGAGAATCTATAGTAATTTTGCCGTCACCCTTAGATTGTATATAAACTAGATACTGTCCAGCAACATACCCCTGCTTAGACAAATCATATGATACTAAACCACTTGTTGCTTGTATTGTAACGAATGATTCTACTTTGGTTGCTATATTAACTATTTTAAGGTTGTACGCTTGTGCGTTAGGCACACTATCAAAAGTTAGTACTTTGTCTTCTACTTGTGCATTTTGTGGGGCATACAATTTATTCACCGATATAATGCTTGACATTGGGGAGTTATAACGATTTTGAGAATTATCGCCCAATGCTATGACTCTAAATTCGTGACGCCCTTGTGTTAAATCTTCTTGTAATATGTATTCAGTTTTGTTATCAATAGTGTATACTGTTGTATGAGTTTGTCCGTCTAAAAGTATTTCAAACTTAGTCGCAGAAGAATTAGGAGTTATGCTTATTACATTGTTATTAATGTCAACGCTTGGCGTTGCATATTGCATAAAACTAAATTCTTGTGATTCGTCGCTATCTTCATATATTTTGCCGTTACCTAAAGCACGCACTGTAACAACATATTCTTTGCCCACTTCAAAGTCTTTAAGATATGTTGGCAATATTGTGGACGGATATTCTTCGCCATTTAAGGTAACCTTATACCCGAAATTGTTTTCGACTCTATCCCAAACAATTTTCTCCCCGTCAAAACGCACATTTGTAGGCGCTGGCAATTTAATTTTCTCTGCCATAACTGTAACATTTATAGACGCTGATGCCCCACCATTTTCAGCAGTTGCAGATATTATAGTTTCTCCGACACCAACACCCTTAATAACACCATTTTGATCAACGGTGGCTATTGACGTATCCTTGGACGTATAAAAAATTTTAGCAGTCGATGCACTCGCTGGGTCTATAATCAAATTAAGTTGTTCGCTATCGCCCAAAACTAGAACAATAGAATCTTGTTCTATGGTAATTACATTTATTGTTTTGCTACCCTCTTGCCCACAAGCCACAAATGTAAATACACTTAAAATAAACACACTTAGACATAATAATATTTTTGTAAATGTGTGATTTTTATTTTCATTTGCGTCCTTTGTCTTTAGATTGAAAATACTCATACACTTTTCCTCTGTTACATTATTTGCAAAAACACAAAAACTTTACACTCTTTTCTAATTTTTTTGTTTTCTATAAATACAAAATGGCTTTGTATTAGATTATTTTTGAATGATAAGTTCTGCCTTTTGTTATTTAATAAAATTATATCAAATTAACAAAAAAAAACAAAATGTTTTCGGCATTATAATAAATGTTTTCAATAAGTTTTATTTTACCTAAATTAAGTAAATTATATAAAAAATTAAGCACAATACTCTATCTTTGTATCGTGCTTAATTTAATTTTGTATATAACTTTTTATTTGTCTTCTTCTTCTTTTTTTGGTTGCTCATTATCTGCATACTTGCCTACAAATGTATCTACATACAAATCATTTTCACCAATCTTTGTTAAGTCTACAAAGTGTGTATAATAATTTGTTCCATCTTCAGCCACAACTTCACAATAGTACACTATAAATCGGCCGTCATAATCTACATATTTTGAGCCGTCATATTTGCCTGCCACTTCAGAACCTAATATAGCCGTTTCTTTGTATGAACTATCTTGAAGGTCAATAACGTTTATTTGTATATTATCGCTTCTAACATACACTTTTGAGCCGTCCACAAATAATATATTGTATGCCGTACTAGAAATTTTGACTCTACCACCATCTCCAGATTCGCCAAACTTGATGAAATACATTCCACTATCATTAGTCATTAGTATCCCACCTTCGTATGCTCCACCTTCATCCATAACATAATAAGATTTATATGAATTATAAGCAATGATTTTTTCTCCACTGCTAAAGTCAGTATTTAAGTCATTGGATGCGAAAACTGTCAAGCCATTTTTTGTGTTTTCATAATACAATTTATCGTTTTTGAGTGCTTTAAGAGAATATTTAGAAATATTATCATCTGCTAATGTAGTTACTTGCCCTGTTATTAGATTGTATTTATTTAAACTATTTGAATTTGTTTTAGTTTGAGTGTAATAAATATATTTATTAACATCACTAACGTTACCTGAATCTTGTGAATAAATGTAATTTTTTTGTTCTAACCACGCTACACTATCAACGTCTTTTTCACAAACTACTTTTTGTCCTTTGTTCTTCTTGCCGTCGAACTCATAAACTACAAGTTTGTCGCCGTCTAATATCATTAGGTATGTTGCGTATGAATTATCGCTTTTCTTAATTTTAGCGACATTATATGACACACTTGAATATTCACTGCTTGTAGTGTAAATTCTAGTATTGTCATCGCCATTTATTTTACAACGATATATGTCCACTAATTTTTTTGTTAATTCGCCGTACTTGTCTTTCTCATTATTAGGTGTAGCATAATAAATATAGTCGTCGTATATATAGAAGCCACCACCTTCATAACCTACTATCTTAGATACAATTTGATCACAATCAACAAGTTGCCCATCATCATCATAAACTAAATTCCCGTTATCTAGTTTTGTGCGATAAATTCCACCACGAACAACATTGCCATATTTTGTGTCCTTGCTGGTAACATCTTCTATTCCAAAAAAGCCATTGACAAAATATAAATAATCACCCTTTCTAACCTGCATACCACCATTGCCATAAATTGAAGCATTAGTGTCAGGATTATCTTTAACAAACTTAGACCCACAAGCAGTCATAGTTATTATAATTATTCCAAGTGTAATAAAAGTTAAAATTTGTTTAATTGACATAACATTTCCTCTATCTATTTATTGCCAAAGTAAATATTTATATACTTTGTAAAATTTTTGATTAACACATCATATAATATATTTATAAAATCATAAGTGATATATTACATAAACAAAAGAATTTAACGAAAGTATAGCATTTTTTTAAGTTTAAGTCAATAAAATTAGCCAAACATTTGTGCCGAAATTATAATAAATAATTTTTAAACATTTAAGGAGAATTATAATGCGTATTAACCCCTATCAACATATTTATAATCAACAAAATTATGTAAACTCAAACTCACTAAATTCTAATACTCAAAATTCAAATATTTCAAATAGCCAACCCAATAACAACAATATTTTAAGTGGCTTACTTAATAACCCTAATGGCATTGATATTATCAAAAATTTTCTTCCACTTATAACAAAATCTAATACTAATACAGACAATCAAGCACAGTCAAACAGTGCTAATATAGGTAATCAAGCACAGTCAAACAATTTTCCTTCAATAAACCCACAATTTGCACTTGACACCTTACTTCATCCAAAAAAAGAAGAAGTTAAGTTAGACAAAACTTTGGATAATAGCAAACAAACCCTTATTAAACAAATGCAATTACATCAAAAAATGCTCAACAAAATAAACAATACTTAAGACTAAAATATTTGACAAATTGTACTTATTTTTGACAAATTCTATAATAAATTACCAATTTTTATAATTTATAATATTTATCTGGAGGAATAAAATGTTTGCTAAGAAAAAAATAGTTCTCAATAGTGCTGTTAATGACAACAAAAAAGGTATGGCTATTTTGACTAGACTAGATAATTTAACGCATTTACAAATCAAAATTGCTAACTACGCCCCTAACAAAAATAGTTCTTACATATTTTTGTTAAAAAACAATGGGATACAACAACGCTTTATTGTCAATGACCCACGAGAGTTTGAAACTCAAGTGGAAATACCTATAGATTTAGAAAACAAAATATCCTGCTTACTAATAGAAAATGGGGCACAACAAACACCAATTTTTTGGGGTGGCACGCAAACTCAAAGTGATACTATTAAATCTTTAGATTCCCAAGAAACTACAAATTTTACGCAATCAAATAATTTAGGTGATTTCCAAAGTGATGCACAAAATGTTGATAGTTATGATAACTCATCTATCGACAAATTTAGCAAACAATCTTCACAAAATCAGCAAGATAATTTAGTTTTGCACAAATTAGATGGTGAAGAACTTTTTGTGGAAGGAGATATAGAAAAAGAAATTGATAATTGTATGCAATTTGAACTTGTTGAAGATGATTTATTAGAGCATAATTTTCCACAGTGTGCTAATTGTAAATACAAAGATGTGTTCTACAAAGAAAAGCAATTACAAGCAATAGCCGAACTTCAAAAACAAGAATTAGCAGTTAATGAAAGCGACACAAACGCCACTGAAAACCAATATATTAATGATAACATCGCTATTTTTAGTTCCAACACAGAAACTGAAATAAATGAAAATGCAGAACACAATACAGACAACAACGCTACACAGATGCCCTATTATTATAGTCTCATACAATCTCAATACGAAGATATGTTCTCAAAATATCCGGCATTTGAAAAACTATCTAAAATTATTGATAATTCTAAATGGATAATGGTAGACGCCATAGACGAGCCATATATAATGGGAATAATATACGAAAATAGCAAGCCTAAATATCTATGTTATGGGGTAATACAAGACAAAAAACAAACCCCACCTATAGAACTTATGCAATCTAGTCAATGGGTACCATTTGATATAAATAACGAATTTGGCCAAGGTGCGTACATAATGTACCAATCGGCAGAAAACGGAGAAACGCTAACCGTAGAAGTATGTTAGTTTTGGTGTATAAATAAAACTTTATATTAATAAAACTTTGACTTTATATACAAAAAAGTTTAGCCTCCTTTGTCTATTATTTTATCTTAACAAAAAAAAGAACTTTACAATTTAACCCGTAGGGTTAATTTTCGTAGAGTTCCTTTTTTTCTTTTTTATTTACAAAAGCAATTTATTACTAAACTTTTTTGTTTAATAATTTTTTATATATATTTTTACTTTTATATTTTTTTATTCATCACTACTTTCTTCGCTATCAAATATGCTAGAAGACTCTAGTTCAAGTATTGGTGTGCCGTCTATTACTGTAACGGTGTCTAATTTCTTTTGTATACGTTTAGATTTTTTTGTTGCGTCTTCGATTGTTGTAGACGCTTCGTCCAACTTCTTTTGTGTTTTTGATAACAAATCTACAAATTTAACAAACTCATTTTTGAATGTTGACAATAATGCCCAAACTTCACTAGACCTTTTCTCTATTGCTACACTCTTAAAGCCCATTTGTAGACTATTAATTAATGCTGACAATGTTGTAGGTCCACACACAATTATGTGATAATCATTTTGTAATGTTTCAAGTAGCCCAGCATTTTTGACGACTTCTGCGTACAATCCTTCAAGTGCTAAATACATTACGCCAAAATCTGTAGTGATAGGTGGCTCTATGTATTTCTCGTGAATTTTCTTCGCTTCTTCCTTAATGCGTTTCTCTAAATTTTTTTGTGCTTTCTCTACTTCTTCCTTATCCCCAACTTCACAAATTTGTACTAAACGCTGGTAGTCTTCAAGTGGGAATTTAGCGTCAATTGGTAATAACACTATTTCATTATCATTTTTGCCTGGTAATTTAACAACATAATCTACTGCTTCTCGTGTGCCTAGTTTAATTTGTACTTGACTAGCATACTGAGAAGAAGATAACATCTGTTCTAATATATTTCCTAATTGTACTTCGCCCCACACACCACGCACTTTGATATTGCTTAATGTGTGCTTTAAGTCTTCTACACCCGTCGCCAAACTTTGCATTTCGCCAAGCCCTTTGTGCACTTTCTCAAGTCTGTCAGATATTATGGCGAAACTATCATTCAATCTTTTTTCTAATGATGCGTTCAATTTCTCATCCACTGTTTCACGCATTTTATCTAATTTCTCATTGTTGTCAATATTAATTTTATTTAGGCTTTCTCGCACACCAACGTCCAAAGACTGCAGACGTTGTTCGGTATTATTTAGTAAAACTGTAAGTCGTTGTTCCACTCTCTGTATGCTTTGTGCTTGGTCATTTTGATACGCACGAATGTTGTCATTGTTTTCTTTACGCAAGTCGTTAATTTGCTTTAATAAACTATCATTATTACTGTCTATAATCAATGGTAATTGATTTATATGTTTATCAAGCATTTCTATAATAAGTCTAATCTGCTGAAATTGCCTATCGCTAATTTTTTGTACTTGTTCTAAATCTAATGACGGGGCGTCTGCACCCCTTTTTCGAAATACTAATACTAAGAGTAAGATTATACCTACACACAATAAAATAATTGTAGCATAATTTATAATCATACTAATATCTAATATCTTATTTATCATTTTTTAACCCCCATTTGCTTAAGATTTCGTCTAATTGCTTTAATAGAAAATCTTTGTCATTATTTCTATAATTGGTAGCAATTATAAATGCTAAGTCAATTGTTTCTTTAATTTGATTTTTTGGTAAATTTGGGTAGCGTTCTATAATGTCGTTAGGCTTGATAGCCAAATCTTGATAACTACAAGGTATGTTATTAACTTTCATAAGTTTATAAGTAGTGATAACTCTATTTAGTTTCTCGTCATTTTGCCCACCATATAATAGTTTCCTATATTTTATAATGTCGTCTAATAGCATATAGAAAACTTGAACGTAATTTATAAATAAACTATGGTCAACCATTTTATCTAAAGTTATAAGTCCATTTATTATAAATTTATATTTGCCTATTAATACTCGCACAAACATAAATCCTTTTGTGCCCAAAAATTCAATATAAAATTCGCTTGGCACATCTAACCCTACTATGCATTCTATGTTTTTTGTTAAACAATACATCAGTGCTACAACTATTTCATTCTCTGCTAAATTGAATAAATTTTCGTCGACTTTAACGTATTCATATAATAACGGTAATTCAATGTATTTAGATAGCCCAAAGAAAATATACTCAAGTATACGCAAATCAAATAAACTTAGCAATACTTGATACGCCGTAAAATTTATGTTTTGTTTTTGTACATTTTGATTGTAATAAATAATCCACCTTAATTCTTGTGCTATTCTTGTATGTGTTATATCTTTCAACAAATAATTTCTAGCCTTAGCCTTATTATAGGTAGCATCATCTATGATTAAATCTCTGGTATAAGCAAATCTTAACATTCTTAAAATTCTTAAACCATCACAATCAAACACTTCATTATGGATAACACGCAAAACTTTATTTAAGCAATCTTCTATTCCATTATAGATGTCTATAATTTCTTTATTCCTAATGTTATAATAAATGCTATTAATAGTAAAATCTCGCCTACTAGCATCTATTTTAATATCATTGACAAATGTAACTTTGTTAGGCGTATGGCCCGAATCATAGTTCTCTTGACGAAAACTTGCATATTCAAAAATCATAGGAGAATTAGGACTGTTTGCTATTATTTGATAAGTACCCGTTTTAGTATTTAATGACTTAATCGCAAAGTTTTTTGTTGGTAGAAATTTCTCTAAATCACTAGGCGTAGCATTAGAACAAATATCTAAATCGGTCGTTTCAATACCTAATATGTAATCTCTTATGTACCCACCAACTATGTATAGTTCAAAACCATTGTCATTAAAGATTTTACTTAATGCTTCTAACTGTTTTGGTACTTTAAATTTATGCATTAATTCTTTCTTGTCTTTTTTATTCATCATAAGTCCTTTTTAGTTTCATAATTATAACAAATATTTTACTTTTTTACAACTAAACACATAAATGTTATCTTTAAGTTTAGAATATTTATAATTATAAAATTATACTTATGGTACTTAATTTTTATTGATTCGTTTCTCTTATTATTTCGATAAATTTTATTTACAAAAAAAAATTTGTTAAACAAAAATGATAATTTACTATCTAGCAAATTACCATCATAATTTAAATAATTTTAAAACTATTTCAATATTTGTTGCAATAAAAATTATTTAGTTTTTGTACAAATATTGCAATAGTTTATTTTTGTCAATCACTTATTTTTTTTTATAAAACTTGAATAAAACTTTAAATTCTTTGTTGCACTTACATCATTAGGTTTGAATGTAAGGGCTTTTTGTATATAATATACTGCTTTTTTGTAATTTTTGAGTCGATACTCACAGTATGCTAAATTATAGTATGGTATGTACCCATAACAATCTATGAGTATAAATCCACCACTTTGGACATTTGGTTTACCTATGGCTAATTTTAGCCAATAGATTGCTTGTTCCCATTTACACTCATTACATAAATATAACGCTATTTGACAAAGTATTTCGCTTCTAGGTTTATCATAAAGAAAACTAGAATATAACATTTTGTATGCCTTATCTTTCATATTTAATGCATAATAACATTGCGCACAATTTAAGCACGCTTGGATTTTGTTCTCTATAAATGCTTCAAGATTAAGATAACTCTCGTATTCAATAATGGCTCGAAAATAATTTTTTGTATAGTATAGTTCGTTAGCATAATAAAATTGCATACGTGGACTAAAATATATTCCCTTCTCTTTGAGTTTAGTATAGATATCAAGGTTACGCATAGGGTTAGACGGCTTAACTTTCCTATGCTCTATAGTTACATCTAAATATACTAATTTACCACTTGGTATTATTACTTCGTGAATAGGGTCAACAAATCTAAATTGTGGCAAATTTTTAACAATTCTTTCACGCTTAAAACAAAATGTAGGTTTATTATTTTCGTCGAAAGCACTAGCATAAGTCATATACGCTACGTCAAATTCTTCATCTTTTTGGAGAAATTCATTAATTTTATTTATGTTATCATCATCAATATAGTCGTCTGCGTCAAGCCACATAACATATTGATTCGTCGCCTGCTCAAAAGCATAATTTCTCGCTTTGCTAAAGTCGTCCACCCACTCAAAATCGTAGACTTTGTCGGTATATTTTTTTGCTATTTCTTTTGAATTGTCTACACTACCCGTATCAACAATAATAATTTCATCAGCAAATTTTTTAACGCACGTTAGCACCCTATCTAATGTCTCTGCTTCATCACGGACAATCATACAACAACTTAATTTCATACTTATAGTTTATGATTTATTGTATGTTTGTGTTAAAACAAAAAAAAACGCTTTAACTAAATAAGCCAAAGCGAATTACATTTATTTATCGTCGTCATCATAATCATCGTCGTCAAAATCGTCATCGTCAAAATCGTCATCGTCGTCTTCTAAATCGTCGTCGAATTCTTCATCATCAAATTCTTCGTCATTTATGTCAACGTCGAATTCTTCTTTCGCCAAATCATCTATATCGTCAAAATTCAAATCGCAAATATCGTCCATATCTAAATCATTAGTTATGCCAGCGTCATAGCCGTCATCAATATCCCCTATAGATGCCATTGGCCCTAAATTTTCTTCTTCCTCGTTGTCGTCTTCTATGCCTTCTTCATTGACATATTCATTCCATTCATTAATGTCAATATCGTCAATATCTGCACCCTCTGCTTCACGTTCTGCTGCACACGACGCACACATAATTTCGTCTTCATTGATATAATTTATTTTACATATAGGACATAACTCCAATTCTACATCGCAATTAAGACTATCATTTCTAGAATTCATTTCGTTAATGCAAACACTACAATATTCTTCGCCTTTTTTGATGTAATTAAGTTCACATCTAGGACATCTCTTATAAACATTTTTCATAAAAACATTTCTCCGTAAATAACCTTGAGACAGGTTTAGTATATTTTAATGATTTTTGTATAAATTGTAAACTATTTTACGCATAAAAAAACAAAAAATTCACATTTTTTTAGTGAATTTTATATGTTTTTTTTATATTTTTATAATATTTTTGTATTTTTATATCAAATTTTACTAAACATTCATATTTTATTAAATTAATTTCTTATATTTCTTCGGTCTTTAAAGTTATTTCATAGACATTTTTTGTGTTCTCGTCTATCTTAACTTTATCACTTATTTCTACGCCAGCAATAACATAAATTTCGTTATTACCTGCCAAAAGTGGTATGTTATCACGAAGACGAGCAGGAACTTTTTTATTAACTAGATAACTTTTTAATTTCTTAGTTCCACCACCAAACTTTTCAAAAATGTCACCGTCATTTCTAAATCTCCAAATAACACCTTTTGGTAGTTTGGATGCATCAATTTTAAGCGAATTTTCATTAATACTCTTGTCTTGCGTTCTTCTAACTATTAATGTACCCAATCCGTCAATCTTGATTCTACCACTCTTAAATGCCCACGCTTGCGTACTAACTTTTGGCACCTTTTTGTAGATTGTTATGTAGTCATATTCACACACTGCAAATATTTTGTTAGGCAAACTAACTTTTGAACCATTTTCACCCATTTTGGCAAGTGCTTTTATCATTTCTATATGCTTCGACTCTATGTCTGCGTATATGTCTATACTATTAAATGCACGTCTTATCATTCTATTCACTATTGGCTCAGCGTATATAAAATAATTGCGTGGTAATCTTACTATGTGATGTTCTTTGTCCACAATAACTGCGTCCAATGTTACCTGACTATCAATGTATTCGTCGTCTTTTCTACAAATATTACCAAAGTTTGCAATGTTTTCTTGACAATTAGGAAATTTCTCTTCAAGTTTTGGTAAAATTTCGTTTCGAATAAAATTTCGTGTGTAATTACTATCTTCGTTTGTTTCGTCCTCAACATAATTTAAGTCATTTTCAATTATGTATTCATTAATTGTTTGCCTTGAGATATTAAGCATTGGTCTAATAAAGATACCTTCACTACTCATAGCCATACCACTAGCACCACTAAGTCCTGCACCTCGCAAAATATGCATAAGCACTGTTTCTGCTTGGTCGCCTATGTGATGCCCTAATGCGATTTTGTCTACAAGCCCTTTTTTGATTAGTACTCTAAAAATCTCATAACGCCCTTCTCTCGCTGCTTGTTCAAGTGTTAAATGACGTGTACGTGCTATGTTGTATGAATCTATAACAAACTTATGACAACGTATGCCATTTTCACGACAAAAATCTACTACAAATCTGCTATCCCTATCACTCGTTTCACGTATACTGTGATTTATATTTATGCAGACAACTTCGATATCTAATTCTTCTTTGACACTGTTAATGTAGTGTAATAAACTAATACTATCTCTGCCACCACTACAAGCCACGCCTATAACTTCGCCCGACTTTGTCAATGCCTTTAGATTGTCATATACTTTTTTGAAATTAGCCATAATTTTACTCCCTGCTTTCGTTGTTTAATATTATATATGATTTATTCTAAAATATCAATAGTTAACACATAAAATCTTAAAATAACCTACAAAAATATATAATATTCACTCAAAATGCCATAAAAAGCCTTGCGTTTTCTCACAAGACTTTTTTTAGGCGTCAGCATTGCCCAGCCCAAGGGCTATCCCATAAAATAAAAACTTAATTTTAAGTGATTAACTTAATGTTTAGTAAAATATTTCTTTGCCCCACTCACACATATCGCCCAGCCCAAGGGCTATCCCTTGCAAGGGCTATCCCTTGTAAGGGAACTACCCGTTCCCTTACCAACCTTTAGGCAAGAGCCTTGCTCTTGACTTACCCTATGTGTCCACTTAATTTGCTTAAGTACGTCAAAACTTAAATTATTTGCTTTTTGCTCTCGCAAAAAGGAATAAACCATTAAGCATACTAACTAAAGCACACAAAATAAAAAATATTTATTTTTTAATTAGATTAGGTATTACATAAGTATTAAACAAAAGTCTTGTGTTATTTCACAAAACTTTTTTTAGGCGTCAGCATTGCCCAGCCCAAGGGCTATCCCATAAAATGAAAACTTAATTTTAAGTAATTAACTTAATGTTTAGTAAAATATTTCTTTGCCCCACTCACACATATCGCCCAGCCCAAGGGCTATCCCTTGAAGGGCTATCCCTTGTATCTAAATTTTTCTAGCAACGTCCCACGCACGCCAGATGACTGTTCTAAGGTTCCCAACCCCGTATGCGTCCCCGACAATATGTGTACGCTTATTGGCTTTGGCAATAGGATTAGGATTGTAGCCTATCGACAATATTACAGAGTCAGCAGGTACAACTATTTCATTTTGTTCTTTGTCTACAATCGTAACGGTTTTATCATTAATCTCTTTCACGAAACTTTCTAAATATATTGGTACTTGCTTCCACTTAAAATAATCTCGTAAATATGACGAGTTAGCCAAACATATACCTTTCACTGCCATTAAATCGTTTTTCATTTCTACAATAATAGGCTTTTTACCCCGTCTAAATAAATCGTACGCAATTTCACAACCCGTCAAGCCCCCACCTATAATAACAACATTTTCGCCCACTGCTTCTTTATTATTTAAGTAATCTATCGCTTCAATGCTTTTGTCTATTCCTACTATATTTAAATGTTTAGGTCGCGAACCTGTCGCAATAACTATTTCATCAGCATCTAGCGTTTTAATATCTGTAATTTCCGTATTGTATTTAACTTCAATATTTAATTTACGTATTTGATTTTTATAATACTCTAATAACTGCCTGTCTTTTTCCTTAAAATCAAAATTGCAAGCAGGTATGAATACACCACCTAATTTATCTGTTTTTTCGTAAATAGTTGCCTTATGTCCACGCATTGTTAATATTCTAGCCACTTCCATACCACCAATGCCACCACCAATTACTGCAACATTTTTAGGTTTTCTCGTTTTTGTTAGTGTATATTTTTTTGTTTGCATAGTTTGTGGATTAAGCGCACATCTAGACATATGTTTAACGTCATCAAAGTCTTGGTCATTAGCCACACCCTTGTAGTGCGACATTGTAAAGCAAGCATTGTGACAACAAATACAAGGCTGTATGTCGTCTTCTCTATCTTCGATTAATTTAGTTACCCATTCAGGGTCAACCAAAAATTGACGTGCAAAGCCTGCACCATCTATTAGCCCATTTTTGATAGCGTCGGCAGAAGTATTGACGTCCATTCGTCCAGCACAAACTACAGGAATATCGACAAACTTTTTGATGTGTGCCACATCATCAAGATTACAGTTTTGAGGCATATAGGCAGGTGGATGTGCCCAATACCACGCATCGTATGTGCCGTTATCAGCATTAAGCATATCATAGCCTGCATCTTGAAGATATTTAACGGCTTTCTCGCTCTCAGCCATATCCCTACCAACTTCTTGGTATTCTTCATTAGGCAAAGCCCCACTACAAAAATCTTTGGTTTTACTAACTGCAGAATAACGCAAGGACACAGGAAAATCTTGCCCACATACAGCCTTAATAGATTTAACGACATCTACTGCGAAACGATATCTATTTTCAAAACTGCCACCATATTCATCTTGTCTATGGTTAGTGTAATTAGTTGTGAATTGGTCTAATAAATAACCTTCGTGAACTGCGTGAACTTCCACCCCGTCAACACCTGCATCTTTACAAAGTTTCGCCGTTTTGGAGAAAGCATCTACCATATCCAAAATCTCTTTTTTTGTTAATGCTCTAACCTTAATATCTTCAGCCCAACGCGATGGCAATTCACTAGGGCTAGCACATAAGTATGACGCATTAATAATAGGTTTCGCAAGTGCCCCCAAAAACTTATTGCGCAATAAAATTGCTAAACTATTAGTAATTGCGAACGAACGGCCAAACCCTGCAGTTAGTTGTATAAAAAGTTTAGCACCCGTTTGGTGTATCTTATCCATATATTCTTTCAATTCTTTGAACATTGCTTTGTTTTGGTATAGCCAACGCCCACCAATAGTATCTTTAAGTGGTGCTATGCCCGTTATAATAAGCCCTACATTGTTTTTGGCTCTCTCCAAAAAGAAATTTGCCGACTCCTTATCAAAATGATTTGGCGTCATCCACCCAAACAATGATGTCCCACCCATAGGACACAAAACTATACGATTTTTTATCTCAACATTACCTATTTTCCAAGGCGTGAAAAGTGGTTGTAAATTCTCTTTCATATTAACTCCTTCTACAACTATAGAATAATGTATTTACAAAAAAATGTCAAATACATTCACTCGCCTAAATAAACAAATTTTATTGCACAGATTTATTCAAATTTAAAACAAATTTTTCAAAATGTGGATATTTTTCCACAAATGTTGAAAAAATGTGGATAACTTTAAGTATTTATACACTATTTGTTCTAAAATTAGTTACTTTTTACAAACTTTTTGGTTAAGCACTTAATAAATTTACATACGTTTTAATTATGTATTTAACCATTTTTTAACCCCCTTGAAATTACCTAATCAATATATAGTATTTATATATTTTTGATAACACAAGTGCATACACACAAAAAGCCTTTTGAGTTATCAAAAGGCTTGTAAATTATAATTCACTATCAAGTAATTCTTTTTTTCGTTTTCCAAATTCTTCTTGGTCTATAAAACCTTTGTCTTTAAGGTTTTGTAATTTTTGTAATTTATCTTCTAATGAATTAACTTGTTTACTATTATCAGTGTTTGCTGGTGCAACATAAACATTATTAAATCTATTCAATCTTTGTTTCTTTTCTTGTTGCTCTTGTTCCCATATTTCAATGGCTTTTGGCGTTATAAGATAATTAGGGTCTTTGAATACATACGAATATAGTATATAAAATATTGTTGCTAAACATAATAAATAATTAGATACGCATAACAAATATTGCCCTAAATTTGCTAAATCGTCAAATATAGTTAACAATACCCCAACTCCACTTAATATCCAAAACACTGCTATTAGTAATTCTGCAAATGCGTTAAAATTTTTGTTTTTGAAACCTAACACTGCAATAATTATTTTCCAGACTGCATACGCTAAAGCAAACACAAATATAAAATATCTCATATCAATTTTTGAATCTGTGTACCATAGATATGTCATCGCTACTATCATAACAAGTATTGTTAAACATATATAGAATATTCCGTCTGCACACAAATATTTCTTTTGGCTTTTGTAATTGCCAAACACTTTAATTTGCATTGCGCCAACAAAGAAACAGGTCAAAAACACAACTATGCTAGAACCTATGACAGAAACACCCAAAAAGTTGCCACCTATTAAGCCCATTATGACTAATATAAGTATCGCTATTGAGAATAACACACTTACCACAACAGAAAATGTTTTTGTTTCACGACTTAAAAATTTAATATTTTCCATTTATTTTCTCCCAAAAATTTTAATGCTCGACAAAATAAGTTTTAACAAGAAGTATATTAATTCAAACGCATTGATAAATACTTCAACAACAGCCAATTTTTTCCAAGCAGAAAATAATTTTTTGATTTTTCTTTCTTCGTCTTCTTTAAGAATGCCCATACCGATAATTAATTCTTGGCCAATGTCATATGCTTTGAAGTTTTTTCTCATCGCCACTAATCCAAGTATGAAGGTAAATAAAGTTATTGCTACACCGACAGCACTAAATATGAGTGTATAAACGCCTATAGCATCTAGTGCTACTAAGTCGATTATTAATCCAATTATGATTAATGGTAATAATAATATTGGCAACCAATTAAGCCACCTGTAAGCCTCTACTGATTTTAAACCTTTCTCGCCGTTGGCGTGCATTTGTGCTAGACCAACTAAACGACATACTTGTGCTAGCGTTGTCGCTGATGAATGTCTGCTCGCAAACCAACTTATTTTAATAGTCTTTTTTGATACACTATACGTATTGCCTACAAAAAATGACGCAAAAAAGCCACACTTTTTGACTTGCACATCAACTAGTCCTCTTTCTGCTAGTAATAAATTTGCATATTCTTCTAATGGTTTATTAATGTCTAATTTTTTTAATATGAACCAAGTTGTAATAGAATTAGCATACCACCTTATGCTTCCTGCTACACAAAATACTACAAATAGTATGCCTACTACAATCAATAGCACTAATGTTAATATTTCCATAAATTATTCTCCTTGAGGTAATTTTACCAAAAACACCAATTTTTTGTCAACTAAATTAGTATATTAAAATAGATAAATCTAATGTAAAATTTAAGATTTTAATTTTTATACAATTTATTGACTTTTGTTTTTAATATATGATAAAATATGAATTATAATAATATTTTGTCATATAATAAAGTAGGGAGAATTATGTTTTTATTATACATTTTATTAAGCGTTTTGATTATACCCGGTATTATTTTAGGTATCTACGCACAAGCCAAAGTATCTAGTACTTACAAAAAATACAGCCAAGTTAGTACAGAAAATGGATACACGGCAGCACAACTAGCCCGTGCAGTTTTAGATAATGCTGGTTTAAACGATATAGAGATACGTAGAGAAAAAGGTTTTTTGACAGACCACTATAACCCTAGAAAAAAATACATTGCTCTATCAGAAGATGTACACGATTCTACATCAGTTGCAGCATTAGGCGTAGCATTGCACGAAGTAGGGCACGCACTACAAAAAAAAGAAAATTATTTCTTTTTAAAATTTAGACAAGTGCTAATTCCTGTAACAAATTTTGCTTCAACATTACTTTGGCCTTTAGTTATTATGGGAATTTTATTTGGTGCTTTTAGTTCAACAGGTGGTACTTTGGGTGCAATATTTTTGTATTCAGGTGTTGGATTTTATGGCTTGACAGTATTGCTAAGTTTAATAACTTTGCCGGTAGAATTTAATGCATCAAAGCGAGCATTGTCAATGCTTGAAAATGGCAATTTTATGACCGAAACAGAACTTTATGGCGCTAATAAAGTACTTAAGGCGGCAGCATTAACTTACGTTGCTTCATTTGTTGTCGCAGTATTAGAATTACTAAGATTTTTAGCACTTGTATTTATTTCAAGAGAATAAAAAACTTAAAAAAGTTATAAACTTTTGTAAAAAAACTTTATCACAGGATAAAGTTTTTTTGTATTATTTTTTATAAACTAATTAAATATTTTGTAAATACTTTTCTATTAAATTAGTCAAATCTACAAACTGAGAAATAGTTAATTTTTCGCCACGAATATTATTATTTAATCCAATTTCATTAATAATTTTTTCGCATATATTTTTGCTAAAACCAAAGCCCAATTGTAAACAATTAACTAAAGTCTTACGCCTATAGTTAAAACTTACTTTAACAACTTTCGAAAAAAGTTCTTTGTTTTGAATATTAAATTTATTATTATTTATATCAATATGCACGATAGCACTATCAACATTAGGTTGTGGAGTAAATAATGTTTTTGGTACAACTCTTGTTAGTTTTAAGTCTGCTTGGCTCTGTAAAATAACACTAATAGCACCATAATCTTTTGTAGAATTGTCAGCAACTAATCGTTCTGCAACTTCTTTTTGTACCATTAATGTCAATGAATTGATGTTAAATTTTTCATCAATTAATTTAAATATAATGGGGGTGGTAATATAATATGGTAAATTGGCTACAACATCAATTTTTTTGTCAAAATACTCATTAATTTGAACTTGATTACTTTTTAAAAAATCATCAAAAATAATCTTGACATTTTTGTATTTTTCTTCTAGTAACATTAAATAAGGAGATAACTCTTTGTCTATTTCATAAGCCAACACTTTATCAACGCTATTAGCAAGCACTTCTGTTAATGTTCCTGCACCTGCTCCAATTTCTAATACTTGACTATCTTTATTTACCTTAGCATCACTAATTATTGCATTTAATAAATTTTTATCAGTAATAAAATTTTGACCAAACTTTTTTTTGAAATTAAAATTGTTAATCATCGCACACCTATCTTAATTATTTTATACTTTTAACAACAACAAAGCCCTTGTGTTTGTCTACAATATCACAATTTCCAAATATTTCACTTATTTTTTTCATATAAGTATCAGCGCCCTGTTTTTTACGTAATACTGCATAAAAAACGCCACCTAAACGCAATTTTTTGTAACTATCCTGAAAAAATTTAAATAAAATTGTGTTTCCAGCCCTTATTGGTGGATTGGATATAACAAAATCAAAATTGTCTTTGTCTATATTATCTGCTACATTTGATACGCTTACATTTGCGTCAATTTTATTGCATTTTAAGTTTAATTTAGTTAGATTTACTGCTCGTTCGTTTATGTCGCACGCCCACATTTTTACATTCAAATTACTAGCCAAAAGTAAGGTTATTATTCCATAACCACAACCTAAATCTAAGCCATCGCCACTTATGTTTTCTTTAATAACGCAGTCTACCAAAAACAATGAACCAGCATCTACTTCTTTTTTTGAAAATACTCCATCTTGCGAATTTATTATATAATGTTTATTTTTGTAATCAAATGTAAACTGAAAATTTTTATGTTCCTTAGTCGAGTCGTCAACAAAATAATGACTAAATTTATTCATAATACCCCTTTAATCTATCTGCCAATCAATTGGCGTTTTGTTTAAACTTTTTAAAATTTCATTTGTTTTTGAAAAGTGCTTGCAACCAAAAAATCCATAACTTGCAGACAAAGGACTTGGATGAGCAGAAGTTAAAATATAATGCTTACTCGTGTCAATCTTCTCTGCTAATGCCTTGGCGTTATTTCCCCACAACAAAAATATGATAGGGTCTTTTCTCTCATTTAATAAGTCTATAACTTTAGCAATTAACTTTTCCCACCCCATATTTTTATGTGAATTTGCTTGTCCCTTTCTAACCGTTAAAACACTGTTAAGTAATAGCACACCTTGTTTCGCCCACTTAGTCAAATCTCCGTGATTAGGTATACTGCACCCACAATCATTATGAATTTCTTTGTAAATGTTTTGTAAACTTCTAGGAATTTCAACATTTTTTTGAACAGAGAAACACAAACCATTGGCTTGATTTGGTTCGTGATATGGGTCTTGTCCAATTATCACCACTTTAACATCATCATACGCGACATAATTAAAAGCATTAAATACTTCTTCTGCTTTAGGATAAATAATAAAGTTTTTGTATTCTTTATTTAAAAAATTCGTTAAATTGACATAATAGTCTTTATTAAATTCTTCGCTTAGTAAGTCATACCAAGATTTTCTAATTTTAAACATACACACCTATATAAAATTGATAAATAATTATATCAAATTTTTTGGAAATCTACAACTATAAATATAAGTCTTATAAAATTATTAATTTTGGCGTTTTTCTACTTATTTACTTAAATATTAATATGTTTTGTGAATTTATGATAAAATATAGATTTATTCGACATAATTCGACACCATTTCTTTTATTTTTTGTACAAAATAGTACTAGTTCGCTTTTGTTTTCGGTTTTTTTGTGCTAAAATCTCTTTGTTTGACAGTGATTGTTTCCTGTCTTTGTGAGGTTTTTATGAATATTCTTATTGCATTAGACGACGATAACGCTAAGGCACTTTCTAATTATTTTAGCACTTTGTCTTCTTATAACGTTTGCGCCTGCGTTAATGACGGTCACGCTTGTATTGACGCTATTGTTAATCTTCAACCTGATGTCCTTATTACTGACCTTATTTTACCCAAAGTCGATGGTTTCGCTGTGCTTGATTTTATTAGTAATAAACTACTTTCTAAACGTCCTATCGTTATTGTAGTTTCTGCTCTCACTGTAGACGCTTTTGTTAACAAAGCACTCAGTGCTGGGGCTAATGATTTTCTCGCTAAACCTTTCTCTTTAGAATCTATTAAGGCTCACATTGACGCCTTAGTTAATGGTTCTCCTATTACTTCTTCTTCCCTTTCTAAAACTAAGTCTAAAGTAATAGAAGAACAAATCACTACAGTCTTTTTGACTATTGGTATTCCTGCACACATCAAAGGTTACCAATATCTTAGAGAGGCTATCAAACTGACATTTGATAACCCTAATCTTATAAACAATATCACTAAGGAATTGTATCCTACAATCGCACA
>CASDSK010000008.1 GCA_949283525.1 uncultured Eubacteriales bacterium
TTGTCCCCAAAACTTTAAAGTATCGCCATTCAGGGAATGCAAAATAAATACATAAGTATTCATCATTAAATCCCCTGTTTATAGATTTATACAAAAAACTCATCTACTATAGGTACGTATGGACGAGTTTGTGGCGGAGAGAGAGGGATTTGAACCCTCGCTACGGTTTCCCGTACTAACGCCTTAGCAGGGCGTCCTCTTGAGCCTCTTGAGTATCTCTCCTTGTTATCTTTTTATTAAATTTGTTTTTATTATAATATGTAATTTTTCTCACTATTATTTATGCTTTAATTTCATTAAATATTTTTCTTTAAGTATTTAATATTATTATTAATAGCATTATTATAAATAATTAGAATTTACATATTATCTTCTTTGCCTTTTTAAGACTTATTAAGTCTAGCATTTTTTTTGTCTTTTGTCAATTACTTTTATAGGTTTTATATTTTTTTATGGTTTTTTTTATTCAATTTACTATTTATCATCATTTTCTATTGATTTGTTGTTTTTTTTATTATATAATATTGTTATGAATATTTTATTTTGGTTTCTAAAAATTATTACCTATATACCCATTAGAATTCTTTACCCTACTATCATAAAAGGTAAAAAAAATTTAATTAAAGGCAAATGCATTATTGTTGGTAATCATCAATCTAATGCAGACCCTATTTTAATTTTCACTTTCTTTTGGCGAAAAATGAATTATTTAGCAAAAAAAGAATTAATGAATAATAAATTAACTAATTGGTTTTTCAAAAAAATGGGTTGTATTGCTGTAAATCGTCAAAATGTCGACTTAAGCACTATAAAAGAATCTTTAAAAACTCTTAAAAAAAACAAAACTTTAGTAGTTTTCCCTGAAGGTGGACGAAAAGAGCAATCTTTTAGCGAAGACATAAAAAATGGCGCTTCAATGTTCGCCATAAAAACTAATGCTCCTGTTGTGCCTATGATATTTGTCAAAAAACCTAGATTGTTTTGTTTCAATAAATTGATTATAGGCGAACCTATTTATATTGATTCTTCTTACAATGGCAACACTTCAAAAGAGAACTTAGAAGAACTAAGCAGAATTATTGAAGATAAATTAATAGGCATAAAAAACGATTATAGCAACAAAAAGAAGAAAAAACAATAACAAAAAATTTTTTAAACTAAAAAAGTCAAAATGTATTATCCTTAAAAGGTCCATTTTGACTTTTCTTTATATCACATTAAATAATATCATTTACATATAAAACTTTTTTTTATCTTAAACAAATTTTAATTATTTAATTAAAAAATATCATTGAGTGAAATATCACTTATAGGTACTATTTCGTCTGGTGCTTGAGTATTCTCTATATCTAATGGGGCATCTTGATAATCGTCCATTACTCTATCATTATTACTCAAAAATTCGTCTTTTGCATTGCCTTCGCTATAAGGCGTTGGCATACTTTTTTCTAATTCTGCCAAATCACTATCTTTATCCATATTTCTAAATGTAGCGTTCTCGCCAACCCATTTAAGTCTAATATTATCAAGTGCACCGTTTCTATGCTTAGCCACTATCAATTCGGCTATAGACTTTTCGGCTTCCGAAACTTCTTTATCTGCATACATAAATGGTTTATGCAAAAACATTACGATATCGGCATCTTGCTCAATCGCACCACTTTCTCTAAGGTCAGATAGCATAGGTCTATGATTTGTACGTTTCTCAACGGCACGAGATAATTGTGAAAGAACTAATACAGGGATATTTAATTCTCTCGCCATAACTTTAAGTAGTCTTGACATTTCACTAACTTCGTTTTGACGACTTTCTTTTGACTTCTCAATGCTCATTAATTGCAAGTAGTCTACCATTACCAAATCTAGTCCACGTTCTCTTTTGAGACGCCTACATTTACCTAGAATATCCATAGGAGTATTCATAGATGAGTCATCAACATATATATCACTTTCTTGCAATAAATTTTTCGCTGCCCAAATGGCTTTCCACTCTCCTGAAGTCATTTCCCCTTTCATAGCCTTAGCCATACTGACTTTCGCAAGCGAACAAAGGCTTCTTTGTGCTAATTGCTCTTTACCCATTTCAAGTGAGAAAACGGCACATTTCTTTTTTTCTACGCTGGCAACGTGTTGAACGATATTCATAGCAAAGGCAGTTTTACCCACGCTTGGTCTAGCAGCAATTAATATTAAATCACTATTTTGTAAGCCATTAGTTAATCTATCCAAAGCATAAAATCCGGTTTTAATACCCAAAAACGCATTCTTGTCCCTAGCAATTTTATCAAATCTATCAACGACGTTTGGTAAAATGTCTTTCATATGCACAAGCGAAGAAGTATTCTTCCTTTGAGAAATGTCATAAATTACCTTCTCAGCGTATTCGATAGATTCGTCTGCATCTAAACCATTGTAACATTTGTCTGCAATGTTTTGGCACGCATCAATTATCTGTCTTAAAACGGAATCACGTTCAACCATATCTACATACTGCATATAATTGGCAGAACTTGGCATAGAATTGGCAATTTTTGTTACATAAGATATGCCACCGACGGAATCTAATATTTCTTTTCTCTCCAAAGCATCTACTAATGTAACAAAATCAATAGGTTTTTGTGCCTTATATAACTCTAACATTATATCAAAAATAGTTCTATGCACATCTGCATAGAAATCTTTTGGCTCTAATTTCGAAAAAATATCGTGTTGGATATTATTATTCAATAAAATACAACCTAATACACTAATTTCTGCCTCGTCATTATGTGGCATTACTCTTATAGCCATACTATTCTCCTTTTGTATATCGTATCACAATCTTAAAAAAAAATCAATGTGATATTAAAATTCATTAAATTTTATCATCTAATGAATTTTATTTTTTATTATTATTCATTTTATCATTTGAATCGTCATTAACTTTTATTACTTTTATAACGTTATTTCCATTCATTTGTTGTTTTTCTTGTTTTTTCTTTTTTACAGTATTAATGATATACGTTACTACAAATACTACCCCCAAACATAAAATAACATCTAACAATATCATTAACCAAGCATCAAGGTTCAAAAAAACTGTAAAATTTATTAGTATTAAAAACGGTAAAAAACATACAAGTATAATTAAATACTTTTTGGCGTTAGATTTTGCCTCATTTTTATTATACATCTTTTTAGGATCTTTCATATTACACCTTGTGTTATTATACCATAGTTATCAAAAAAATACAAATGTTTTATATAATGACAAATTTAAGGGTTATCCCATAAAAAACAAAAAACTAAGTTTTAAGTAATTAACTTAGTCTTTAGTAAAATATTTCTTTGCCACACTCACACATATCGCTCAGCACAAGGACTTTTCCTTATGTAAGGGCTTTCCCTTGTGTAAGGGAACTACCCGTTCCCTTACCAACCTTTAGGCAAGAGCAGGGCTCTTGACTTATGCAATATATTACCTCCTAAGGTACTTAAGTACGCCAAAACTCAAATTATTTGCTTTTTGCTCTCGCAAAAAGTAAACAAAAAACTACTTCATAGGTACTACAAAAATATAAACACTACACTTCGCTACCTTACCCAACCATATCGCTCAGCACAAGGGCTTCCCCTTGAGCAGGGCTCTTGACTTATCCCATGTGCCCACTCATTTTACTTAAGTACGTCAAAACTTAAATTATTTGCTTTTTGCTCTCGCAAAAAGTAAACAAAAAACTACTTCATAGGTACTACAAAAATATAAACACAACACTTCGCTACATTACCCAACCATATCGCTCAGCACAAGGGCTTTCCCTTGAGCAGGGCTCTTGACTTACCCTATGTGCCCACTTAATTTATTTAAGTGCGTCAAAAGTTAAATTATTTGTTTTTTGTTTATAAAATGTGTAATTATTTGCAATTTAATTTAAAATCCAGACTGCTAAATTTAAAGATGTAGCAATACTTAACCAAACAGGATACAACCACAACAAATTTGTATACCATTTATTACTTTTGTTAATTTCTACTACAAATAACACCCCAAGTATAACGTTAATAATTATGATAATATTTCCTAACAATAATTGATTAAGTGCAAAAAACACTAAACACCATAACACATTAAATATTGCATTTAGTAGTCCTAATACTATTATGCCTTTTGTAACTAAATCATTTTTGTATAATAAATAAAATATTACAGCAAAAAGCAAATAAATTGTAGTCCAAACAATTGGTATTACAAAATTTGGCACCCATTCTGTAGGTTTATTTAGCCCACTAAACCATTCCATACCAAGATTGACAAAAACACTTCCAAGTATTGCTACAACTAATATAATTACCCAAGTTATAATTAATCTAATATTTTCTCTAAAAAATTTCATACTTTATTTTATGTAATTAACAAAACACTTATACCAAACTATATAAAATATTAAAAGATAGCAGATTTAAACTGACGTCTTAAAATTCATTCTGCTATCTTATTATTAATATTACATACTTTAATTTATGCTGTAATTTTAAACACTAAATCATCTACTCCAAAACTACCATTATTTGTAAATGGACCCGTACCAACTAATGCTCCTACGTTTTCTGACAACCCTTTTGATAAAATTACACAATTTGAAATACAATTTGTAATTAATACTGAAGGCGAAATAGCAGGTGAAGTAAAAACTCTTCCAATTAATCCACCTAGAGCTCCTGTGTTCGATGATGAAATATAATTAATTCCTCCATAGTTGTAACAATTTGTTAGTTTTATATCACTAAATACATCACCAATTAGTCCTCCTGCATAAGGGATTTTTGAATTAATAGAAATATTACCACTATTGTTGAAGTCTATTACTGTCATATCACCCGATACGTTTCCGCTTAGCCCTCCAACATAATTTTGCGTTCCTTCTGGCATATATAAACTACCATTATTATAACAATTCGCTATAGTGCATATTCCACTACTTTTACCAACCAAACCGCCCAAATATCCTTGAATTGTAATATCTTTTAAGGAACCATTATTAATACTGTTTGTTATTATTGTTGTTGCACTACTTTGAGCAACTAAACCACCCAAATGGCCAGCACTACTTTCTAAAATATTAATATAACCACTATTAATACAATTATCAATTACTAGTTCCCCACCGCCCACACTGCCACATATTCCCCCAGTATAAGCATAGGTTCCTTTTGCTAAAACATTTAAACTACCATTATTACAAGCATTCATAATTGTAACTTTACTACTGCTTGAATATCCAACGAATCCAGACGAATAAATATTTCCAGCTACACCATTAATAGTGCTAAAATTTGTACTATTTATTATTTCAACTTCTCCACCACTGCTCACATACCCAATAATTGCTCCAGCATAAACATATTTTGATGATATTGCAAACATATTTGAATTGTCTATAACTAAACTACTTATTTTTAATTGATTTACATATCCAAATAATCCAGCATATATATTACTCGTGCTATTAATAAAGCAGTTAATTCCACTAATAGTACAATTATTGCCATTAAAAGTACCTGAAAATTTATAAGAAGATGTTCCTATTGGTGTCCAATTACTTACAAGCCAACTAGGTTGAGTTGTAGTTGTTGTAGATGTATTACTTGTGTAATATGCTCCTATAGTACTTGCTGTTGTATCAAAAGTGGTACTGCTTCCCGTATTATCTCCCTTTATTCCAGTGCCAATATAAATTACATTGTTTCCTTTAGTTACTTGATATAAGCCTGTATCTGTGTCAAATGTATATACTTCATCGCATTGACCAAAGTTGATGTCATTTATTAATTTATAATGTTTGTTTGTATAGTTTGCGTTTGTCGTCGAATCATTAATCAATTTTGATAAATTAGTTAATTGATGTGAACTACTTATTAAGTATGGCTCTGCTTCTGTACCACTTCCACCACTAAAACCTGTTGTATAGTTTAAAAAAACGCTTATTGGGTTCTCATTGAATGTAGTTGTATCACTACATACTGCTTTAACTTCTATTGTCCCTACTTCTACATTTAATGTACTTATTCGTATTCCACTTATTAATGCGTCTATATTACATACATAACCTGCTTTTACTTTCGCTGTCGTTTTACAAGTCAATACTTTACCCGACAAACTTCTAGTCCAAGTTGCCCCATTTATTGTTACATTGCCTGTGCTTGTAGCCACTGACATTGGAAAAGTAAAAGTCACTTGTAAGTATTTTGACTTCTCACTTTGTAATCTATATAAATAATTTGTACCTGTACCTACTTTGTTATATGTATTATTCTTATTATAATACACTGCTCCACTTGTATCTGTATCTATAAATATTTCTATTGGGCTTGAAAACCCTGCTTGTAGATTTTGTGGTAGCGTAAACGAAATTATACCTTTAGCCGTTCTACTATCCGTTAATGCACCAAAGGTTATACCTAATATTAAACCGATTATTACGTGAATATTAATTTTAACTACGCTAATAATACCCCCCCCCCCCCCCCCTAGCAGTTTCTTTTGTTCGTTGTTCATCTTTTTTCTCCTCTCGTTTAACTTATCATATTCAGTCTACCATAAATTATTTTTTTTAACAAACGATTTTAATAGTTTTTTTTAACTTTTTGCTTTCGCAAAAAGTAATAAACCATTAAGCATACTAACTAAAAAATACAATTAAATCATTTATTTGCTTAATCACAATAGGTATTACGTAAGTATTAAACAAAAGTCTTATATTATTTCACTAAACTTTTTTTTAGGCGTCAGCATTGCTCAGCACAAGGGCTATCCCTTGCGCAAGGGCTTTCCCTTGTGTAAGGGAACTACCCGTTCCCTTACCAACCTTTAGGCAAGAGCCTTGCTCTTGACTTACCCTATGTGCCCGCTTTATTTACTTAAGTACGCCAAAACTTAAATTATTTGCTTTTTGCTCTCGCAAAAAGTAAACAAAAAACTACTTCATAGGTACTACAAAAATATAAACACTACACTTCGCTACCTTACCCAACCATATCGCTCAGCACAAGGGCTTTCCCTTGCACAAGGGGTATCCTAAAAAACAAAAAACTAAGTTTTAAGTTATCAACTTAATCTTTAGTAAAATACTTTTCTGCCCCACTCACACATATCGCTCAGCACAAGGGCTTTCCCTTGCACAAGGGCTTTCCAATAAAAAAGACTAAGTTTTAAGTGATTAACTTAGTCTTTATTTTTATATTTTTGCCCCACTCACACATATCGCTCAGTACAAGGGCTATCCCTTGTGATTAATTTATTGAATTTCTATAGGCTGCAGACTTACGTTTACCGTGGTCTAGTTCTTTTTTTCTTATTCTTATAGACTGTGGCGTTACTTCCAATAATTCGTCATCATCTAGAAACTCCAAAGATTGTTCAAGACTCATAATAATAGGTGGTGTCAATCTTAATGCTTCATCACTTGAAGTAGAACGCATATTGCTCATTGCTTTACGCTTACAAACATTAACAACTAGGTCATCTCCCTTAGGATTTTGCCCAACTACCATACCGGCATAAACTTTAACACCAGCACTGACAAACAAATCTCCACGTTCTTGTGCATTAGCAAGCCCATAAGTGATGCACTCACCCGTTTCAAACGCTATTAATGCCCCAAAATTTCTTCTTTCTATATCTCCACGATATGGCTCATACGAACTAAAGACTGAACTCATAACCCCTTCGCCTCTTGTATCGGTCAAAAATTCTGATTTATAACCAAACAATCCACGAGAAGGAACCAAAAATTCTACTCTCATTCTACTACCTTGTGGGTGCATAGACACTAATTCGCCTTTTCGTCTACCCATTTTCTCCATAACAGCACCAACTGACTCTTCAGGGACATCGACAACTAATCTATCAATTGGCTCTAAACGATTGCCATTTTCGTCAAATTTATACAAAACTTTAGGCATTGATACTTGAAATTCATAACCTTCTCTACGCATATTCTCTATCAAAATTGACAAGTGCATTTCACCCCTACCACTTACCTTAAATGCTTCCGTAGAGTCTGTATCGGCTACTCTTAATGACAAATCTTTAATTGTTTCTTTGTATAAGCGTTCCCTTAAATGACGACTTGTAACAAATTTACCTTCTTTCCCAGCAAATGGACTGTCATTAACCATAAATGTCATTTCAACACTAGGTTCACTAATTTTAACAAATTGAAGTGCTTGTGGTTGATTTTGGTCGCATATTGTATCACCTATCATAATGTCTTCAATACCTGCTACACACACAATATCTCCACAAGATGCTGATTGCGTTTCCACTCTTTTTAGCCCATCATAAGTAAATAATTGTTGTACACGGCTTTTGCGAACTTTATCTGGATTAAAATAATTATCCACTGCTATTGTATCGCCAACTTTGATTTTTCCGTTCTCAATTTTACCAACTGCAAGTTTACCCAAAAAGTCGTTATGTTCTGTGCTTGAGACTAACAATTGTAATGGTGCATTTTCATCCCCTTTTGGTGGTAAAATGTGTTCAATAATTGTTTCAAACAATGGTCTTAAATCTTCCCCTTGTTTATTAGGGTCTAAACTAGCGATACCCAAGCGTGCTGAAGCATAAACTACAGGACTATTTAATTGGTCATTCGTAGCATTTAAGTCAATCAATAATTCTAGTACTTCGTCAACCACTTCATTAATTCTAGCATCTGGTCTATCAATCTTATTAACAACAATGATAACTCTTAAATTCAATGATAATGCCTTCTCCAAAACAAATCTTGTTTGTGGCATTGTCCCTTCAAAAGCATCTACAACTAATAATACTCCGTCTGCCATTTTTAAAACACGCTCTACTTCGCCTCCAAAATCACTATGTCCGGGGGTATCAATAACATTTATTTTGTAATCTTTGTAGTGAACAGAAGCATTCTTGGCTAAAATTGTAATACCTCTTTCTCTTTCTAGTGCATTAGAGTCCATAACTCTATCTGCTACTTCTTGATTTTGTCTAAATACGCCACCTTGTTTTAACATTTCATTTACTAATGATGTTTTACCGTGATCTACGTGTGCAATGATTGCAACATTTCTTATTTTTTCCTTAGAAAATTCCATTCTTCACCTTCAAATAAAAAACGAAACGTAAATTACGCTTCATAAAATTTATTTTATTATATCACAAATTTTGTTTTTTTACAAGAGTTTATAAATTAATTTATAAATTTTTTGTTAAAATAAAAATTTTATATAATTTCATTT
Source organism: uncultured Eubacteriales bacterium (assembly GCA_949283525.1). Taxonomy (GTDB): domain Bacteria; phylum Bacillota; class Clostridia; order Christensenellales; family UBA1242; genus CAKVOD01. The sequence continues at coordinate 9,250 of CASDSK010000008.1, forward strand.
GACATTATTAATAAACTCTTATATAATTAAAATTTGTTAAGTAGTTTACATTTATTTGGAGGATACAAATGTCAAATATTAGCGAAAGATTATTTAATAAATTAACCGAAACACTAGATTTATTAAAAAGTTATGTTTTTGCAACTTGGAAAGGTTTAGACTTAAATTATAGTGAGGCACTCATTTTATACATAATTGAAGAATCAGAAAGAATTAAATCCCCTATTCACAAAAGTCAAATCGCTAAACGCTTGAATATTACTAAAGCGGCAGTTACTCAATTTTGTAATAAATTAGAAAAGAAAGGTTATATTTTTAGTTACATTTCTCAAGATAACAAAAAAAATCATTATTTACAACTAGATGATTCCCTTAGAAAGAGTATTGAAAGTCGTTGCGAAACTATGAATAGTAATCTTCAAAAATTTACCGACCAAATTGGCGAAGAAAATATTGTTTTGTTTATGGATTTACTAGACCAATTTGATAAGACAATTTTACAAAATAATTAAAAAAAGAAAGGTTTAATATGTTAAAGTTAATTAATATTACCAAAGAATACCGTATGGCAGACAATGTTGTAGTTGCACTTAAAGGTATAGATTTAGAATTTAGAAAAAATGAATTTGTAAGCATACTAGGACAAAGTGGCTGTGGTAAAACCACTTTATTAAATATCATTGGTGGATTAGACAAATACACTTATGGAGATTTGCAGATTGAAAACGTATCGACAAAAGAATTTAAAGATAGCGACTGGGACGCATACAGAAATCATAAAGTTGGATTTGTCTTTCAAAGTTACAATTTAATTTCTCATCTTAATATTTTAAGTAATGTTGAATTAGCGTTAACAATTTCAGGAATAAGCACAAAAGAAAGAAAATCCCGTGCTATAGAAGCATTAAACAAAGTGGGATTGGCTGACCATATCTACAAAATGCCTAATCAATTAAGTGGTGGGCAAATGCAGAGGGTGGCTATCGCTCGTGCTATCGTTAATAATCCAGAAATATTGCTTGCCGACGAACCAACTGGCGCACTTGATACGGCTACTTCTATTCAAATTATGGATATATTGAAAGGAATTTCCAAAGAACGACTTGTTATTATGGTAACCCATAATCCAGAATTAGCACAAAAATATTCTACTAGAATTGTTAGATTAAGTGATGGTGTTGTTTTAGAAGATTCTAATCCTTATAAGTCAAGAAAAACTAAAACAAAAAACACTGTAGCAGACCTCAAAGATGAACAAAATAACAAAAGTATCAAAGCAAAAAAGAAGAAATCTCCTTATTCGAAAACTTCTATGTCGTTTTGGACTGCATTAACTCTGAGTTTCAAAAATTTGTTATCAAAAAAAGGTAGAACTATTTTAGTAAGTTTGGCTAGCAGTATCGGTATTATTGGAGTTTCATTAGTTCTTGCACTTTCTAATGGCTTTAATTTATATATAAATAAACTTCAATCGGATATGTTATCCACTTACCCACTTACCATTAGTGGACAAACTGTAGATTTTAATTCTATTGCATCTTTGTTTGATAATCCTAATTTGGACAAATTTCCTAATACCAAAGAAGTTATTGTCAATAACCTTATAAAGAAACTTAATTCTATGCCCAAAGGTAGCGACATAACACAAGATTTTATTGACAACGCTATAAAAACAATTGACCCAAACTTATATTATGATATTGTAATGGAAACAGGTCAAAAATTGAATGTTTATACTTATAGTAATAAAACTAATGATTATAAATATGTCGATGTTAATGCTTCATACCCTATGCTTAGTTCATTTGGTGGCGATCCAAAATGGCAGATATTATTAGATAACCAAGATTTTATTTTATCTCAATATGACGTTATTGAAGGAAATTATCCTACTAGCGATAATGAATTAATATTGATTGTCGACCAATACAATCGTGTGGCAGACACAATTCTAGAAAGTTTAGGATTTGACAGCCAAAATGAAACAATAGATTTCAACGAAATTATAGGCAAAAAATTTTATATAATGCCTAATGATGCTTATTATACTGAAGTCTCAGCAAGTGGTAAAACTTTTTACTCTTCTCTACCAAAAAATATTAGTTCCAGCGATTTTGACAAATCAAGTGCTATTGAAGTTTCTATTAGTTGCATATTAAGACAAAAACCTGACACTCAGAATATGATTTATAACTGTGGCATTGCATTCCCTAAACAAATATTAGATAATATGCTACAATTAAACTTAAATTCAAGCATTGTTAATTTTGCTAAACAAAACCCTACTATCAACCCATTAAATGGTAACACTTATGAAACTGGAGTTGATGAAACTATAGAAGACAAATATCAAAATATGCTAAGAAAATTAGGTGGTGAATCTTTACCAAATTATATTTCTATTTACCCAAAAGATTTTGAATCAAAAAATGCTATCAAGGCTCATATTGACGAATATAATAGACAACTTCCAACTGACAAACAAGTTCTATATACAGATGTAATGGAATTATTTATGTCTGCATTAACTACACTTGTTAATATTATTAGTTATGTTCTTATTGCTTTTAGTGCTATATCATTAATTGTGTCATCAATTATGATTGCCGTTATAACTTATGTATCAGTTATAGAAAGAACAAAAGAAATTGGTATTTTAAGAAGTATCGGGGCTAGAAAGAAAGATATTTCTAGAGTGTTTATGGCAGAAGCATTCATTATTGGAGGCTTAAGTGGCTTAATAGGCATCATTATTACGTATTTATTTACAATACCTATCAATTTAATTATCAATAGTTTAGCAGATGGCATTGGAAATTTAGCAGTATTTGCTCCACTAACTGCACTTATTATGTTACTAATAAGTATAGGTTTAACAATGTTGTCAGGGCTTATACCTTCAAAAATGGCTGCTAAAAAAGACCCTATCCAATGTTTAAGAAGTGAATAAATAATTAGTAGTACAAAAAAATCTTGAAATTTTAAATTTCAAGATTTTTTGTTTTGTCTTATAAATATATTATACGTTTTGTAATCTTTATCTTTGATGTAAAGAAGTTTTTGTATACAGTATATTCCAAACATTAATACGCTAAATATTACTATTAATAAAATTGTATATATCCAATTTATAGTGAACCACCCATATTTAGCCCTTTCCCCAATATACAAAAATTCAAATGGCACTCCGTTAGAATTATATATATAAAAATAATTAATGTGATAATTAAGGACGTCATTAAAATATGAATTTAGAATAATTGAAGGTATCAATAACAATACAAGTACGAAAATTCCCCATAAAAAAGATTTAATATCTATTCGCACAATTTTTAATAATACAGCATATAATGCACCTATAACAATGAACAAGTGTCCCCATAAATATGCTTGTGCTCTAATACAAAAGAAATCAGTATAATTTGCTAATGAATCTGCTACCACAAGCGATGAAAATGCTGCCAACAAATTAAGACACCATAATATTGATGTGGCTATCTTACTTCTAAATACTAGCGCTATAAATACCATTATATTTCCAAAATGACAAACTTGTAAAGGTATAATTTCTGGGTCAAATCCATTTCTTAAATATATGTCAACATTTCTCACAATTAAAATTGCTAAAGATATTATACCAATAATAACACCAATAATGTAACGAGTTTTATAACTTTTGTTTCTCAATATAAAATATAATGGCACCATTATTATAATTGGTGATAATATATATAATATATGCCAAATAGACCATAATTCAAATTGCATAATTTTCTCCAAAGTTAAATAAAATATTTATATTATTATACCATTTATTTAAATTTCTATCAAATTATTAAAAAAATAAAATAATAAAAAAACTAATTAACAAAAAAAATAAAAAAAGTATTAAAAAATGTTGACAAAGAATTTTAGATGTGGTATCATAATAAAGCAATTAGTTGCAATGCGGGTGTAGCTCAATGGTAGAGTTCCAGCCTTCCAAGCTGTCTGCGTGGGTCCGATTCCCATCACCCGCTCCAATAAATTATGTCAGCGAGCGCCTGTAGCTCAGCTGGAAGAGCAACGCCCTTCTAAGGCGTGGGTCAGGGGTTCGAATCCCTTCAGGCGTACCAGTAATGGTGGGCGTAGCTCAGTTGGTTAGAGCGCTAGACTGTGACTCTAGAGGTCGTGAGTTCGAGCCTCATCGCCCACCCCATAATTTATACATAATTTAATAATGGGGTGTCGCCAAGCGGTAAGGCACGAGACTTTGACTCTCGCATGCGTTGGTTCGAATCCAGCCACCCCAGCCACTCTCAAATGAGAGTATATGACTCATTAGCTCAGTAGGTAGAGCACTTGACTTTTAATCAAGTTGTCCCGAGTTCGAATCTCGGATGGGTCACCAAAAAAATGGGGTGTCGCCAAGCGGTAAGGCATGAGACTCTGACCCTCATATGCGTTGGTTCGAATCCAGCCACCCCAGCCAAAGATGCGCATATGGCGGAATTGGCAGACGCGCTAGACTTAGGATCTAGTGTCCAACGACATGGGGGTTCAAGTCCCTCTATGCGCACCAAATTGTAAAAAACCACAGATTAATGAAGTGAACCCAATTTTTGCTCTGCAAAATTGGGTTCACTTCAGAGTTTATGCTCTTTTTTTTTACTGACCCCCACGAATATTATAGAACCAAAAAAGTATTATAAATTTGAGTTTATAATACTTTTTTTGTTTTTTATAAAGATATTATTTATTATCATAAATTAAGTTTATAATATATTATTTTACAAAAAAGACAACACCTGTACAACCTGGGCCTGCGTGTGTGCCTACTGTTGCACCTATTTCTGTTATCATAATTTCTTCTGCGCCAATTTGAGTGTTATCAGTTAGTTTTTGTTTAAGTTCTTCTGCACGTTTTACACAATTAGAATGCCCAATATACCTTGGTCGGCTCATATCAACGTCGTAGGTATTGACCAAATCACATATACTTTGTATACCTTTTTTTATACCTATTGCCTTACCAACAGCGTGCAATGCACCATTTTTGATAGTCAACAAAGGTTTTATCGCTAATAGGTCGCCAAAAAATTTGCCCGCCGCCCCTATTCTTCCACCTAATCTTAAGTATTTTAAATCATCTATAACTGCTAATAATATAACTTTCTCTTTAATTCCGTTTAAATTACTTTCTATATCATTTAATGACATACCACTTTCAATAAGTCTAATCGCTTCCATTACTAACGCCCTATAAGCAAAAGTAACTAACTTTGAATCAACTACGGCTACTTTATCACTACCTATTTCTCTTTGTGCCATTCTAGCAGAATTTACAGTACCTGATAGTTCCCCCGACATTGACAAGACTAAAACTTCATCCCCATTATCAATTATTGGTCTAATATAATCACAATAAGTTTGTGCATTGATTTGGCTAGTATGAGGTAATTCTTTTACATGTGATAATTTATCATAAAATTCACTTGTAGTTAAGTTCTCATAAGGGGTATATTCTATTTCATTAAAGTAAACCTTAATAGGTAATAATTTAACATATTCCGGTAACTCGCTAGGTGCCATATCGCAGCCTGAATCTATAATTAATTTTATTGCCATAACTTTCCTTCCTTTTTAAGCAGTTCATTATAGCATAGATATTCATTATAGGCAAATATTTTGATAATCAAACATTTTTTTTGTGCATTTTGCACATATTAATATAATTTAGTCATACCAAATTGGTATAATAAAGAATTATCATTGATAAGTGATATTTCTTTAATTATATCTATCATACATTGGCAATCTAATGACTGAAACAACTCATATCCTGAATCTTCTATTATGTTTTTTAGCGCAAAAGCAGTTTTGGCATAAAGTTTTTGATAAGACAGTGTCATACTACACAAAAACTTTGTATAAACTTTATAAATATAGTTCATTTTATTAAGATTTCTCTTAGACTGACTAGCAACTATTTTTGAATATTGTGAAACTGAAATATTATTTTCTAATTTCTCAAGCATTGTATACAAAGGGGATTGTAAATTATTATTAAAGAATATTTCATAAAGTACTGACAACATTTGCGAATAAATAAATAACAATTTATCAAATTCATTAAATAATTTCACATTTTTCGATAAAAAATATAAAGTTAAATAATAATTATCGTGAAATGGAACTTTATTGGTTTTTGCATATTCTACGACTAAAATTAAGTTTAATTTGTGTATAAATTCTAAGTTTGTTTTATTCTTTAAATTATTTACTTTTAATATTTCGTAATAAGTTTGAAACAACAATTTAGTATCTATATTATAAGTAGTTTCAAAAAACTTCTCTTTGAGATAGAATTCAAAGCAACCTATTATTTGCGAAGTTATACGAGCATAATCATTAGCGATATTGTTTTCTATTTTTTCGTTAATTATAATACATTTTAACTGCGTTTTAATTTCTATAGGCACGTTATCCATAATGGCATAATTGCATTTTGAATACACGTTAAGCATTGTATTCGTTATAAAACAATATGGTAACTGAGATTTGTTCGCTAATAACTTAGTTATGTTCAATGAGTGTTCATCCCCATAAGCGACAATTAATCTAGTGTTTTCTTTTAGTTGCATTCGTGCTAGATTTAGCCCACAAAGAGTGTAACATAACTGTTTGGGTATATTTATTGTTGTTAGTTTATAATCTTTCCTTAAGGCATCACTAATTAACTCTAAATTATCTCCAACTACGGCTATTTCTTGGAATTTATATTTCTCAAAAACTTGGCCAAATTTTGCAAAAACGTTTTTTGTTATGTAAATATTATTGTTATCCAAAAATTCTATAAATTTTTCCATAGTTACATTATAATTTACATAATTTATATATATTTGAATTATTTTGTAAAATATTAAATAAATTTGTAATTTATTAACTAATCTAATAAATTAAAATTATCTATTTTGTTATTTTTAAATTCTAATTTACAAATTTTGCCTACATAGTTATTAGCATTTTTATAGATTAAAATAACGCTAGAATCTTCATTTGTATATACATCTTGTCTTACTTCTTCAAAATCATTAAAATAACTTACTAAATGTTCATCATCTACACTTTCATTTAACTCATCACTTAAATATTCACGACATTTTTTGATGTCTCCCACTTTGAGTGCTTCAAAAAATGCATAAGGTATTAATTCATCTTTAATTTTAACATTATCATTTATCGCAACCAAATAATTTGTTTTTTCTGCAAATTTTCCATTAACTACACTATATTCTATTACTTTTCCCCTTTTGTGTATGTCAAAACATTTTGTTAATGTCTTAATACAATCGGGATGCAATTCTACTTGATGTGCAATTAACTCTAAATTAGTTTCTATTGACTTATCCACAACTAAAACTAATAGATACTCATAGTCTTGTATTTGCCCACTAATAAAAACAAAGTATCCGTTATCTATAAATTTATCTTGTATATCACAATTATTAATTTTGCCTAATGTTTGATGCTCCAAAATGATTTCATTATTTTTTAAAACTTGAATTAAACTACAAGTACTATCATTATTGTTATTAAAAATATTAATACATACTTTACCTATATTAGTATCCAAAGTTTTTGTACAAATCAAAGTTGGTTTTGAATATTTGATTATAAATGGAACAAAATATAGTTCAAAATTTTTGTTAGGAAATTCTACATAACTACTTAAATTATTTGAACATACCAATTGTCCATTCTCATAACTTACTTGACACGAATAAGGTAAAGATTTATTATCTAGTGGAAAAAATGTTAAAGTAAACTTGTCATTTTCCATAAAAGTTATTTGTCCACCCTCTAATACTCCCAACTTTTTCCCGTTTAATAATACCAAACAATCAAAATCTGCTTTTATTGTAAAATTTCTCATAATATCCTCTTATGGTAATATATGAGAGTTTTAAATACAATATTACTTAGTCAAAATAAATGATTTAAGTTTTATTCGCTTGATAAATTTAAAAAAAATATATATAATAATTTTGGAGTAAATATGTTAGAAGAAATATTCGCTAGTCCACTATTTTTTATCACAATAATTATCATAGCGTTATTTTTGATAGGTCTAATAATTGCTGGAACAGCACACAGAAAATTTTTTAGTATTAAAGAAGAACTAGAACAAGTACAAAGTTCTACTAACTCTCCGGCTTTTAAAGTCCTTGAATACGGTATTAAAACTAATAAGCAAAAAACTCAACTATACATTGCTGGAGAGAAAACTGAAAACTGCTATGAATATGTTAAGGATGCCATTATTTTAAAAGAAGACGTGTTCTATGGCGACGATGTAGCATCTCTTGCAATAGCCAGCCACGAATTTGGTCATTCTATGCAAAGATACCATAATAATTTTTGGTTTTTTATCTGTTATATATTTAGCAAATTAAATGCTTTATTATCTGGGCTATTTTTTCCACTTACAATTCTTGGATTAATTATTTGGTTAATTCCTTTCGAATTAAATATAATTGGTAAAGTAATGATTTATGTAGGACTTATTTCTTTCGCAGTTTCATTATTGTTAAAAATTTTTCTTATACCACTTGAATTTGGTGCATCAAAAAACGCAAAGAAATTTCTAAAAAATCAAATTGGCATTAAAGGTAAAGAATTAACTCAAATAAAGAAACTATTGCACGCTGCTGGTATGACTTATGTTGCTTCTTTATTCGCTACTCCTTATAGAGTAATTCGCTTTCTCTTTAAGGGATATTAATCTAATTTTTGTATAAAATAATTTAGTGAGGTTTATATGGCAATTCAAAATTTTATAAGTGAACAAATTGATGAAATTTTTGATAAATGCAAAGAAATTAAAATCTATATTGATAGTATTTCCACCACATATCAAAAAGGTTCTAAGGAATTTAATGATATGCTTCAATTATGGCAAATTAGGGTAAATTCTGGATACGAAATGCCAGCATTTGGTGTAAGCATACATGATTTAACAATTAAAGAGTTAGAAAAAGGCATATATATTGAATTTATCTTTGATAAACAAGAGTCACATAATGATATGCCTTATGAAACACTGTTAGTTAAATTACAAGAAAATCAATATGGTTATCAATTAATTAGACAATATGATGGGAAATATCAAGGTAGATGTTTGTATATAAATACAACTGAAGTAAATGATGATTTACTTAATTATATTCAATCAAATATTAACAAAAAAGACTAGGTTATATCTATAAATATAATCTAGTCTTTTTATTCTTCTCTTAAATCAAGAATATACGGGTCTATTTTTTGACCAATTTCTTCATTATATAATAATTCAAAATAGCAAGAAACACACCTTATTCTTCGAATTTTATAATTAATATTATCTTCACTTTGAAATTTTAAGCCATCACGATATTCACATTCACTACAAACGTCATATTTATAAACAGTTTTATATGGACAATGACAAAATGTCATAACTGTAGGCTTTCCAATATAATTATGCCCTGTATTAAGTGATTTAACTAAATCACTTTCAATAGATTTAGTAAAGGCTTCAGCACCTAAATCTAGTATAACTTTCGCTGAATATGAGTTCGTTAAATTCATTTGATATCCTGCCAAAGTTTTAAACCCTAATTTAGCAAAACACAGACCGTAAATATTATTAGCAACAACTCCAATATTTTCGTTGCCTATTTCGACTAAAATATTTTTTATCTTTTGAATATCTAAAGAATTAGCAATATTCATTAAATATAGATAAACAAAATTATGCCCACTTTGATTGGCTTGCACTAAAAAATTATTGATATTATTAAATTCATAATTTGTCGGTGCATAAATAATATAAGCATCTTCTGGAACTGAATCTAAATCTCGTATATCGTTTATAATTATAAAATTCTTGTAGTTTATTTCTTTAATGCTAACTTTTCTTAAAGTATTTTTAACCACTTTCATTATCGGCTTTTGGTTAATTTCAATTATTTTTTGTTGTAATTTTTCTACACAAATTCTTCTTAATTCATTTATTCTTGAATTAGGAATAAAAACCTGTCCTAAATTGCAAGTCAAATTTTTGAGTTCAAATTGTGTATCAACAAAACGATTAATATTTTGTAACAACCTATCATAATTAAGTGCTTGATTAACTGCCTTATCGCATACAAATAAACTTTCTTCTGTAACACTTAAATTTTCGTAAGATAATGTTAATTTTGCAGTTTCATCAGGATACGCTTCAAAATGTGCAGTTATAGGTAACTTTTTTGTTTGGTTAACTAGTATATTCTCCCTTATAGCATCCACAGTTTTATATACCATATCATTTATATTAGGTGCAGATTTTGAATATATAACATACTTATTTTCTTCAAGTCTTTCTACTCCACCAACACCTAAACTGACTTCTTGTCCGTCATTACTTACAAATTTTATTCCATCTCCATCGACAATTGGTGCACTACTTTCTACTGTAATTGCGTAAATGTTTTTGAAATTTCTAACATTTTCTACTTGTCCTATGCACACGCCTCTATGGTTTTGATAGTCAGCGTTAATGATATTACATTTTGAAATTCTATCTAAATAAATTCCTTCGTTATAGTCGCCACGATTAAAAACTCTTTTAAGATTATTCTTTTCATACTCTATAACTTCTTTGTTATAGTTAGAGTCTAAAACATTTCTATATGACTGCACTGCTTGAGCAACATATGCTGGTCTTCTCATTCTGCCTTCAATTTTAAATGAATCTACACCGATGTCGCTTAACTGCTTTAGTCTATCCAAAAGGCACAAATCTCTTGTAGATAACAAATATCCGTTAGCCTTATTATAATTTGCTTTGTATTTAAGTCTACAAGGTTGTAAGCAAGCGCCACGATTACCACTTTGATTAAATTTTAACGCACTAAAGTAACAATTACCAGAAAATGCAACGCACAATGCACCTTGTACAAAATATTCAATTTCTAAATTAGTCCAAGATTTTATAAGGTTAATATCATTTAAAGTTACTTCTCTAGACAAAACTACCCTTTTGAACCCTAATGACTCAACTATTAAAGCACCTTCGAGATTATGTATGCCCATTTGTGTGCTAGCGTGCAATTCTATGTCAGGAATATGCTCTCTAAGAACTTTCGCTAATCCCAAGTCTTGAATTATAAAAGCGTCTACGTGTTTTGTATATGCCTCTTTAACCATATCCAAAACTTCTTCCATTTCTTCATCACTAACTAAAGTATTAACTGTTAAATATACTTTAACATTATATAGATGACAAAAATTTACTGCTTCACTTAAATTTTCTAAACTAATATTTGTCGCTTTAGCCCTAGCATTAAATTTAGGCAATCCAAAATACACAGCATTTGCACCATTATATACTGCTACTTTAAGCGATTCAAAATCTCCAGCAGGTGCAAGTATTTCAGGCTTTTTTGTTTCTAATTCTTCATAATCATTAATCATACAACAATTATATCAAAAACCCTTGTAAAGTACAAGGGTTTAAATATATTTTTATAATTATATATGCTACATTTTATCTGGTATTTTTATTGCTAATATATCCAAAAACATTTCGTTAATTTGTGAGACAATTTTACAAAGTTTTAAATATGCTCTTTTTTTAATTTCATCACTTTCTGTTAGTATTTTTGTTTTTGCATAAAAATTATTAAATGAATTAGATAAATTAAATACAAAATCACAAATAATATTCAATGCTTTTTGGTCAAACGCTTTTTGTAATATCATAGGTGCTTTCATTGCATTAAGTATAACATCCATATATGCTTCATTCTCAATATCTACTAATTTACATTCATTAATGTCTATACTGCTAACTTTATTTAAGACTGAATTAGCGCGCACTGTGGAATATAACACATAAGGGCCTGTTTTACCCTCCAATGCACAAAATTTATCTATGTCAAATATAAAATCTGTTTCCCTATTATTACTTAAATCAGCAAACTTTAATGTCGCACTAGATATTATTTCACAAACCTTTTCATCTTCTACGCCATTGCCTTGCATTTTTTTTGTTATTTCAGTCTTAACGTTTTCAATTAATGTTAAAACACTCATAACGCCACCATCACGAGTTTTGAAAGGTTTTCCGTCTTTGCCATTCATTGTACCAAAGGTTAAATTATACAACTTTGTCTCATCATCAACATAATGTGCTTTATGGCTTGCCCTAAATAATTGTATGAAATGTAAACTTTGTCTATTGTCTGTTACATACCAAAACTCATTAGGACTAAATCGTTTATGTCTAGACATTATTGTTGCCAAATCAGTAGTCGAATACATTGCAGCGCCATCAGATTTTAATACTATGAAAGGTGGTACTTCAATCTTATCGCTTTCCTCTTGTACGTCTATAACTACTGCACCTTGACTTAAATATGCTATATTTCTATCACATAAATCTTGTACCATTGGTGCAATTAAATCATTACAAGTACTTTCGCCCTCATATAAATCAAATGATACATTAAGGAATTTAAAAGCGTCTAAAACAGGATTTAAAGACTCTTGTACAAAAAGTTTCCACAATTCCACATAACCTTTTCTTCCCTTTTGCAATTCATAAGTCATTTGACGACATTTATCCATTAATGCTTCATCTTCTTTGGCTTTAGCATTTATGTATGGATAAATATACTCCAAATCTTTACTACTAACAGGCGATTTTGTTGGATAAATTCCTTCAAAATTTTCATCAAAGAAAGGTAAATCTGGATATTTCTCTTGTATTCCTGCAAGCACCATACCCATTTGTCGCCCCCAATCGCCAAAATGTACATCACTTATTACTTCATATCCCACTTTTTTTGCTAATCGTTTTAGTCCTTCTCCTATATTAGCACTTCTTAGATGCCCTACATGTAATGCTTTGGCAACATTTGGACCACCATAATCTATAAATATTGTATAATTCTTTGGCTCACAAATTTTATCTATTTCTTTATTTAAATTGTTTAATTGATTGATTAACGCAGAATTATTAAATTTTATATTCACAAAACCTGCACCAGCAACTGTAGCACTAGATATATATTCTTCGTCCATTAACTTATCGCATATAATTTGTGCTAATTCTTGAGGCTTAAAACCATTTTTGTTTGCCAATGCCATAGCACCATTATATTGGTATTGTGCTAATTCTGGTCTACTACTCTCCACAACTTGAACTTTATCTACATCAATTTTAAGTTCATTAAGGATGTTTTTAATTTTTTCTTCTACATTTGTTATTAATTCTATCATAATATCAAATTATATCATAATTTGATAACTTTTGCAACAAACTATAAAAATAAAAGAATATATTATTTGGCAAAAATAAAAAACTTAACATAAATTTTATGTCAAGTTTTATAATCATACTTTAAACTAATTGTCCGTTAGCATCAATTTTCTCGTAAGGCAAATATTTTTTGAGCACTTCAGGAATTAAAATGCTACCGTCTTTTTGTTGATAATTTTCAATAATAGCAATAACTGTTCTACCAATAGGAAGCCCTGAACCGTTCATAGTGTGAATGTATTCATTTTTCTTTGTTTCTTTGTTTTTGTATCTCATATTTGCTCGTCTTGCTTGGAAATCTAACATATTTGAGCAACTAGAAATTTCTCTATACTTGTTTTGACCCGGTAACCATACTTCTAAATCATTGCAATAGCAAGCACTAAATCCTAAATCTCCTGTACATAATGCTACTACTCTATAATGTAGTTTCAATTTATCAAGGATTTTTTTTGCACAATTTACTAGGCTATCAAATTCTGCCCAAGATTGCTTTGGAGTCGCAAATCGCACCATTTCCACTTTATCAAATTGATGTTGACGGAACATTCCCTTAACGTCTTTACCAGCACTACCTGCTTCTACTCTAAAGCAATTACTTAAACAACTATATCTTATAGGCAATTCATCTTCATTTAGAATTTCATTATTAAATAAATTTGTTACAGGCACTTCAGCAGTTGGAATCAAAAACAATTCCTTACCATTGGATACTGTTTTGAACATATCTTCTTCAAATTTAGGTAATTGTCCTGTACCTTCCATAATATTTCTACCAACTAGAACAGGTACACTAACAGGAGTATATCCATTTTCTATAGCACATTCAAACAAAAAGTTGCGTACAGCCATTTCAAGCCTTGCCCCTGCACCCTTTAACACACTAAATCTTGCACCCGATAATTTAGATGCTCTATCCATATCTAAAATATCCATTTTTTCGCCCAAAATATGATGCTCTAATGGTTGAAAATCAAAGTTTGGCTTTTGCCCAACGTATTGTAGTACTACATTCTCATCTTCGTCTTTGCCTATAGGAGTTTTCTCGTCTGGAATGTTAGGCATACGCATCATATAATTTCTAAGTTCGTTCTCTAATGTATTAAGTTCACTCTCTAATGCTTTAACTTTATCACTAACTTTTGACATTTCAGCCTTAATTTGTTCAATTTCTTTTAGATTTTTGTCCTTCTCTCGCATTAATTGTCCAACTTTATCTGCCCCTTTATTGCGTTCACTCTGTAGTTGCTGACACTCAGTACGAATTGAACTAATTTTATTATTTAGATTAATTAAATAATCTTTATCTAAATTAAACTTTTTGTAAGACAACTTTTGTGCATATTCATCAATATTTTCAAGTATTTTTTTTAAATCTAACATTTTTCACTCCTAAAATTCTTTATCTAGTTTCATTGATAATGAAATTTTATTTTTTTCTACATTTACATCTTTAATTTTTACTTTAACTTGGTCGCCTACTGTCAATTCTTCGGAAGGATGTTTAATATATCTATCACAAATTTCGGATATATGAACTAACCCGTCTTGGTGTACACCAATATCTATAAATGCTCCAAAATCTACAACGTTTCTAACTACGCCATCAAACACCATATTTTTTTGTAAATCATTTATATCCATTACATCACTTCTTAATACTGGTTGTGGCAATGAATCACGAATATCTCTCCCCGGTTTCATTAGTTCTTCTATTATGTCTTCACAGGTTGGCACTCCAATACCACATTCATTAGCGAGTTTGTCTATACCATAATGCTCTGCTTTCTTGCGCAATAGTTCAACGTTATTTTGTTTAACATCTTCATCGCTAAAACCTAATATTTTAAGTAATTTTTCAGCAGATTCATAACTTTCAGGATGCACAGCAGTATTATCCAAAATATTGTCAGCCCCCACTATTCTCAAAAAGCCAGCACTTTGAGTAAACGCTTTCTCGCCTAATTTAGGGACATTTAATAGTTCTTGTCTAGTTTTGAACCCACCGTGCTCCTTGCGATAATCAACAATCTTTTTCGCAATGCCCATATTTAAACCAGATATTCTTGATAATAATGGATAAGATGCAGTATTCAAATCTACACCAACACTGTTAACGCAACTTTCAACAACTCCATCTAACACTTGTCCAAGTCTAGCCTGTGGCATATCGTGTTGATATTGTCCTACTCCAATAGATTTTGTGTCTATTTTAATAAGTTCTGCCAATGGGTCTTGCAATCTTCTTGCTATGCTTGTTGCACTTCTAACAGTAACGTCATAATCTGGAAATTCTTCTGTGCCTAATTTTGAAGCACTATATACAGACGCACCTGCTTCATTTACCATAGCATAACTAATAGGTCTATCCACTTCTTTTATAAAACTTGCTACAAATATTTCACTTTCTTTGCTAGCCGTACCATTTCCTATTGCTATAACATCAATATTATATTTATTGACAAGTTCTTTTAATTTTATTTTAGATTCTTCAATCTGGTTTTGAGGAGGTGTTGGGAAAATTACACCAAAATCAAGCAAATTACCGTTAGCGTCTACAACTGCTAGTTTGCAACCTGTTCTATATGCTGGGTCAAAGCCTAGTACTACTTTACCTTTCAAAGGTGGTTGCATTAATAAAGGTTTAAGATTTACTTCAAACATTTTTATCGCTTGTTCGTTAGCATCATCTGTTAGAATATTTCTAATTTCTCTAGCAATAGAAGGCTCTATTAATCTACTATATGAGTCTTCTATCACTTCTTGCATAATATCGGTATAATCGCCATTCTTTTTGATAAATTTGTCTACAAGAAAATC
This sequence comes from uncultured Eubacteriales bacterium, assembly GCA_949283525.1. Classification (GTDB taxonomy): domain Bacteria; phylum Bacillota; class Clostridia; order Christensenellales; family UBA1242; genus CAKVOD01. Next base: position 25,397 of record CASDSK010000008.1, read on the forward strand.
AATGGAAATTTTCTCATCCATAACAATATCAACTTTAAGACATTCTTCTTTCTCGCCACGATTAAGTGCCAAAATTCTATGGCTTGGTATTGTGTCTACTTTCTCACTAAAATCTTTGTAAACTTCATATTTATATGCTTCTTCATTGTCAGTAAGTTTTGATGCGATTTTAGAATTTTTACCAAATAATTTTCTTAAATCTTTACGCATTTCTGCATTGTCGCTAATCATTTCTGCTACAATGTCTTTGGCTCCATTAATTGCATCATCAACTGTCAAAACTTCTTCATTTATAAATGTTTGAGCAAATTCATTTAAATCTTTATCTGCTTTTTGATTAAAAATATAATCTGCCAAAGGTTGAAGTCCTTTAGCAATAGCCACAGATGCACGTGTTTTTCTTTTTGGCTTAAATGGTCTATATATGTCTTCTACTTCAGTCATAGTTTTAGCATCTTCAATTGCTTTCTCAATCTCAGGTGTCATTTTCTCTTGTTCACTTATTAATCTATGAACTTCTTCTTTTCTTTTATTTAAATTTCTTAAATAGTTTAATCTATCAGCGAAGGCTCTTAGTGTTTCGTCATTAGCAGAGCCTGTCATCTCTTTTCTATATCTTGAGATGAAAGGAATTGTGCACCCTTCATCTATTAACCCTATAATATTATTAACGTGATTTTCTGTCATTGAAAATTCTTGTCTTAATGTTTCTACGATTGTCATATAATAATTCTCCTAAATATATAACAAATTATATCACAAATTATACAAATTAACAACCTTTTGTAATTAGTTGTTTGTATTCATAAATCAAAAAAAACTTTATTAATAGAAATATTTTCATTTTAATAAAGTTTTAATGTAATATATAAATTTTTCGTTTGTTTATCTACTTGTGTAACTATTTATTAATCTTAATGTCATTTTTAGGTAGTATAACATTATCTTTTGTATGACTAACTGCATTATTTTCAATTTTTTTCTTATCTACAGAATCTACATTTAAGTCATCTTCTAATTTGCTTGCTCTTTCATTAAATCCAAAATTATTTATATTATTATTCCAATCCTTAAAGGTGGCTGTCTTTTTTTTCTTTTTGAAAATGCACATATATTAATTCTCCTTATTCACAATTTTTACACCACTGCTTGTTCCTATTCTACTTGCCCCTGCTTCTATTAATTTTTCTGCCTGTTCTCGTGTTTTTATTCCACCACTTGCTTTAATTTTTATTTCACTTTTGACAGCATTTTTTATATTTAAAATATCTTCAATATTTGCACCTCTTGTGCCAAACCCTGTACTTGTTTTAATATAATCTACTCCCACTTTCTCACAAATTTGAGATATAGTGTAAATATCTTCTTTACTTAAATAAGAAGTTTCAATAATAACTTTCATTATTACATTACTTTTTAATGTTAATTTAATTGCATTTAGTTCGCTTTCAATGAACTCCAAATCATTATCTAATAATTTAGCAACATTAATTACAACATCCACTTCATCAGCCCCATCTTTAATCGCTAATTGCGTTTCAAAGACTTTTGTAGACGTTGTATTTTGTCCAAGTGGAAATCCAATGACAGTACAAACTTTAATATTCGTATTTATTAATAATTCTTTTGCTAGTTTGACATAACAAGGATTAACACACACTGCATAAAAATTATATTTTTTTGCTTCTTCACACAAATTAATAATGTCACTTTTTTTCGCATTCGCTTTCAATAAAGTATGGTCTATATATCGATTTATATTGTCTATCATATTGCCTCACTATTTTCGTTTACCAAAAAACTTTTGTCTAATTTTATCAAATGTATAAACGTCTTCATTTTTTATGTTGCCTAAAATAGTTATCCACATTTTATTTTCAGGATTATTGTATAACTTTATATAATCATTTACATCTTGAATTTTCAAACTTTTTAATTCTTTTTTTACATTAAATTTATCTACAAGTTTATTAGTAATATGTTCATATACAATATCATTCAAAATAGTTAGAGAATCTTCTTGTTCATTTTCATCTTCTGCAATCATAAGTTGCTTGCATAAATTTTCATATATGTCCTTATCCATGCCATTATTAAATAAATTCTTTAATTCTTTAGCATATTCATCAATTATTTTATTAACGTTATCTTTGGACGCCGTAAATCTTATTATCATACTTGAAGAAAACTCTTTTTCGTCAATAAAAATATCGGACGAATAAATTAACCCTTTTTTTCTCAATGTATTATAAGGTTCTTCCAAAGCAAAATACAACCTTACCAAAAGTCTTGCAAACCTGTTTTTGAGATTTTTTATACCGAAAGGTATATTGATTGTCAAAACAACATCAATTTTGTCTTGGTCAAGATTAATAATTTGCATTTTGCTTGGCTTGTTAGAAGATAAATCGTAATGAATAGAATTGTTCTCATCACTTATTTTTAGTTGTGGTAAAATATATTTTTTGTAATATTTGACAATTTTAGACATTGGTAAAGATGATATAACATACATAGCAAAATTATTGGCAGTATAATATTTATTCCTATAATTTTCTAAATCTTTTTTTGTAATTTTATCAATATCTTTTCCAACAATTACACAAGAAGTGTCGTTTATATAAGGGCTCCATAGTGCATTATGATAAGCGTAGACATTGCGTTTATCACGCTCCTTAACCATAAGTATTTCATTTGCGACTACTGCTTTCTCTTTCTTTATTTCGCTAGAATTAAACTTTGTATTCAATAGGATATCACTTGCAAAACTGAAAGCATTGTCAAGTTCAAAATTTGCTCGTTTAAATTTAATCATTGTATAGTACAAACTTGTCATAGCATTAATCCAGCAAATTTTAGAATTGTCACTATCAATTTGGTCTCTTGTTCTATTTTGCGTGCCCAAAAATAAACAATGCTCTAGAAAATGTGCTGTACCCTTAACATCTTCAACAATCGCACCAACTTTAAAACCCATATCAATACTTGTGAATTTTAAGTTTTTCACTTTTTTTAAAACTATTGTCGCTCCGTTTTCAAATTCTTTTATTTGATAGTCCTTCATTTTATTCTCCAAATAATATTTTTTGTTTTGTTTCTTCAAGTGAATAAACATCATCTTCTGTTAAATTTCCTAAATATGTAATATAAATCTTATTATCTTTACTTAAAACATTTTTGTAAAATTCGTTTACATATTCAAGTTTCAATTTTTTATGTTCTCTTAACCATTTATAAGGTTTTAAAAATCTACCCATTTCAACATAGTCATAAATCAAATTTTTTGTTCTATTTAATAAATTAACAGTACTTATAGCCTCATCATCTTCGTATTCAAGATTTCTTGATTTTCTATCAAAAATATCTTGCGTCATCCCTTTATTATACACTTCATAAAAATGTTTCCCAATAATATCCATAATATTCTTAAGATTTTGAGCCGAAGCATTAAACCCAAAAGTAAATATAGTACTATTATTATATTTTGTTGAACCCATACTTTTAAATGAATAAATTAAACCTTTTGAACGCAATTCATTATATAAAGGACTAGAATATCCCCCTAATAAAGTACTTAAATAATTTGTAACAGTTTTGTTTTTATATTCATCATAACCTATATTGCTAACTATACTAATTCTACAAGCCACTTGTTGCATATCATTATTTTTAACAACGTTTAAACTTTCTTCTTTTGATGGCTCTTTAGAGTATTCTAATAATGGTGTATAATTATTATCGTACATTAATTTAGGTTCAAAAAACTTTTTATAAAGTTTTTTAACTTTATATACAGGATACCTTGTTGTTACTGCCATAACAAAATTTTGTTTAACATAATTTCTACTTTTAAATTCTTGCAAATCTTCTATAGTCATTGACTGTATATTTTCATAAGAGCCCAAAGTTTTAGGATAATTTGAGTTGGCTTCATATATTTGTGAGTAGTGTTGTCGAATTATATCTGTTTTTGAATAATCTATGTCTTTTTTTAACTCTTCTGTTATAACACCCTTTTCGTTCTCAATATAATCTTTAGACAATTTATTGTTTAACAACAAATCACTCATAAACTCAAGTGTTTTATTAGTCAATTTATTCGTTCTAATTGCTTCAACTAAAGTATAATAAGGACCTGTCAAAGCATTTAAAGATGCTATTTCAAATTTATCTCTGATAATGTTATCATAAGTACGGTTATTAGTCCCCTTAAAAAGCATATGTTCAAGAAAATGTGCAGTACCTTCTTTCTTGTCTTCCATTGAACCGCCAAAAAAGCCTACATACCAAGCAGATGCTTTCCTTTTTGTTTTTGTATACAAAAGTATTGCCCCATCTCCTAATTGAAAAATTTTTCTTTTCATAATAAACCTCTACATTTATGATATTTTATAATATAAAAAATCATAATAAAAATGTTTCTTTAGACGACAAAAAGCAACACCTAATGATGTTGCTTTAACCTATACTAATTCTAATTTCACGAGCATAGCAGCGTCGCCACGACGTCTTCCAAGTTTTATAATTCTGGTATAGCCACCCATTTTACCCAATTCTTCTGCTCTAGCGCCATATTTAGGTGCATAAACATTAAATATTTTCTCAAGTAATGGATGAGCAACATCTTCGGTACGGACTTTAAAATCTTCTTTTTTCTCGCCTTCAATTCTTTGTTCTTGTACATCATTGACCATACTTATTATCTTGCGACGTGCATTTAACTTTGTAACACCATCATTAAGAACTTTTCTTGTAATCTTCTCGCCTTTTTCGTTAACATAAGGCTTCTCAACTTCAACTGTGTCTTTGTATGTTTTAACTGCTAAAGTTATAACTTTCTCAGCCAATCTTGCTACTGATTGTGCTCTATCAAGTGTTGTTTCAATAGAACCTTTCCACAAAAAGTCAGTTAATTGTCCACGCAAAATAGCCATTCGCAAATCCGTTCTTTTACCTAATTTGTTTATTGCCATTTTATCCTCCTTAATTATTCTTCATCTTCTCTTAATTTAAGTCCAAGGTTACTAATTTTCTCAATAACTTCTTCTAAGGACTTAGCACCAAGATTTTTGACTTTTAACATATCTTCTCTTGATTTTTTAATCAAATCTTCTACAGTATTAATATTAGCTCTTTTTAAACAATTATGACTACGAACTGAAAGTTCCAAATCGTCGATGCTCATACTTAATATTTTTAAGTTCTTGTCTTCTTCAGGGCTAACTAAAATCTCTGTATTAGCCATACCATCCACAAGGTCTACAAATAATTGTGTATGGTCTTGTAAAATTTTCCCTGCTAAACTTAATGTCTCTAATGCTCTTTTTGCACCATTAGTAGTAATCTCCAAAGTAAGTTTATCATAAGCCATATTATGTCCAACTCTCGCACCTTCTACATAGAAGTTTGCGGCTTTAACAGGTGTAAAAATTGAATCCATTGCTATATATCCAATACTTTCGATTTCACTTTTGTTTTGTGCTGATGGCACATACCCTCTACCACGTGCAACAGTTATTTCCATCTCCAAATCTGCATCATCATCTAGCGTGCATAGATATAAGTCAGGAGTTTTGCACTCTACATCAAATGGATATTCCAAATCTTTAGCGTAAACTACCCCTGCACCTTTCTTATTTAATCTTAAAGTTGTTTTAAAATCTAAATCTGTATTAGTTGTACTTAATGCTATAGCCTTAAGGTTTAGAATTATATCGCAAATATCTTCTTTGACTCCCTTTACATTAGAAAACTCATGTGAAACACCTGCTATTCTTATAGCAACAGGTGCTATTCCAGGTAATGAAGATAATAACAATCTTCTAAAATTATTCCCTAATGTTGTACCATAACCTCTCTCTAATGGTTCAACTACTACTTTCGCATAACTTCCGTCAGCGTTTTCTTCAACCGTAATTTTTGGTTTCTCGATTTGCATCATAAATTACAAATCCTCCTAAATTTTTGTGTTAGTGTATTTATTTATTATTTACTATAAAGTTCAATAACTAAGTGTTCTGCAAAATTCATATCAATATCATCTCTTTGTGGATTTGCATTTATTTTACCTACTAAAGTTTTGACATCAAATTCCATCCATTTTGGTGTAGTAATTTTTAATTTACTTAAATCCTTGAATATTGCATTATCTCTGTGAGATTCCTTAATTGAAATTATATCTCCTGCTTTAACAACGTATGATGGTATGTTAACAACTCTGTCATTAACAGTTATATGACCGTGATTAACAATTTGACGACTTAATGCTCTGCTTGAAGCAATGCCCATACGATAAACAACATTATCTAGTCTTCTTTCAAGTAACATTAATAAGTTTTCACCAGCATTACCTTTCATACGTTCTGCTGTTTCATAAGTATTACGGAATTGTTTTTCTAATAATCCATAATATCTTTTGATTTTTTGTTTTTCTCTTAATTGTAAACCATACTCACTTTGTTTTTTGCGAGCATTTTGTGCGCCGTGTTGACCAGGAACTGTTGGACGTCTTTCTAAAGCACATTTAGAACTTGTACATCTGTCACCTTTCAAAAAAAGTTTACACCCTTCTCGTCTACACAAACGGCAATCAGCATCTGTATATTTAGCCATTTAATATCTCCTCCTACATTCTTCTCTTCTTTGGCGGACGACAACCATTAAATGGTATTGATGAAACATCTTTAATAGATGTAACTGCTATCTCCGCATTACCAAGTGCTCTTATAGCCGCTTCTCTACCACGACCAGCACCTTTGACGAATACATCGACTGACCTTAAGCCTTGATCTTTAGCAGCCTTAACTGCTGTTTCTGCAACTTGTGCTGCTGCATAAGGTGTATCCTTCTTTGATGACCTGAAACCTAGGCTACCAGAACTTGACCATGAAATAACATTGCCTTGGTCATCAGTAACTGTAACAATACAGTTGTTAAAAGTAGATTTTATGTGAACTTGACCTTTGTCTAAATTCTTATTTGCTCTTTTTTTCTTAGTAACTGCCATTTATTAACTCCTATTTTTTACCACGAGATACAGTCTTTTTGCGACCCTTTCTCGTACGTGCATTTGTTTTTGTCCTTTGACCACGAACAGGTAACCCACGTCTATGACGAATACCACGATAACACCCTATTTCTTGTAGGCGTTTAATATTCATCATAACTTCATTTCTTAGTTCACCTTCGACTTTTAAATTATTGTCAATATAATTTCTAATTAACGCTACCTCATCCTCTGTTAAATCTTTGATACGAATATCTGGGTTAACGCCTGTTTCTTTCAATATTTTGTTTGATGTTGTACGACCTATACCATAAATATAAGTTAAACCAATCTCAACTCTTTTTTCTTTAGGTAGGTCAACACCAGCAATTCTTGCCATATTTTCCTCCGATTAAATTTTATATATATAACACAAACTAAATCACAATAATTTTGTGTAGCCGCGTTAGTTTGTGGATTTTTTTTAGTTTTGTCTATACATAAATATGCACGCTGAGTTTACAAACTAAATTTGTGTATAGACAAATAAAGAATAATTTTTTATTAGCCTTGTACTTGTTTGTGCTTTTTATTAGGGCAAATAACCATAACTTTGCCATCACGTTTAATTACTTTGCACTTATCACACATAGGCTTAACTGATGCTCTTACTTTCATTTTTTTTGCTCCTTTTTATTGTTGTTTTTTCTTCTCACCACGATAAACAATTCTACCTCTGTTAACATCATAAGGAGATAATTCAACGGTAACTTTATCGCCTTCCAAAACACCTATATGTTGAACTACTAAACGTCCTGCTATATAAGCATCTATAATATGTCCATTAGGTAATTTAACTTTATATACAGAATTGCGTATAACTTCTACAACTACGCCTTCCACTTCAATTCCTTCACCTTTAGGCATTTTGTCCTCCATTAATTCGATATTTTTTTAATATTTTTTTAATATTTTTTTAATATTAGCATTAGATAATTCTTGTTCTGTGTTTATTGACTTTTTTTCAACAATTTGAATATGTTTAATTCGTTTTCTTTTAGGATTTTCAATCTTTCTAATTTCACCATTTACAAGGTTTACAAAATTATCATCTATTATTTGATAAATAATGTAAAATTTGTTTTTATCTCTACCTTGTATTGATTTAACAACATCTCCTACATCCATATTACACCTATAGCGTTAAGATTTCAACACCATCATCAGTAATAAGGACAGTGTTTTCATAGTGAGCAGATGGCAAACCATCTTTTGTAACAATAGTCCAATCATCATCTAGCATTACAATTTCCTTTTTGCCTAAGTTTATCATAGGTTCAATGGCTATTGTCATACCACTTAATAATTTAGCACCACTGCCTGCTCTACCATAATTTGGGACAGATGGATATTCGTGAAGGTTACGACCAACACCATGGCCTTCTAATAATCTAATTACACTATAGCCAAAACTTTCAGCATATTTTTGAATTTGACTAGATATGTCTCCAACAAAACTACCGTTTTTTATCCCATTAATTCCTTCAAAGAAACATTGTTTAGTAACTTGCACCAACTTTTTTTTGTCTTCACTAACATCGCCAATTAAAAACGTTCGTGCTGCATCACCGTGAAAGCCATTTTTGTATGCTCCAACATCAACTGACACTATATCCCCTTCTTGTATTATTCTGTGAGAACTTGGGATTCCGTGTACTACTTCATCATTAATTGACACACAAGCATTAGCAGGATAACCCTGATAATTTTTGAACGAACACTTAGCATTACAAGAATGTATATAGTCGCGAACTATATTGTCTACCATCATTGTAGTCATTCCAGCACGAATTTTGTCCTCCACTTTCTTAAGGGCATCACCTGTAATTTTACAAGCCAATTTCATATGTTCAATTTCACTTGAAGACTTTATATGTGCTTCCATAATATTCCTTCTTTTTTTATTATAACACAAACTAAAATCATTTTCAACAATTATCTTTCAATTTCTTTAGAATTAGCATTTATAGCATTACAAACTTTTATAAAATTGTTGTTAATACTATCATTTGCATCAATTCTCGTTAACATATTTTTTTTATCAAAATATTCAACGATAGGCATAGTTTGTTCGACAAATACTTGATATCTTTTTTTGAAAGTGTCTTCGTTATCATCAATACGATAAATTAACTTAGCACCACAATTTGGACATCTACCATCGCTACTGTCTATAGTTGTAACTAAACCACAGTCAGCACATATTCTTCTACGTAAAATTCTCGACAATAATTCTTCATAATCTACATCTAAGAATATAACTTTGTCAATATTATAAAAATTGTCTAATTCTATTGCTTCTTCTAGAGTTTTTCCAAAACCATCTAATAAGACATTGTCTCTAAATTCTTTTTGTGAAAGTTGTTTTCGCATAACTTCAATAAGGATATCACTAGGAGCAAGTAGGCCTTTTTGCATAGCGTCTTTCAATATTAAACCACGCTCAGTCCCTTCAGCAATTTCTGCTCTAAAAATATCACCTGTTGATAGATGCTTTAAATTAAATTTCTTTGTTAATTTTTGTGATAGTGTACCCTTTCCACTCCCTGGTGCACCTATTAATAAAATGTTCATTTGTTTTGTTCCATTAATTTGTCTATTTGAATTTTATATTCATCATTTGAAAGTATTCTATAAACTTTACCTAACCTTTGATAATATTCAATGACCGGTTCAGTTAATTTATGATACTCATTCATTCGAAAATTGAGTGATTCAAGGTTATCATCGCTTCTTCTAATTAATTCTGCGCCACATTCGTCACAAAAATTTTCTTTATAATCTTTTTTAGAAAAAGTTTTATTACATCTTGAACAAACAATTCGATTTAATACCCTCGTTTTAATTGTTTCAAAATCGCTTTCTAAAACTATAACTTTGTCAATTTCTAGTAAATTTTTTAATAACTTAGCAGATATTATTCCTCTTGGATATCCATCAAGTAATACACCATCAAATATTTTATTATCAACAATATGTTGACTTAAAATTTTAAATGTTAAGTTTTCATCAACAACTTTGCCTTGTGCGATGTTATCTTTTACCATTTGTGCTACGGGCGAATTAGTTTTAGTAAATTGCCTTAACAAATCGCCCATAGAAATATGATAAAAATTATATTTTTTCACAAGGTAATTAGAACAAGTACCTTTACCACTTGCAGGTGGGCCAAGAAGTACTATGTTCATTATTTCAAAAATCCTTTATAATTCTTCATCATTAATTGTCCTTCAAGTTGTTTATCAAATTCTAGTGCAACACTAACAACAATCAACATACCTGTTGCAGTGAAAGCGTTAACTAATCCAGCTATTGTAACAAATGTAAATATTAATGTTGGAATTATAAATATTAGTGCTAAATACATTGCTCCAAAGAACGTAATTCTATTAGAAATCTTTTTAATATATTCAGCAGTAGGTCTACCAGCTCTTATTCCAGGTATAAATCCACCATTTTGTTGTAATTGTCTACTTATTTCATCAGGTTTGAATACCATACTACCATAGAAATATGAGAAGAAAACAATTAACAATGCTGATAAAACAAAGTAAATTGGTGTACCAGCACCTAGCCATTCAGAATACCAAATGTTAGCATTTGAATTTGGCCAGAATATTTGAATAATGTATTGTGGGAACATTATAAAACTCATTGCAAAGATTATTGGCATAACACCAAAACTATTTACTTTGATTGGTATGTTTGTAGATTGTCCACCATACATTTTTCTTCCTTTTATTTGTTTAGCATAATTTACAGGAATTTTTCTTACAGACAAATCTACATAAGTCATAAGCCAAAAGATTACTAGAAGTAATGCTACAAATATTAATATATCCCATAGATATTCAATATTTTCACTAAGTCCAACAAAACTTCCAATAAGTGCAGTTCCAGCACTTGAGATGATACCAATAAAGACTAATAAGGAAAGACCATTTCCTATTCCTAAATCTGTTATTTTTTCACCGAGCCACATTGTAAACATAGCACCAGCAACTAACAACAATACTACAACTACGCCAACAAGCCACAAAGGTGCACCACCTAAAGCACTAGCATTTAAAATGTTATTAACACCAAAGCCATAAACAATACCTATACTTTGTGCTGTAGCCAAAACAAATGTTGCTATTCTAGTATATAGGGCTATTTTTTTTCTTCCAGCGTCGCCCTGCTTCGACAACCTTTCAAGTGCAGGTATACCAAATGTCAATAATTGCATAATAATTGATGCACTGATATATGGGATAACACCAAGCGCCAAAAATGCACCATTCGCTAACGCACCACCGGTAATCGCACTCAATAATGATAAGAAATCATTAGCACCTTCATCAAAATACTCAAAAGCAATACCCGGAATAGGTAACCAACAACCTAATCTATATATTAACAATATTAATAATGTTAATAAGATTTTCTTCCTTACATCTTTTGCTTTGAAGGCATCTCTCAAGTTATTAAACATTATAGCACCTCAATTTTGCCGCCTGCTTTCTCAATTTTCTCTTGAGCAGTCTTGGTAAAAACAGCAGCTTTGACAGTTAATTTCTTTGTTAAATCCCCGTTTCCAAGGACTTTAAGACCGTATTTCTCTATTTTACCTATAATTCTTTTTTCTTTAAGTAATTCTATATCAATAACAGTATCGTCATCAAATTTGTTTAAGTCTCCAACATTAACTATAGAATATTGTTTCTTAAATAATTTGTTATTGAAACCATAGCGTGGAAGTCTACGAAGTAAAGGTATTTGACCACCTTCAAATCCTAATCTTACACCACCACCACTACGAGAGTTTTGTCCTTTTTGTCCTCTGCCAGAAGTTTTGCCAAGCCCACTACCAATACCACGACCAACGCGCTTTGCTTTTTTCGTAGAATTAGGAGCAGGACTTAATTCGTGTATATTCATAAATTTGCCCTCCTTCCTTAAAGTTCTTCTACTTTAACAAGGTGTTGGATTGTGAAAACCATACCTCTAATCGCTGGAGTATCTTCCACTACCTTGCTCGCATTAAGTTTTCTTAAGCCCAAAGCCTCACAAGTTTTGCGTTGATTTGGTCTTGCTGAACAAGCACTTCTTATTAAAGTAATTTTAATTTCTTTTTTTGCTTTTTTAGTTTTGGAGGTAGTTTTAGGCTTTTTGTCTACAACTTCTTCAACCTTTTCTATGTTTTCAACATTTTCAGTATTAACCATATTAGTTGCCCTCCACCATATTATCTATTTTTTCACGCAATTTTTTTGCTTGGTCAAGAGTTTTAAGACTAAGCAATGCTTGTAAAGTTGCTTTTACACAATTTTCTTTATTTGAACTACCGTGTAATTTTGTTGTAATATCTCTAATTCCTGCAAGTTCGATAACTGCACGAGCAGCACCACCAGCAATAATACCATTACCATCTTTAGCAGGTAACATTATAATCTTACTTGTACAGAATTTGCCTTCTGTAGCGTGAGGTATTGTTGTCCCTTCCATAGCGATAGTAACAAGATTTCTCTTAGCATTTTTTATTGCTTTATCTACTGCGTCAGTTTGCTCACGAGATTTACCACGGCCTACACCGACTCTGCCTTTCTTATCGCCAACAACAACAAGTACAGAATATGTTTGAATATCTCCACCTTTAACAGATTTAGAGACTCTACGTCTTGAAACAACTCTGCTTTCCATTTCATCTCGTGGGCGTCTGTCGTCACGACGTTTTCTGTCATCTTTTTTGCCAAACTTTTTGTTTTTATCAAAACGCTTGTTTCCATTACGTTTGTCGCCATTGTTTTCTACAACTTGCGCGTTGTTTTCTGTGGCTGGACTTTCAATAGTTTCTTTTATTTCTTCGATGTTTTCAACATTGTTTTCCATAATTTCATCCATTATAATACCAACCCTCCCTTTCTAGCACCATCTGCAAGTTCTTTAACACGGCCGGTGTATAAATATCCACCACGGTCAAAAACAACTTTGTTAATGCCTTTTTCGACTGCACGTTTAGCAATAGTTTCACCAATGATGCCTGCTTGTTGTTGTTTAGTCTTACCTTTTAATTCTGCTTGTAATGCTTTTTCAATTGTACAAGCACTAACAAGAGTAACACCACGAACATCATCAATGATTTGAGCATAAATATGAGTAGTACTTCTATAAACATTAAGTCTTGGTACTTCTGCAGTACCCTTAACCTTATTTCTTACTCTCAAATGACGTTTTTGTCTTAATTTGTTTTTATCTTGTTTGTAAATCATTTGATACTCTCCTATTTTTTACCAGCAGTCTTACTGCCTTCTTTCTTTATAACTACTTCATCAGCATAGCGAATTCCGTATAGATGATAAGGTTCAACTCTCTTAATATCGCGAATTTTCGCAGCGAATTGCCCGACTTTTTCCTTATCTATGCCCGAAACAACTACCTCAGTAATTGTTGGACAACTTGTAGTAACACCGTCTTCGTCTAAAATTTCTTTAGGTTTAGCATAACCTAAATCCAATACAAGTTTATTACCTTGTTTTTGTGCTTTAAAACCGACACCGTTAACAATTAATTTTTTTGTAAATCCTTTTGTTACACCCTCAACCATATTGTTAAGTAATGTTCTTGAAAGTCCGTGGAGTGAACGAGCAACTTTAGAATCGTCGCAACGCTTAACAATAATGTTTTCTCCATCTCTTTCAAATGAAATTTCTTTATTAAATTTTCTTTCCAATTGCCCCAGCGGTCCAGAAACCAAAACAACATTGTTGTCTTTGAATTCTACTTGTGTGTTTGCTGGGATAGCGATTGGATGTCTACCTATTCTTGACATAATATTCTCCTCCCATTACCACACATAGGCAATTATTTCGCCACCAAGTTTGGCTTGTCTTGCCTGTTCGTCTGTCATAAGTCCTTTGTTAGTAGATACTATAGCTATACCAAGTCCATTAAGAACTTTTGGTAAATCTTCTACACCAGCATAAATACGCAAACCTGGTTTAGAGATTCTTTTTAGCCCACTAATAACATTATGACGATTGTTATTATATTTTAAATCAATAATTATATTTGCTTTACCGTCTTTCTCATCAATATTAAACGCTTTGATGAAACCTTCGTTTAGCAAAATTTCAGCAATGCTCTTTTTGATATTAGAACTAGGAATAGTAACACTTTCATGGCGTGCCATAATAGCATTACGAATTCTAGTGAGCATATCTGCTATTGGGTCATTAGTCGTCATTTTTCATTCTCCTCCTTACCAGCTTGCCTTCTTTACTCCTGGAATCTCGCCTTTGTATGCAAGTTCACGGAAGCAAATTCTGCATATTCCATATTTTCTTAAAACTGCATGAGGACGCCCACAAATAGCACAACGTGTGTATTCGCGAGTAGCAAATTTTTGTTTTCTTTTTTGTTTAACAATTAACGCTTTTCTTGCCATTATTTCCTCCTACTTTTTGAAAGGCATACCAAGTGCGGTAAGCAATGCCTTTGCCTCTTCATTAGATTTTGCAGTTGTAACGAAACAGATATCAAGTCCTCTTACTTTATCAATTTTTTCATAACTAATCTCAGGGAAAATCAACTGTTCTTTTACGCCAAGATTATAATTACCTCTACCATCAAATGACTTTGGAGATACCCCTTCAAAATCACGAACACGTGGAAGCACTACAGATACTAATCTATCAAAGAATTCATACATTTTATCGCTACGAAGAGTTACTTTCGCACCAATATTTTGGTTTTCTCTCAATTTAAAGTTAGAAATAGACTTTTTTGCCTTTGTTACAATAGGTTTTTGCCCACTAATAAGTCCAAGTTCTTCAACAGATAAGTTAAAAGATTTTGAATTATCTTTAATATCACCTAGACCCATATTTAAAACAATTTTTTCAAGTTTTGGAACTTCGTTAACGTTTTTGTAACCAAGTTCACTCATAAGTTGCTTTTTGACTTCTTCATATTTTTGTAGAAGTCTTGGCTTTTCAACTTTTGCCATTTTATCCTCCTAAGGGTTAATTCCTATTATTCTTGAGTTTCCTCATCAGTTTTAACTGCTTGAGTTTGCTTTTCTGCTTTAGGTTTCGACTTTTCTTTTTTTGCTACTTTTTTTGCTTTGACGTCAAGGCTAGCACCACATTTTTTGCAAGTACGAACTTTTTTGTCGTCAATTATAGAGTGAGCAACTCTAGTTGCTTTGCCACAAGCTGGGCAAATAACCATAACATTAGATGCATCAATTGGGGCTTCTTCTTTGAAAATTCCACCTTTTTCTTGTGCACTCTTTGGTTTTTTTGCTTTTGTAATAATATTTACGCCTTCAACAAGAACTCGGTTTTCTTTTGGGTAGGAAACCAAAATTTTACCGGTTTTGCCGTTGTCTTTACCAGCGAGAATAAGAACTTTGTCGCCTCTTTTAACACTCAATTTTGCCATTATTTCCTCCCTTATAATACCTCATTAGCAAGACTACTAATCTTTAAGTATCCTTTATCACGAATTTCTCTTGCGACAGGGCCAAAGATACGTGTTCCTTTAGGTTGCTTATCTTTGTCAATAATAACCACAGCGTTATCATCAAATTTTATATAAGAACCGTCAACACGACGAACACCACTTGATGAACGAACGATTACGCATTTAACAATGTCGCCTTTTTTTACTACTCCACCAGGAGTTGCAGTTTGAACAGCGCCAACAATAATGTCGCCTATATTACCACTTCTTCTAAATGAACCACCTAATACACGTATGCATTTAACTATTTTAGCACCAGTGTTATCAGCCACTTTCAATTTTGATTCAGTCTGTATCATAGCCTTTTCCTCCTGATAAATTATTTCTTCTTCTCAATAATTCTAACAAGTCTAAAGAATTTATCCTTGCTTAAATGTCTTGTCTCAGCGATTTCGACTCTATCGCCTATTTCACATTCATTGTTTTCGTCGTGAACCTTGTATCTTTTTGATACTTTCACAACTTTTTTAAACTTTGAACGAATACTATTAACAACTTCAACAACTACGGTTTTATCCATTTTGTCGCTAACGACAATTCCTATAAGAGTCTTACGACTATTTCTTTGTTGTGTATTTTCCATTTTCGACCCTCCCATTAGTTATTGCTTGAATTTTGACTTTGTCTTTGTTTCATAATTGTCAAAACTCTTGCAATATCCTTTTTGGTGTTGTTTATTTGCATGGGATTAGCTAGTTGCCCAGTAGCGTGAGAGAACCTTAAGTTGAATAGTTCACTCTTGAGCGCTTTTAATTTAGCGTCTAGCTCGTCGTTAGTCAATTCTTTCAAATCTTTTGCTTTCATTACGCTCTCCCACCTTCTTCATTATTTTCTTCTCTCTTAATAAACTTTGTTAAAACAGGAAGTTTATGACTTGCTAATCTTAAAGCTTCTCTGGCGATTTCTTCAGAAACACCACCGATTTCAAGAATAAGATTACCTGGTCTAACTACTGCTACCCATTGTTCAGGTTGACCCTTACCGCCACCCATACGAACGCCGAGAGGTTTCTTTGTTATAGGCTTATGTGGGAATATTTTTATCCACAATTTACCTTGTCTTTTCATATAACGGTTAGCAGCAACACGAATTGCTTCTATTTGGTTAGTTGTTATCCAACCTGGTTCTAGTGCAACAAGTGCATAATCACCATAAGCAATTTTGTTATTAGATGTTGCTTTACCCTTCATAGTTCCACGAAATTGTTTCCTATGTTTCACTCTTTTGGGCATTAACATTATTCGTTTCCTCCCATATCGCTAGATTTTGGTGCTTTTTTCTTTCCCAAAATGTCGCCTTTGTAAATCCAAACTTTAACGCCAACTACACCATAAGTAGTATAAGCACTTGCAACTCCGTAATCTATATCAGCACGAAGTGTTTGTAAAGGAAGGGAACCAAGGTGAAATTCTTCGCTACGTGCGATTTCGGCACCATTAAGACGGCCACCTACTATAATTTTAATACCTTGTGCGCCTGCTTTCATAACTCTAGGTAACGCTTCTTTGACTGCACGCTTAAATGCAACACGTTTCTCTAATTGTAAAGCAATTCCTTCTGCGACAAGTTGTGCATCAAGGTCGACTTTTTTAACTTCCTTGACGTTTAATATAATGCTGTTAGAATTAATTAATTTGCTTAACTCTTTTCTAATTTGTTCAATGCCTGCACCTTTTTGACCAATAAGCATACCTGGTCTACCGGTGTTAATTGTTACAACAATTCTAGCACCTGTTCTTTCAATCTCAATGCTTGAAATATTGCAATTATAATATTTTTTCTTCAAAAATTTTCTAATTTGATTATCTTCAAGAAGGTTTCGAGCAAAGTCTGCTTTATCAGCATACCAAACTGAACTCCAATTCTTGTTGATACCAACTCTGAGTCCGTGTGGACTTACTTTCTGTCCCATAGTTACTTCGCCCCTCCTATTGTAGATAATTTAATGGTTATATGGCTTGTTCTCTTAGCAATAACATCCATACTTCCACGACCACGTGGTAAAATTCTTTTTAAGATAGGTCCAGCATTAGCATACGCTTCGCTGATTATTAATTCTTCTCTGTTCATTCCCATATTATTTTCCGCATTGGCTGCTGCACTTTTTACAACTTTGTAAACTTCTTCGCTTGCTCCGTTTGGAAGATATTTGAGAATAGCTAGAGCTTCATCAATTTTCTTGCCCCTAATTGTGCTTAAGACTAAATTAACTTTGCTAGGGCTTATTCTAACGAATTTAGCAGTAGCATAAGGTCTTTTGTCTTTGTTTTCAGCACGTCTAAGAGCCTTCTCTCTAATTCTTTTAGCCATTATTATTCTCCTTATTTACGTTTCTTAGCAGTTTTGTCGCCTGCGTGTCCACGGAATGTTCTAGTTGGTGAGAATTCACCTAATTTATGACCTACCAATTCTGCTGAACAATAAACTGGTATGAATTTTTTACCATTGTGTACAGCGATTGTATGTCCAATAAATTCTGGATAAATTGTTGATGATCTTGACCAAGTTTTGATAACTTTCTTTTGGCCACTTACGTTCATTTCTTGAACTCTCTTCATCAATCTTTCTTCCACATAAGGTACTTTATTTCTACTCATTTTATCACCTATCTAGCCCTTTTAACAATCAATCTATTAGATTTTGTTTTCTTGCGAGTTTTCAAACCAAGTGCAGGTTTACCCCATGGAGTCAATGGACTTGTTCTACCAATAGGTGCTTTACCTTCACCACCACCATGTGGGTGATCAACAGGGTTCATTGCAGAACCACGCACTGTAGGGCGAATTCCTCTATGACGATTAGCACCCGCTTTCCCGACTTTTGTATTAGAATAATCTACATTTCCAACTTGCCCTAATGTTGCTCTACAAGTATTTAATACCATTCTCATTTCTCCAGAAGGCATTTTGAGTGTAGCATAATTACCTTCTTTAGCCATAAGACGTGCAGAATTACCAGCAGAACGTGCAAATTGTCCACCACGACCAGGGTGTAATTCTATGTTGTGAATAATTGACCCAACAGGAATTTTTGAAAGTGGTAAACAGTTACCAACTTTAATTTCTGCATTTTCGCCACTCATAACTTCAGCATTAACTTGTAGTCCTAATGGAGCAAGTATATATCTCTTTTCACCATCAACGTATTGTAATAGTGCGATATATGCTGAACGATTTGGGTCATATTCAATAGCAATAACCTTGGCTTTAACATCATCTTTTCTTCTTTTGAAGTCAATTATTCTGTAGTGTTGTTTGTGCCCACCACCTTGATGACGAACTGTTATACGACCTTGGTTATTTCTACCTGCTTTACTCTTTTTTGGAGCAAGCAAAGACTTTTCCGGCGTCTTTTTTGTAATTTCTTCAAAGGAAGAAGTAACAATAAAACGCATTGACGGACTAGTCGGCTTATGTCTTTTTACTGCCATAATAATTTCCTCCTTCCTTAACTTAAACTCTCAAAGAATTCAATAGACTTACTGTCTTTTGTCAATACAACACAAGCCTTTTTGTATTCACTTGTAGTCGTATCTATCGACTTTCTTCCACCATTTACTTTATGAGTTTTGGGTTTACCCGGCATAATAGCCGTTGTTACTTTAGCAACTTTAACATTAAATATTTTTTCTACCGCATTCTTTACATCAACTTTAGTAGCAGATTTGTCAACAATAAACCAATATTTCTTGCTTTGAATATCTGCATAAGTCTTTTCTGATAATAACGGTTTTTTGATAATATCGTAAGCGTTCATTATGCCTTATATGCCTCCTCAATAGATTTGATAGCATCCTTAGTGATAACCAACTTGTTAGTTGAAACAATTTGATAAACATTTAATAAATCACTGTCGCACAAATTCACTTTAGGAATATTGTTACTTGCTCTCCTTATGTCTTCATCATTGCCTTTAAGAACAAATAATACACTCTTATTTAATTTTAAGTCATCTAACACTTTTTGCATAAACTTTGTTTTAGGTGCTTGCAATTTTAATTCATTCAAAACAATAATGTTATTTTCAGCAAGTTTAGTGCTAATTGCACTAATAAAAGCGCCTCTTTTCATTTGTTTATTGATTTTTTGTGAAAAATCACGTGGCTTAGGAGCGAAAACAACTCCACCACCTCTCCATTGAGGGCCCTTTGTACTACCGTGACGAGCACGACCAGTACCTTTTTGACGCCAAGGTTTCTTAGCGTGTCCACGAACTTCACTGCGTGTAAGTGCTGACTTTGTGCCTTGACGTTGATTAGCAAGGTATGCTTTGACTACTTGATGTATAAGTGCTTCATTATATTCAGCACCAAACACTGCATCATTTAATGTCATTGTACCTGCTTTAGCACCTGTTTGATCATATATATCTATTTTTGCCATAGTGATAATCTCCTTATGCCTTTACAGCGTCTTTTAGGGTAACCAAAGCACCACGTGCACCGGGTACTGAGCCTTTAACTAAAATTAAATTACGCTCTTTGTCGACTTTTACAACTCTTAAATTTAAGATAGTTTTGCGCACATTACCAAATTGTCCTGGCATATGACGACCAGGGAAAACTCTTGCTACAGCAGTAGAAGCACCTAGTGAACCAACTGCTCTATGAACTTTGTTGCCACCGTGAGTATTTCTTTGGTGATGTGCTCCCCATCTTTTGATCATACCACTGAAACCGTGACCTTTGCTAATAGCACTAGCGTCAACTAATTCGTCTGCGTTAAAGATATCACAAGTAATTTCTTGTCCAACAGTGTAATCTCCAACGTTGTCAATACGAAATTCTCTAACATAACGCTTAGGTGTAATTCCAGCCTTTTTGAATAGACCCATTTCTGGTTTGTTGACAAGTTTCTCTTTTTTGTCTTCGTAAGCAACCACAATTGCATTGTAACCGTCACTCTCAACAGTTTTTATTTGAGCAACAAAACACGGGCCCGCTTGAATGACTGTAACAGGTATTACTGTACCATTATCAGTAAAAACCTGAGTCATACCCAATTTCTTTCCTAAAATTGCCTTTTCCATAATTCTCTCCTTTATAAACTTAGAGCTTTATCTTGATATCAACGCCAGCAGGCAAATCAAGTTTTGTTAAACTATCAACAACCTTTGAAGATGGGCTATAGATATCAATCAAGCGTTTGTGTGTTCTGATTTCAAATTGTTCACGAGAATCCTTAAACTTAAATGGGGATCTTATGATTGTAACCACTTCCTTTTGTGTAGGTAATGGTATCGGGCCTGAAACCTGAGCGCCCGACTTTTGTGCTACTTCAACAATTTTGTTAGCAGCAGTGTCAATCAAGCTATGATCAAATGATTTTAACTTGATTCTAATTTTTTGTGATGCCATAAATATTTTCCTCCTATACCTAACTCAATAATTGGCAAAAAGTTTTTATTTTTAATACACTTGCCCGTGTGTATCCATCTGTGAATTAAAAAAATAAAAACTATCAAATGAGTTAGTCGCCTAAATTTTACTAGACAATTGTCCATTGAAATTCTCTGCATAAACGAGTACTTATGCAGTAACTTCCAATTTCATCCCATTCACAGTGTCATAATTATATCTTATTTATTTATTTTTGTCAACAGTTTTTACAAAGTTTTTAGAATAATTTTGAATATTAAAAGCATCTTAAAATTTGCTTAATTTTCTATCGTTTTACACACTTAATTTAATTAATATAAATCTTAAATGGTTAAATAGTTTATAGTCAAATTATTATATTACTAAAATAAAATTATGACACTTCATTGTATTACAAAAACTACATTTTAAGTACATAATAATATTTAACTTATTGTTTTTGGCTAGTTAATTATTATCTATTAATTATAGACACAAAACAAAATAAATAAAAAACTACAAAAATATGATAATCGATTTAACATACTTTTGTATTTCCATTAGATAAATATAATTTATATTATTCATTAAATTATTTACCAATAATTTTATCACTCCAAGATAATCTATTAATAAAGTTAAATACCTTTTGTTCCTTTTTGCCCCAAAATCCATCTTTGCCTTTTGCCCTATCATTATAATGAGCGACAAGCCAACCGCCTACTATAGGGCCAAAAACTGTACACGCAACAGTCAATTTCGCTAAATTTAACATTGTCCAAAATGCCATTCTTTTTTTGTTTAATTTAGTATTTTCGTCTAAGCCACACGAATCAATAATTAGTTTTTGCATTCTCGTGCGATGTTGTGGCGAACTTTTTTTAACTTCTTTTAAGTTTGTCTTTTTCTCGCTACCACTACTATTACTACTTGCTTCGCTGACTTGTGCTCCAGCATTGTAACTAGGTATACTATCTTCGGGCCCGTCATTTTGTGAAGTTGTATTTTGTGGAGTTACATCTTGACTATTTTGTTCGTTCTCAAGAACTTCTTCATCTTTTGTGGTATCTACAGAAGCATCATCTTGTTTCTCAGCAGAATCTTGTCCTTCATTTTCAGCAGAAGCGTCTGTGTTTTCAGCAGAAGCGTCTGTGTTTTCAGCAGA
>CASDSK010000009.1 GCA_949283525.1 uncultured Eubacteriales bacterium
TCCAGAATATTCTATAACAGTTAGAATTTGTTGCCCTTCATTATTTGTTGTGCTTTGATTAGTCCAATTAACTTTACAATTAGAAATTTCAGCCCCTTTTGCTCTAGCAACTATTCCACCTAGTGCTTCGGGAGTCTCACTTTCGGGAGTCTCACTATCGACTAAATTTACAACTTCAACTAAATTTTCAACTTCAATATTTAAGTTACTTAATTCAAACGTTGTAGTATTACCTAAAAATACATTATAACTCGTATTTCCAAATACTGATATAAAGCCACCAAACCTAAAGCCGTCTCCAGAAGATACGTCACGGACTCCATAAGTGCCTATCTTAAATGTCACGTTATTAAAATCAATATTTCTATTAGTAATTGCTGGAAGTGGTGACCAAGTACCATATACTTGCTCATTTTTATATGCTATGCTTGAGTCCTGAATATTTATTCCAGTTTTTACTAGTTTATAAGTTCCACTAGTATAATTATACTGTTCATTATTTTTGACTATAGTCATTGTAGAACTATAATTAGAGTTTCCTTCGTATTCTCCTAAGAAATAATGCATTAAGTATTCTAATTGTAATTGAGTTTCTATATACATTATTGGGCTAGTAGAACCAATATCATTTTCATTAAAATACTGGTCTTTGAAGAATGAATGTTCAGCAATTAAGTACTTACTACTATTAAGTCCAAGCAATCTAGGATAATTATCGTCTATTATTGATATGCTATTAACTTTTGGATTTGTGTAAGTTTGATTACCATCAAACTGCGTTGCACTCATACCCCAAGTATTAACAAAATCAAAACCTTTGTAATAATCACGTTTAAATCCGTTGATTTGATATTTGAAACTAGAGTATATATAACAATTACTTTTCTCTACGCTGGCATCAATATTAACAAATAACTCAGCATTTGATAAGCCAAGTGCATTTTTGACTGCACCATTTGTTATGTGTCCTGCTATTTGGCCAATATTTCCTTTAGTTCCGGTTACTGCGCCTCTATTTATTACATCTTCTATAACGTTCCCATTAGGTATTGAAGAATCTGAGTAACCTACTATACCACCAATACATTCATTATCATTAATTGAACTTACTGCATTTTCGTTAGAGCACTGATTTACACTGCCATTTCCACTTTGAGTTCCTACTATACCACCAACTCTTGTGTTTCCTTGAATATTAAAAATTTTTCCAACATTATATGAATCACTATTATAGTTGATAGAAACTGATTCACACAAACTAACTAATCCTTCATTATAGCCAGCGATGCCACCAATAGACTGTGTGCCAGATACATCAGCACTCACGCTACAACCAATGATTCTGCCTGAACTATTATTAACTCCAGCAATTCCACCAATGTTATCTTGTCCACTTACTTTTGAATAATTGGCGTCGTTATTTGATAATATTTTAATATTCTCAATTTTTCCGTTATTAGTACCTGCAACAATACCTACATTATTATAAGTGCTTGAAGATTGACAATTAACAAAAATAATATTTTTGATAACTGCTGAAGAACCTAAGTATGGGAATAATCCAATATTATCGGTACTACCATTAATAACATTTCCTATAATTTTTTTGCCATTTCCGTCAATAGTACCATCAAATATTGCGTTTTCTGTACCTATTGTTAACCCACCATTATAACCTGATAAATCTAAATCATTCATTAATATAAAGTTATCGCCACTATAAGTATTACCAAAGTTAAGTTGTCTATTAATAGTGTCTAAATCATTAACAGAGTATATTCTATATGGGTCATTTGGACTACCATTGCCAATAAAGCCTGTACTTGGGACTGTAGATGGTGCAGTACCCGAATTGTCTACTGAAGAACCACTAGCATTAGACTGCGTTAGCATTCCTGTAAATGATAATCTAAATATTACATTATTAAATAAATTAGGAAATACTTGGTTATAGTATTGTGCTGTTGAATTATAATTTGCTCTTAAAAGTTGCTCGTGTGTATATTTACAGTTGTAAACTTTTATTATCTTAATACTATCATAACAAGCACAATCTTCACAACACCCATACTCACTACAAATACAAGTTTTATCACCTTCACCATCACACTGACATTTTATTAAATTTTGATCTATTCCATTCATATCTACTTGTATAGAATTATTATTTACTAAGACTTCAGTATCTGAATATTTACCATCTCTTGAAATATATTGTAAAGTTATAATTTTGGATGGGTAATTTACTTTAGATACTTTACCTTCAAAACCAACTTCTTCTATACCAATTTCTAATCCAGAATCTTTACTAATACTAATTGACTTTAAGATAAATTTATTTTCTAAGAACTTCATATAGTTTGCTTGATAATTAGATTTAACACTGAGTTGACCACCAACATTCTGCATAACAAAGCAGTCATCACTGATTGTACCAGAGTTATTTGAACAAATATTATACATAGCATAACTACTTATTATAGAACCGTAATTTGTATGAACTAATCCACCACCCACACTTACATTTGTGTCAGTGTTTGGTTCAACTGTTATATAAGTGCCTTGAGGGGCGTTATGGTCTGGTCTTACATTCTGTATAGTAGCCAAACTGTAACAATCACTTATAGTACAATCTGTAGAATTATAAGCAGTTATTCCACCTATATTTATAGAACTGTATATCTTGGAATAAATGCTATTTACATCTGTTTCAGTTGTATCCCAATTAACTTGGAATAATATACCAACATCAGTATAACTCGTTTCTATATCTCCATTATTATAGCCCGTTATACCACCTATGTAAACTTTTGGTATAGTTATGCTATTAGTTAATTCTCCTAAATTTAGAATAATACTACCTTTATTAGATGCATCACTATTACCTTTGTTAAATATACTATTCTTTATAATGCCGTCGTTCTTTCCTGCTATTCCTCCAATATATTGGCCGTCATATAAATCATCGATTGTCAAAGTCATATATACAGAAGAATTTACATATTGAATCTCACCAGCATTATATCCAACAATACCACCCACATTGTTAAATGATGTTGCATCTGCGTCTTTCTTTAATATAGCAGTACAAGCGTTTGTCCATACATAACCATAATAGTTAGCACCTACAATTCCACCTATATAGTTAGCACCAACTACAGATGGTTGGAATTGATTTACATCTACAACACAATCTTTAACTATACCATTGCCATCTGAGTTACTATAGTTAAATCCAGCTATTCCACCTACATAATCTTGACCAGTAACACTTCCTGTGCTAAGGTTTGTTAAATTAGTGAAATTAGATGCTTGTAAATAACTATTAGTTCCATATATATTTCCCAATTTATTAAATCCTACAAATCCACCTACAAAGTTCTCTGCACTTACATTAGCGTAATTTATATTCTTTGTTGGGTAACTTGAACTATTAATAATCAATATACTTGCATTGTCTAAATATCCAATCAAACCACCATAGAAAGTCCCTTCAATAACTTCATAACCTTGAAGAATATTTGCGTTATTGTTATCTATGATACCTTCGTAAGCATTGTCCTTAAATGTGTCTAAAATATTCTTGGCTGTTTCATTCGACTCTAAATCAGAATATTTTAATTCATTGTATTGAACTGCCGTTATAGTATTAATTAAGCCGTTTGTACTAGCAATTAATTGTCTATTAGTGTAACCAACGATTCCACCTACGGCATATCCACCTGAAGTTACATTGCCAGTATTGCATAAATAATGCAATGATACTCCAGTGTTGTACCCAATTATACCACCTACGAAATTTCTACCCAATATATTCCCAGCATTATTATATTGCGTCTTATTAGTATCATCGTATCCATAAATTGTTGGAGTTGCATCACTGTGTGTGTACCCAAAATATCCACCTACAAAATCTCTACCAGAAATATTATAGTTATTGTTAAAGTATCTAATTGATACATTACTTATTCCAACATTTCCTGCAATACCACCGACAAAATCCAAACCACGTATAATTGATTTTTCTATATCTTCATCTTTTCCAGATGCAGATATGTTATTTAATGTAAGTGATGTAGTCTCTATACTACCGAATGCTATACCCACATTATTAACTTCTGGCACATTAATATTGATAATACCTGTTATGTCAATTGAAGTTATTTCTCCAGAACTTACTTTACCAGCAATTACACCAAAGTTTTCCTTATTTCCTGCTTCTTCCTCATTATAATGAAGAACTAATTTTGCATTTTCAAATGTCAAATTTGATAATTTAGCAACATTATCTGTTCCAACACTTAATACATCAATAAATCCTACATTATTTTTTCCTTCAGTGTACAAGTTCTTAATAATAGGTTTTTTCGCACCCGTTGTATCTGATGACACTAAACTATGACTAAAGTTTTGTAATCCGTCCCAAATCTTACCGTCTAAATCAATTGTAGATTGTGCATTAATTTCTGCAATCTTACTATATGACAATTTATCAGTTTCAGCCATTTCGCTGAATTTTAATAACTGATATACATCATTAATACGATATCTATCTTCAACAATAATAAGATCATCTTTAGAATATTGAACAGTAACTTCGTCTAAATATACTCCCCTTAAGTCTTCTTGACTCCAATACTTGACAAAACTACGTAACCTGTCATTCTCTTTATCATTTTCGATAACATTGTTTTCATTGACATTAGTATTAATCCACTTATCAGTAGTTGTAACCACTTTTGTATCTATAGCGCTTACGTCAGTTAGATTTGTTGTATTAATTTCGTTTGCTAACTTTAATTTATATTTCGCTGTTGTTAAATCAACATTATTAATAGTAACGGTGTTTGCAATGCTACCAAATAGGCTATTGTCATTTTGATAATTTTCTGTGCCTACAATAGCAAGATTTTCTATTCTAGCATCACCTTCAACATTCTCAATAAGTTTTTTATCTACACCATAAATAGTATAACCATTACCATTTATTTGTCCTTGATATGTATCAATTGTTTTAGTTAAATTAGAGTCTAAATATAAATCTTGTTGTAATAACACATAATAATCATTTTCTAATAGATAAATTAATGTTTCAGTATTATTTGGCACCTTATATGTTACAGATTCGCCTGCACCATTTTGTGTAGAAATAGTAGACCTAGGAATATTAGCATTAGGAACATCCGAATTATTATAGAATACTCTAAATGTTTCATATCCATAATTGTAATTAGGATTGTTGTTAGGAGTCATATCCCTTTCATCACTTACAATATTGTTGTCTGTAGCACCTGAATCAGTACGAGAACCTATTATCTTCGCTACTTTTGAAGCAAATGTATTTTCTTTTTCTATTAAATCTACTTTAGCATACCAATTATTAATAGTAGAATACCTAGAATAACCTATTAAAGAGCCGTAATTAGTATTATTAACATAATTACTATTTTGAACTACGTTAATCTGTGAAATTGAATATACATTATTTACAAATGATAAATTATCAATTTTACCTACCAAACCACCAATATTAAGCGTATCTAATGCTTTATCAATACTTGATGTAGCAACATTTTTGTATTCACGATAATCAAATGATGCTACTGTCGCATAGTTTGCACTGCTGAATATATTACCACCATTAGAATATCCAATTAAACCACCTATATTTAAAGTTTGGTTTCTAGAATTTATAACTTCATTTTCTTCAACCTTAGTTTTGTATTGTGCACCTTTGACAAATACATTACCTGTTACAGAACATCCAAAGACAACTGCACCATCTTCCAAATACCCAACTAATGCACCCACATTAATTGTTGAATTGTCGATTGTTGACTTGTCTTGATAGTCAATATTAACATTAGATAAGTTTAGTCCTGAAATAACAGAGCCTTTTTTAAGAACTTTAATTAGCCCTACATTTTTAACTTCACTATTATCTTCAATAACTTCATCATTTTCATCGTAACTTACAGGAGATTCAACAATGTTAAAATTATTTACAAAATGACCATTACCATTGATAAACCCATTAACTTCTTCAAGCATTACACTATTATCACTGAGTTTAAATCCTTGTGAATCTTCATAATTAACGCTTTCTATGTCCGCCGTCAATAGATAATTTATATTGCTATTTTTGTCTACTTTATCCAAATTATAGAAGTCTTCAGATTTTTCTATTAAAATAGGATTAATTCTTGAACCTTTTTGCTGATTAAATACACAGTATTCTTTTGACCTATCATTAAGACCTAAATAATAATCCCCCTTCTTCAAAACAGGATAGTATGCACCTTGTGCCCCAATGCTATAATTGTTAGAGTTAAATGTATCCAAAATGCCTTGGCTAGACTTTCCGTAATTTTTGTCTTCTTCAATCAATGCATAATATTGTTCAAAATAACTATTTTGCATTATTTTAGAATCTGCTTGGTCAGTTAAATCTTTGTCGCCTAATGCAATTAATCCTAATCCTTTGACTTTAGCCAATGCTGTTTGGTCTACAATTGAAACTAAACTATAACATTCATTAATTAATGTATTAGTAGAACTCTCATTCTTTAAGTTTATTTTTCCAACAAAACCACTTAATACCGTTTGTTTCTCCACATCTAGTGAATTATTCACTCTTTTTACATTAATATTTCCTATAGCAAAGCAAGAATCAATACTTACTTTACCCCCATTCTCATCTAATACACCAATGAAACCACCTATAGTGTTTGTTGTAGAGTAATTAATATTGGCTATTTCAATATTTGAAGTTGAGAAAGAGTTAGTAATTTTTGTTGCTTGTTCACCATTGTCTTCAGTATTTGCACCAGCATTAATTGTTTGAGAACCATTAGAACCAACTAAGCCACCAATAATTAAGTCTTGACTATTAGTAGTGTCAATATTATCGTCATATAAGCCTAACAACTTATATGAAGTCACTTTGCCATTTTCATCTTTAATACTTTGTGCTAAAGTAATTGTTTGGTTACTAACAGTATAATTAACTTCTCCAGCCAAAATTTGACCTATAGCACCACCTACATTTGTAGGCGTTACGTTGCTATCATCTCTTATTAAAATACCTATATTAACATTAGATAAACAATCGTTCATAGAACTTTTGAATACGATATTACCTTTGGTTTCATCATCGTCAACAAAGAAACTACTATTAAGGTTACTCATTCTTCCAACAATTCCACCAGTATAATTACTACTTGAAATGATAGCAGAATCAATTGATGCAGGAGTTGTTAGGACATTATTAATGGTTGTGCCTCTAGCCTCTCCGACTAGTGCACCTACAAAAGATTCCGTTTCGCCAAAATCTTTACCAATAATTTCATCAACAGTTATAACAAGATTTTCAAAAACTGCACCTTGTTTAGTCTTGTAGTTTATACCCGTAACACCAAACAAGCCAACGTGTTGCATATTACTTGCTACTATTCTAAGATTTTGAATTTCATAATAAGTATTTCTAGTAGTAACTGTAGAAGGGTCTTGAACTTTAACTTTTGACCTTAGTGTACCACTAAATGGTTCAACATTAGAGCCTAATGGTAACCAAGAATCTATTTTACTTAAGTCTATATCATCTACAATTAAATAGTCTGCAGACAAATTCCAAATTATTTGTAATAAATCTTTAGCATTAGCAACTTCAATTACATCAGGAACGGCTTTGATAACTATTGTTGGGAATTTTGAATTGTTTGTTAAATCCCATACAAATCTATAATAACTACCAAAATAAAGTTCTTTGTTGTCTATATTTAAGTCAACAAATTTAATAGGTTCAGCAATATGTATCCATTCCCCACCTATTTCATCACTCTTTTCATTTCCACAAGAATTTAATAAACTTGTGTCATTATTACCTGCTACATAGAAATTGATAAGGTTAACATCGCTATCTGCATCTTGAGGGTGAGTTGTAACAATGTATGTTTTACTAAGTGTTGGGTCAAAGTATCCAATTAATCCACCCCAATACTTAATAGATTTTAATTTGTTTTGGTCATCTACTGTCCAGTTATTGCCAGCCATTACATAACCAAGAACCATACTGTTTTTCTCATCTTCAAAATTTAATTCGTTATCAACATTAAATAAATTATTGTAATATAAAGGCAATAATTGATAATTATAGAAATTTCCATCTCCTGAACCTTTAGTTGCTAAAATGCCACCAATAAGTCCACCTACAGCCTCTTTACCTACAACACTTCCACTTGCAATTACTGCTTTAATATCCCCAGAAATAGTAACACCTACTGCACCACCAGAATATTGACTATATGGGTTAGTCACATAAGCATTACTTATACAATCTAAGATTGTACCACCAAGATTTAATCCTACAAGTCCACCACTTGCTTTTGTTGTTGTATTAGATTTAAAGAAATTCAAATTAATATCATCACTGGTTTGACCAAACGCTAAATTATTAATGGCTTCTTGATTAATATGTTTAATGCTACTTTGTGATAATTTACCACGAAGTTCACCGATTAATCCACCAGCAATGTCTATACCTGTAATATAACTTGAATTACTAATAATAAAGTTTACATTGCTAACATATGTGTACAAACCTGCCATTCCTATTACGCCACCAGCAGTAGTACCAACAACTTTGACACTTCCATCAACTGTTATATCAAAAACATTAGGCAACATATAACATTCCATAATGCTATCTTTGTGCTTAGTTTCTACAACACCTGCCACTGCCCCAGCATAACTAACATAATTAGTTGTATCTTTGAGTGGATTTCCCTCTAAAATTTCTGTGTATTCATTATTTCCACTATAAAATAGTGAATCGTTTACATACAATATATTTTTAGCATTTTCAACAACTAAATCATCAAACACTAATGTATTATTTCCAGAATTTCTATAACCAGCATTGGCAGAGATGTTAGACTTGATTCTATATAAGTTTGAATTGCCGGTTACAAGTCCTACAACACCACCTACTATATTAGAGCCTAAAACTGTAACATTTTCACCGACTACTTCAACGTCTATTAAATTAGCATTATGCATTGACCCTGCTAAACTTCCCACGACACTTGTCGAAGAAGATTTAACTTCCAAGTATGATAATGTTAAATTTTTGATAGAAGCAATACTGTTTGTATTTCCCCTAATATTTTTAAACAATCCAAATTCGTCTAACTTCTCATCAACTTCAGAAACAATAGAAATATTATTTAAACTTAACCCGTTTCCTTCAATATTTGCTTGAAGTGAGACTTTTGTAGTATTTAATGTTTTTTGGTAAGTTCCAAAATCAATATTATTGATTATTCTTGAATAAATATTAGAATTTTCGACTAATTGACCGTTGTTATATTTTTCGTAAGTGTAAACAAAATCATCAACATTTCTAATTAATGCTTGATTAAACCTAGAACCATATTCATAACCGTAGATTTCTTCTCCATTATTATTCGAATCAGTAACATAAATATAGTTATAAACTGTTTCTCCGGTATTTTCATCAGTAATAATTGTATCAATTCTTCTTACACTCTTAGCAACTACATTAGGTGCTACAAGTTCTGGAACTCCTACTTTAAATCCTAAATTGCTATCACGATTATTAGATTTAAAATAATTGTAGTTATTTATCATAGGTTGTACCCATACACCAGAAAATTCGTCTTCGCTAGAACTAAACGCAAATCCTAACAATGAAGATTCAAGCTTCAAATCTTCTTCAGTCATCTTCTGTGCAGGATTTTCTTGACCATAATTATCTTTTGTTACAAATTTATCGTTTTCATTTTGATAGAAGTAAGCATTTGTTAAAATTCCTTGATTTAGGAATCTATCACTATCATCTGTGCCGACAAAAGGCATATGTGCGATACTATTTTGTATTATGTTAGATAAACTTAAACAATTATATATTTGTCCTTGTGCAGTATTTTCATACACAAAACCAGCACTTCTACTTTGTGAAGTTATCTTGATATTAGCGTAACAATCATCAATAGTACCGGTATTTTGGTATACAAAGCCACCGGCTTTACCCATAACATTGAGTATAGCATCTTCTGTACGTATTTCCTTGTATGTTCCACGTACAAAACTTGTATTTATTGCACCCGTATTTAATGCAACAAAACCACCTGTTTCACCACTAGAACTTTGTATTGTAGGTGCATAAACATAACTACTTGACACTACGTTTTGGTTATTTGCTACAAATCCACCAATTGTACCACTGCTTGTCAATTTTAAATTATTAACTTGTGAATTAGTTACAATACCTGTATTAAGACCTATTGCCCCACCAATGTAAGAAATGTTTTCACCTTCTTCACTGCTGGCTTTAACTAAAATATTTAAGTCCTTAGTTGTTCCAGTATCTCCACTAGTACCTATTTGGTGATTAACACTAGCATTAGTGATGATACCCTTATTTTCACCAGCAATAGTTCCAAAATATACATTTTTGTAATTTCTTAAATCTAATGTTATAGATTCATAATAGTTTACTGTAATATTTTTTAATAAAGTATTTGTATCTACAACACCAAACAAACCTAAATTGATAGAATCTGTTTGTTCTAAAGGAAGTTGATATCCTCTTATTATAAATGCATATCCATTACCGTCTAAAGAATTAATCTTTGTGTTTATAGGCTCATAATTAATACCTAAATCTATGTCATTAAGTAAAATATAGTCTAACCCTTCTTCCATATTCAAAAAGTCATCTTTTGTATATATTGGTAAAGGATTATCTTGAGAACTTGACAACGAGAAATCTAACCTAAATTTCATACTAAGACTACCGTCCGTAGAAATTGTAGGATTATTGCCAACTAAAGTTAAATTTCCATTAGTATCATAATAATAACTAAAATCTGCCATTAATGTATCAACATTAGCAATGGTTTTTCCTGTTAAATTGTAACCATTATGATTTCTAGACAATACAAAGTTGTTAGAAACATTTTCATTATTTATTGTTTCGAACATACCAGCATTGACACCCGACATCACAAGATACTTCCAAGGATTATAATAAGAACTATCTCCATACAATGTTTCAATTCCATTTAACTTATTCTCAACGCTTTGAATTGCATCTACATTTCCACCCAATGTTTTAAGTTTAATAGCGATTTGCCATCCATCAGTAGATAATGGTCGAGATAATAAACCATTAGAAACTAATATATAATTTGAATCAGTAGAAGATAACGAAGCATCAACAATATCAAATCCTGTTATTAGAAAATCTACAACATTTAAAGTTTTTATAATTCTAGACTTTGTAACAATTCCATTAATATTTTTGCTTACGATGATTTCTAAGTTATATTTTTCACCTAACTCAAATCCACCTTCTGTAGTATTGTCAATATTGAATTTTAACACTTTTTTATTATTAGATACAACAAAATCTGTGTCAAAATATGATGTAACATTATTAACTACATTACCTTCTTTATCGGTAATAACAGTAGAAATATCACTTAAATTAGTTGTAGAATCAACAACTACATCAAAGTTATAAATCATATTATCAGCGACATAATGTTGATTAGTGATGCCCTTATACGATTGTCCATTTTTTATAGTTACATCAAGATAAGGGGCTTGCAACGTTTCTAATTCCAAACTTTTTGTAATGTATGGCATAGATTCATTGCTTCTATATGCCTTAACTGTAATAATAAATTTTTGTCCAGTTGGTACATTAGAACCGGTAATAGTTCTAATATAAATTTTACCATCAAAAGAATAGATATAAGTATTGTTATCTTCATCCCATTTCTTTGTGGACTGCCTTTGAACACTGATACCATTTTCAATAATTTGTACATTCTGTACTCTTGTATCATAATTATTATTATCAATATTATAATACATTTGCTCAAATGTTATAACATCATTAGCGACAATAGAACTTGTTACTTCTAATCTATCAAAAATACTGTATTCTGGCCAAACATTGACAACTAATAATCCATATTGCCCTGGGATAATCTTTGTAGAAACTTCTTCTCCTGCCCCTGTCAAGTACGGGTCAAAATATTCTCCGTCATTATAGTAATTAATAAGAATATTAGATAAAGATTGTGGTTCTATTACTAATCTAAATTGTTTACTAACTTTTGTCCCATCACCTTTTGTAGCAGAGAAAACTAAAATATATTCTTCTGTTTGTAAAATTGCTTTATCCCCATTTAATTCTCTACTTGGAGTAATTTCAAATACAATATTCTTCTCGTTATTATCGGCATCAAAGTTTTGTTCTAGTATGTTCATACTAAATTTAAAATCTTTGGTTATCGTCTTAGCAAGTGTACTTGAAGTTAAGTCATATTCTTCAAACAAAGAGTCTTGGGTTATTTGTCCTTTGTATATCTTAAGACTATCTAATACACTGTCTTCTAAATCTGTATGTATTTTAACATTGTAATTTAGTGAATCACTAGGAGAAATTTTTTCACTGCTATTTTGTGTGGATATATCCATTATTCCTTGATAAACTTCTAAAATAAACTCATATGCAATATCTTTAAATACATATTTAATTTCAGTAAGTGTATCGTTTTCATAGAATTTAGCACTAATAAATGGATTAATAACTACATTGCTTTCGCCTTGCATTAAAGCCGTCATAATTTGGCCATCAGCATAGTTAACATAATAAGACCTACTATCGCTTTCTACAACGCTTTTGTCAAATTCGACAAAGTTCGCAATATCAAAATTAAATAAATATCCACCACTTTGTAATGCTTGATATTGTGTTTCAATATCGCCTGTAACTAAACTATTAATGTTATCAATTTTAAAACTATGTCTAGCATTTAATCTTAATTTTAAAATGTTATAAATTTGATTATTTTCTTCAAATTGACTAATATTTTGAACATTTACATCAGTTATACCATAAGTAACA
This sequence comes from uncultured Eubacteriales bacterium, assembly GCA_949283525.1. Lineage (GTDB taxonomy): Bacteria > Bacillota > Clostridia > Christensenellales > UBA1242 > CAKVOD01. The sequence continues at coordinate 12,941 of CASDSK010000009.1, forward strand.
TAAACTTCAATATCTTTGTATACTGCACTATCCAAATCACTTGCAAATCTTAAAACAGCATAACCTTCTTTTAAAACTGTTAATTTAGTACCTTCTATTTTAACAACATCGTTTCCAGAAATTACACTCACAATAATAGTATTGCTTCTTTGACTACTAGGAGAAATCGTAATATCAAACATTTTGCTTATGTCGTAATCGTTGTTATTTAATTCTTCATTGTCTAATGAATTATTTAATAGCAATATTAAACGAGTATCAGACACTTTGTAATATCTATTAGTAGCGTCATCTTTTCCAAAACTTGAATAATTAATAGTACCAATGACAGCAACATTTATCGATTGTGGACTTTGAGTTAATAAAACATCTCCAGCGTCATCATAGATTGACTTATCAATGACAATCATAGGTTTCCCAAAATTCATACCACTTTTTGTTATGAAATTATTTTCATCATCAATATTGCCATTAATTATTGTTTGATTTGTAGTTGTGAAATCTCCTAAATACGATAATGAATAACTATTTGTGATGTTTGAATTATTAGCACCAAAGAATAAGTCAGTTCTAGTTAATGCTAACTCTACAATTTGTACGTTATCAAAACATTTATTAATTGTTCCGGAATTTTCGCCAACGAAAGTTCCAAAACTAATAATATTAGCAACATCAGTAACTACAAAATTAATATCGCAATTTACGTTATTTTCTAATCTTTGAGCAGAATAAGAATTAATATAACTATATTGAATAGTCCCTATATTTTCTCCAACTACGCCACCAAATTTATTAATTTGACTATTATTAAAATTTGAGAAGTGCACTAAATCATCGCAAATTTCCACGATACCAAATGTAATAGTACCATTTAAAGCATTTTGACCTGCTATTCCACCTACACTGTTATTACCTTTAATAGAACCAGTAAAACGAAGGTTTTTCGCATTGCCATTGTTTACACTAATCACACCACCAATATTAGACAAATTAGACAAAGTTGCTTTTGAATAAACTCCGTCAATGACACTATCATTTAATGCGACAACGCCACCTAAATAAACATTATCAAAATTACTTGTTAAATAAATTGAACTATTAACTGCTTCATCGTTATAATCAACATTTATTTGTATATCTCCAGATTGAGCATTTAATAAATCCCCAACATATTTAAATTCGCCAACAATTTTGTTTGAATTCAAGCCTACAAGTCCACCAGCATAAGTGTCAGTTTTTGACTCATTGATAACAATACCGAATTGCTTATAGGTAAGAGAACGACAATTTACTATTTCTCCAGTATTTTCTCCAACAAGACCACCGATGTATATTGTTGCTTGACCATCATTAATAATTTCTAAATTTCCAACAAATGTTACAGCAACATTGCTAATTGTACCATTATTAAGCCCTGCTATAACCCCAAAACTATAGTTATCATCACTTGACAATTCAACATCAATAGCACTGGACCTTATAGATACATTTAAATCACCAATAGTTGCACCTTCCCCAACAACTCCAAAGAGACCTTGATAACTAGATTGATTAACTGTAGAATTGTATCCAAAATTTATAATGCTATTTATAATAGTCTTACCATTAGATAAAGTATATTTACCCGTCAAAGAACCAGTGAAAGGTTTATCAACTGTTCCAATAGGTGTGTAATTACTTATTCTCGAAAAATCTATTGTCTGTGTTATTCTATAAGCCTTATCAGGGGCTTTTGATATATTGAGAAAATCTTCATAATTGGTTATGTCATAAGGATTTTCAATTGTTCCGTCTGCCACATAAACAAGTAACACTCTTTTGATTTTTATTTGGCTAAAATCAATAGGGTTACTTCTAATATTGTCTGCTGGAACTACCCACACAACAGAATATCCACCACCGGCTTTATCAACTGTTGTAATTAGTCCATCTTCATTAACTTGTATTCTAGAAGAATCTACCCTTGTATATAGGCTCTCATCCCAATACCAACCTTCAATGCTATCATCGATAGCATTTATGTCAAAAGCAAAATATTTAAATTTTGTATTTTTTGCGTCGGCAGGACTTGGTTTAGCAAATATTTGGTATGAATCGCCATTAAATCCTGCGTTTACATCACTAGATTTAAGATAAATACCACGTGCATTGTCGTAATTATACAAAAGAATGTTCTCAACTGTTTTTTCTCTTACAACTGTTACTTGACATTCTACAGTATGCACAACAGAATAATCTATAATCTTAGCCTGTACTTTGAAAGTTCTCTTATCTCCAGATTTTAACCTTCCGGTTATAATAACAGAACCATCGCTTTGAACTTCTAATAAATCTTGAAATTCACTGCTTGTAGACCATTCAATATTGGAAGCATCAATAGTAGCATTTGTAGGATTTATATTCACATATAATTGAACTTGTGCTTGTGAAATCTCATCTATACCCACTGTATTAATATCAGAAATAGTTACATCGTATTTATTTAATGAAATACTTTCTATAGGATTAATTGAAGTAAATTCTATTGTTTTTGTTTGAGATATTTCAACAACATCGCCTGTACCACTGACATCATAATAATACCCAACTACTTCTACAATTACATTAAATTTCGCCACTTCACCAGTAGTAAAGAGAATTCCGTCATTATCAATACTAACAAGATTAATATCTCCTTCTACTCCTTCAAGTTTGTATGAAATACTTTTTAATTTAGAATATGAAGGATAAGAATTTACATAAAGTTTTATTCTTGAACCTGCCTTGATAACAGCATTTGATAATGTTTGTCCTATCAATTCTATTGAATTTTCGCCATAAACATCAACCATTTTTTTGTCACGAACATTTTCGTTTACTTGCTTTGAGTCAATGTCTACCAAAAAACCACTATATGGTGCTACACACTCGACATTAATTGTTTTTAGCACTCTATCATTCGCCATAAATGAAAGAGTTGTATTACCTATGCCTTTGGCTTCAACATAATAAGTTTTTGTAACTTCGTCATAATTAACAACAGCAATATTATTATTATTTGATAAAACTATAACGCTATCTTTGTTTGCGCCTGTTGGTGCTACATCAAAATAAATATCTCTAGTCGTACCTAATTGTAGTTCTTGACTATAACCTAACATAATATTTTCTAAACTTGGGTCTATAATGATTGAATTTACAATAGTCAAACAATTAACTTGAAATGTGAAAGGTTCTCCTATGTATGCCCCACTTGTTTCAATACCTAAATCAAATGTTTGGTTATTAAGTTGCCCATCGTGAGAAAATTTTAATTTTATGCCACTATTTATGTACCCATTGTTGTCATAAGGGTTTCCACCACTAGCAGTAGTTATAATAATGTGTTCTTCAATCCCTTCAGGGAATACAAATTTATATTTCAGATTACTAGCACTATCAGGAGATAGTTTAATAGTAACATCAGTCCCTTTAAATACATTTGAAATATCTTTGTTGTATATATCTACACTTGAAACATTGTCATTTACTGAAATGTATTTAACTGCATCCACGATTGTGTAATCTACTAAACTAGAATACACAACTATATCTTCGTATCCTTCATAATAAATTATAAATTCTATTTGAGTAGTTCCAATATCTACAGCATTCAAAGACAAGGAATTGTTTGTCTTTAATGTATAATTCTCTATTATATTTTTGTCATTAGGATTATTAGTTGCATCTGTATCGGTTATAATTGCTTTAATACGCAAATTGTTAAAAATGTCAGCATTATCATAATCGAAACTAATGGTTTGAGTTTCTTCTTTATTTTTTATCCAATTGTATTCATTTCCTAATATCGAATCTGTACCAATGTCATCTTTTGTAAAATATTTACTATAAACGTGTAATAAATTAACATCAATATTTTTGAGTACTTTCACTTGAATATCTGCATAAACTTCGTCACTTTTTCGTATCACTGGCTGAACTCTTACTGTTACAAAATCTAAATTCTCATTCGTAACTATTAGTCGCCCATTGTCAATCGTTACTCCTTCTACATCTTCAACAATGCTATAATTTAATTCTAAATTATTAACATCTTGAGGTTCATAGATAAGTTTTGATGTGTCAATTTGCATACCAGTTTCGCCAACTAAAACTGCAGGCTTGTAATCACTGCTAAATGAAATGCTAAAAACTTTACGTACAATATTAACGTTGATTGTTTCACTTAGACTACCTTCTTCACTAATGGCTAATAATTGAACACTACCCGTAGCGATGGCTTCTATAATTGCAGTAGTAGTATCTCCTTCAGTGCTTTGGTTAACAACTAACAATTTACTTGTATCACTAGAAACAAAGTTAACCACCTTAGATACATTACCTTTAACACCACTAATCTTGGCTTCTACAATAGAAGTATTGATTGTAGAATCAATCTCACCGTCTTCATTTAATTTGTCATTAGATAATTCTATCGTTATAGACTTTTGTGAGATTATCTCTAGTTTCATATTTTTATAAGGGTCACCACAGGCTGTGAACGAAGCCGTAAACCCTACAATTAATAATAAAAATAATGCGTAAATTTTCTTCATAAGTACTCCATTTAACATAAGAAATTAACTAACCTATATTATTTTTTCTCAATTGATATTTATTATGCTTTATAGCAATTAAATTCTTTGATTTTTGCTTAAAATCTAAAGAAAATGCTTTGATATAATTATACCAATTTTTTGTATTTTATGTCAAACAAAAAACACTTAATTAACTATAATTTAATTAATTTATAATTATAAATAATTATAAAACATAATTTTTTTAATAAATAATAAACTTTAAAAATAATTTATCAAAAAAACAAAAATAATAATTATGAATAATACATTTAAATTGTAATTTGTATAAAAAAATCTAAATAACTAATTAGTTACTTAGATTTCATTTTATTTTATTTTATTTTACTATTAACAACATCTCTCCATTCTCTTGGTGCTTGAATCCAACAATCCCCTTCAGCACTATTTAAACTATCTTTGGTTGCATTAATGTATTGTACCGTTACTACAGGAGACACAGTATCATTAGCATATTCGCCTTGCGTTTGAGCATCAGCGTTAACGACATATTCAGTAAATAAATCCATCTCTGTATTGCCTTTAATTAAATCATTGAAGTAATAATATACAGAAGTAACAGTTTTACCATTAACAACTTCTTGAACTGTTTTAGAAATAGTCCAATCTCTTGATTGTTCAAGGGCTGGTATAGATGCCTTTATTTTTTCAATTAAATTTTCTTTAGTCTCATCATAAATTTCAATTTTGAAACAAATAAGAATATCTGCCTCACTAATATTACTAACAGCAATACCCCTATCTATAATTTCTCCCCAAACATAATCTGTAACAGGTATTTGGAAAGTTAACCCTTCTTCTACAGAGCCACTGCCTTCAGGGTCAGTAAGTTCAATTTCAGCCATTGGTGGTACATCATTATTAGTTAATGAAGTAACCAAGAAATAACTACCTACTGCTAAAGCAATAATTAATAATGCAATGATTATATAAATTATAATTCTATTTCTACGCTTTTTCTTAACATTGGATGCTCCACCATCGCCAACTTTTTGGCTTAACTCTGCTTGTTTAGCACTTTCCACATTTTCGTTTACATTTGCAACATTTTGTGCATTAACAATATTTTGTGCGTTTGCTTCTTGTCCTGCTGGTTTTGGTGCAGTTGGTTTAGGAACTGCAGTTTTAGGAGTCGCCTTCGGAGTTGCCGTCTTTGGTGCCGTAGATTTTGGGGCACTTGCCTTAGGGGCACTTGCCTTAGGGGCGCTGGCTTTAGGCGTTGCCGTCTTTGGTGCCGTAGATTTTGGGGCACTTGCCTTAGGGGCACTTGCCTTAGGGGCACTGGCTTTAGGAGTTGCCGTCTTTGGCGCACTTGCTTTAGGTGCAGCAGATTTTGGTGTACTTGCTTTAGGTGTACTTGCTTTAGGTGTAGCAGATTTTGGTGCCGTCATTGATTTTTCTTCGTTTGCCACTATAACCTCCAAATATTTTAATTAAATATAGTTTATACTTTTTTTAAAATTATATCAAGCAAATTTGACACATTTTGAACTTTTTTTGAAAAAAAACTAAAATTTTGCTATATTTTGTCAAATTTTAACATTAATTTACTCTAAGTGATACTATTTATCCAATCAATTGGAGCAGTTGGAAAACTTTCTAGTATCAAATTTTTTGATGCTTGCATAACGTCAACTTTAATGTCTATATTTATTCCATTTAAATATTCTTCTATAGAAATCTTTCCCACTTCAAAAAAATCTATTAACCTAACTATTTCTCCAACATTAAAGATTTTTTTATAATAATAATATCCATCATCGCTAGATATAAATTTGGCAGGATTAATGTAAGGTGTTATTGCATTTGTAGAAGTATATGTAAATCTAAGATAACAATCAATTAAATTTTTTGTGTTATTACCAACTCTATCTCTAGCATTTATAACGCTTAATTCTTCATTTATAGTACCACCTTGAAAATTTTTTATACTATCAAAAAGAGGTAAATCGTTCGTGAAAACAAAAGTCGCTTGACCCACCGTTATATTTCCACTAATTGTTTTCTTTGATTGATAATAAGATAAACTAGGCAAAAAATAAAAAAGCATTAATAACAAAAAAATAAAAAAACTTAAACTAAAAATTATTAAATTTCCAAATTTTTCACTCATTTATACCCCTTTTCATTAGTTTGTACCTTATAATAAAAATTATACAATAAATAAAAAACTATGATAATATGAAGCATATACAAAGTATACACTATAAATATCATAGTTAATTTTTACAATCAATTTTGAATTGAATTAATATTACTATTATCTAATTTTTTTTGTTGTTCATCATCGTTTTCATCTTTATTTCTAAACATTTTAACTAAATAATAGATTAAAATGATTGAAATAATTGAGAAAATTATAACAAACAAATTATTTTTAACAAACAAGAACAATCTTCCAAACCAAGGTACAACAAAAACTACTTTACCAATAACTAATTCTTGTGGCACTAATTTGCTATCCACACTATCATTATTATCTCCTTTAGTTTGGAAAGAAATCGTTCCATCGCCATCATCAATAATATCGACTACTCTATGAGTAATAGAAACGCCATCATTTTCTTTTGAATCATTTGAAGACCAAAAAGTTATAATGTCCCTTTCTTTTATTGTCGTTACATCGACTTTTTTGTATACAACCATATCCCCCGGCATAATAGTCGGTGTCATACTAGGTGTTAAAACAACTGCTGGTTTGTAGCCGATAGATAAAAAAATTATAATTATTAGAACTAATACAAATAACAAACTAGATAAAACCCAAGAAATTATTGTAAAGGCTTTTTTTGCTTTTGATTTATTAACACTATTCTTTGTTTTGTCTATTTTCTCATCACTGTTACCTATATCATTATTGTTTTTGTCCACTTTATGTTCTGTATTATTACTGCTATTAGAGTTAGTTAATTGAGCATCATCAATTTTAACTGCTTTTTTGTTATCATTATTTATATTTATTGTATCAGTATTATTTGTCAATTTTTTATCTCTAGATTTTTTTTGAATTTCATTATTATCTTTATTGTTTAATAAATTTTCACCACTATCTTTAGTAATTTTAGATGGCATAGTATACTCCTATTTGTATATTTTATCATTATTTTTTACAAAAACAAAATATTTAGACTATCTATATAAAATATTTTCATAGTTTACAGCGTGAAGACAAATACAATTTTACGACTTATTAATAACAATAATATAGTTATTGTTAGATTGTACACATTTTGTATATTACCCAAATAATATTTTTGTTTTATACAATAGTAAACCATTTGATAATTTACCATATTATTTTGTTTATTATTTGCTAATTTATTATCAATATTAAAAAAAGTAAGAATTTTGTATAAATTAATTTAACTTTAAAATCTTGTAAAAAAAATCACAACCAAATAAAACTAACTTTACTCAGTTTGTGATTTTTTCGTTATTAAATGAAAATCCACGGGTAAACCCCGTGAATTTTTATTTTTTATATGGTATGTTTATTTACTTAAAAATGTTTTTTGTATCTAGTTTATGATTAGTATCTACTAAATATTTCTGTGGTGCCACCTTGGAATGGATCATAAGAAGGCTCTTTATTATATCCTTTGAAAATAGAATATACCGAATCAGCGTATTCCGAAGTATTTGAAATCGCATATACTCTCGCTCTTACATCAGTAAAATAACAAGTTCCTATAAGATAATTACCTACATCAAGGGCATTATACTTGGCAAACCTCACACTCGATTCATGACCTCTCGACTTATAATTTAGATTAGTAACTTCATCTATTACACATTCTGCGACCCACTCATATTGTTTTATCCACAAAGTAGTCCACTCTTTTCTTCTTAAACATACAACTCTACTATCACTTTTAAAATGGTCTGCTGACATACCCTTTACAGGTGATGACTTATAATACCAATTATAATATTTCAAATTAAAATTTTGGACTTTATCTTCAAAATTTGAATTAAAATTCCAATTTGATTTATATCCTACAAAATCATAAAAACCAATCATCCAAGCGGAAGCACTCTGCATCTCAGGGGCAGGGAGTCGTTGTTGTAGTGGTACAAGATTCTTTTCATCCGACACTCCAGAATATACAAGTGCGTTTACATTTCCCCCTGTATCTTCCACTTTTAACTGAATATACTTTGACACCGATTCATTAAGATTTCCATCATTTATTGAAACGTACAAATAGATTGCTATCCCTTGATTGCTTTCCG
>CASDSK010000010.1 GCA_949283525.1 uncultured Eubacteriales bacterium
GAGTGCTACACTCTCCCTTGAACGCCCCCCCCCCCCCATATTTACTCTATTTCTTATCATAACTCTTGCACTCCTTTCTTTTGTTTCGTTCTTCGCACTTCTTTCCGTACATTTTTAGTATACCCATTTTCATATATTTAATCAAGCAATTTTGTGCTCTTTTTTTGACTTTTTAATCATTAATTAAACTATTTAATTTGCTCACTTCTTACAATTATATTTTTAGTTATATTTGGAATTTATTAATTAAAGTATTTTATTTTTTGTATTAAATTTGTATTAAGTATTTAACATAAAAAAAACATATTGATTTTTATTCAAAATGTTTTCTTTAATATTCTGTCGTTTAAATGAGTATGTTTTAAACCTATTACTATATGATTAAAATTCTAATTTTCATAATTTTACACAAATTTTATTTTTCAGTTTTTTTGGTTGTAGATTTTGTTGTAGTAGATTTTGTAGTTTTTGTGCCTGTAGATGATTTAGTCGAACTTGCCTTTTTGTTGGTTGTAGACTTTGTTTGAGCACTTGCATTTTTAGTCGTTTTCTTAGAAGTAGTTTTTGGTTCTGCTTCCGTATTCTCTACTTGTTCGTTATTATTGACTATTTTCTCATCAGCATTTTCTTGGACTTCTCCATCTGCTTCAATTCTTATATTTGTTTTATTTTCTTTGTCTATTTCATTACTAACTTCTACTTTCTCGCCGTCTATTACTACAACGCCGTCGACTACTTCAACGCCATTATTAGTCTTGTCTTTCATAAAATCTTCAGCAGTAAAGTATCCTTGACCACCTAATTTATAAAACTCTAAACCGACTATAATTAAAGAACCTACTATACCGCAATAGAAACCAGCACCAACGCTATTTCCCATAGTATACACGTTATCCCCGTCTATATATGCTCCTACTTTAGTTAAAACTAAGTATTCTACAACGAATGAAACAGCCATTAAGATGCCTAAACAAATGTTAATGCTTGATGCCATTATGCTATTTCTGAGAATAAAATTAGTTACAAAAACATAACAAACACCTATGATTGAGAGCAGTCCACAAGTAACTAATGCCCAATTACCTTCTGTTCCTTTCCACATTTGTGTAAATGTTGTGCCACCACCATTGCTTGTGTATCTAGCCAAAACTAATGATAATACTATTAACACTAAAGATAATAAAGACACCCAAAAATCTACTCTTTGATAAAAACTTAACATATCTTTTTTGTCACGCACAAAAAAGTTAGTTGTAAAGAAATTAATTTTGTTCATTTTCTATCTCCTTAAGAGTAGTATAACAAATATTTTTTTTAATTCAAAATAAATTAATAATATAATCACATTAAATTACATAATTTTACAAAGCAAACAAGCACAAACTACGCCAACTAAAGTAGCAAAAAGTGCTATAGGGATAGCAAAGCCCAACTTTTTGACTTTGGTTTGTGATAGATAAATAGTCGCAATATAGAAAATACTATCACTGCAACCAATTATCGCACTAGCACATCGACTAATATAACTGTCTACGCCATAATTTGTGTAAATGTTTTCTAAGATAGCCAAACTGCCACTGCCACTAAATGGCCTAATAAGTATTAACTCTGCTAGTTCAGGAGGTATCTGCAAGATTGAAAAGATAGGCGTTAGTATAATTGTAAATACTGCTGTAAGCCCACTCGCTTTCATAAGTTCAACTGCAACAAAAATCGCCACTAAATATGGAAAAATCGATACTACCAAATCTATGCTTTGGTTCGCACCTTTAATAAAGCAGTTATATGAATTTACTTTCTTTTTGATACCGTATAATAACAGAAAAATTATTAGCAACGGCACAATAAGTTGTGAAAACTGCATTTCTTCCTCCATTATTTATTTTTTAGCAGTTTTGTATCGTGTGGTTTAAAGCGTTTATTTTTTTTAAAATAAAACAATTTTACTAACAAAACACCTACAACGGTAGATATAATTGTGGCAATTAGACTTGGCATAATTATATCACTAGCATTAGCACTATCGAACGTTACTCTCATACCAATTATCGTAGTAGGTAATAACTGTATGCTCGTAGTATTAATAACTAATAGCATAGCCATAGTAGCAGTTAATTTATCACTCCCGTCCTGCAATTCATTAAATGCTTGTATACCAGTAGGAGTAGCAGCGTTGCCCACACCTAACATATTAAATGACATATTCATAGCGATATAGTCTTTGGCTTTGTTATCCACCTTGCCAAACAACAAATCAATTAGTGGCGAAAGCAAGTTTGATAATTTTTGTGATAATTGAGTTTCTTTAACAATTTCTATGATGCCTAACCATAGTGCGTAAACTGCCAATAATTTAATTGATAAATTTACCGCCGTCCCACTCGCTGTAACCATACTCGTTAAAGCCGTTTCAGGACTTGAAAATAACAAAAAAATTAATGACAAAAGCATTATTACTAACCATATCTTGTCCATAATTAATTTTATGAATTACTTATTTAAAATATGAATTATCGACACAAAACAAAAAAACACTCAAATAGAGTTTGAGTGTTTACAAATAAAAAATTATATAAATTCCAAATATTGATAATCATAATTATAGTAGTATATATTCATTTTATAAGCCATAGAATTGTATTTTCTTCACACTAAACGCTAAATTAGAGTGTTCACTTTAATAACTAAATATTTTAAATCGAAAAGAAATATTGATTATTTTTTCACATTATTTTTGTTTGTTAAGTAAATATTCATTTAATTATTTATTAATTTTATTATTGTGTTATCGTTAGTTGTCCGTCAATAATTTTGATTGTGTAATGTTCGCCGTCTGTGGCTTGCCCAGATATAGTATATGTGCCAACTTCTTCCCCTTCAGTCCTTGTGTATTGAATTTGTATAAGTGCTAAATCTTCTTCTAGTATTTCATCCGAGCCTTCAAAAACACTATAATTATAATTCGGGTCTTGGCTACCAACAGTCTTTGTGCAGTCATTAATTTTAAGAATATAGGTCCTTTTGATTATTTGATATTCTGCACCATTTATTATGACATTATAATTATCTCTATCTTCTATCTCACTAACACTGCATTGAATGTCATAAGTACCAATGTCAGTATTTTCGCCCCATAGATTAACAATTAATTCTCCGTCAATAACTGTATCACTGCTAGCGTCAAATTGATATGTAAATTTCATTTCTTCGCCGTACTTAAATATTTTATTATCAATATTGATAATTACTTCAGCAGGATTAATGATAAGGTTTCCACCAACAAACGTAATGTCATAATTATCTAATTTTGTAGTGTTATTAAATATAATAGGATACACCCCTACAAAATTATCATAATTTATAGTTGTATTATAATAATCTAAAATATTTAGTCCTTCTACATTTTCATCCCCTACTAATGTGTCTAACTGCACTTGAACATCACTAGGATATGGCGTCTGCTTATACCTAATAGATATATCGCTGACATTATATACTAAATGTCTTTTTGTAATTGTTAATTTGCCACTTTGTGTACTAACGCTATAATTTGGGTCTTGTGTTACTATATTCATTGAAACATTATAATCGCCAACGTTCTCGCCAGTCACTCTAGAATATTCGAATTGTAAACTATTACCTTCAATTATTGCATCGCTATTGTCTAAATATTCAAAATCAAAGATTGGGTCAGCATCCATATAAATTTTAGTCGTATCAGCAACTTTGATATAAACTACGGCTTTTGTAATAGTTAGTTTACCACTAATGCTATCTAATGTATAATTGTTTTTGTCTTGGTGAGCAATAGCCGTAATATTATACTCTCCAACATTCTCGCCATTATCCCTAATGACTTCTATACTAAGTTCATTATCTACAATTTCATCACCATTTTCCAAAAATTCATAAGTGTATTGTGGGTCTACTTGTCCATAACGTTTTGTCGCATCAAGCACTTGAATATTTATTATTCGTGGCGTTATTTCCAAACTGCCTAAATTAATTGTAGCATTATAGTTATCAGCACAATCTCCACTTATAACGGCATTGACTTCATATGTTCCTACATCTTCGCCGTCTTGTCTAACAAACTTCAAAATCAATTCGTCATCATAAAACAATTGTGAAGTGTCGCTATTATTAGCATTATAAATAGTATAATCATACTGCGTTGGTTCTATAGTTTTGTACTTTTTGGTTTGTGTGCCAATTGTTATTGTGATAGGTGCTTTATAGATTGTTATAGTATTGTTTTGATAAATTAAATTGTAATTAGCGTTTGTATGAGTACAATTAAGAGTATGCACTCCAGCACTTAAGTTATCGCTCGTCGCTTCTATTTGTATACCCAAATCATCTACTGTATTCTTATATTTAAGTCCAAAAACTTGGTAGGTAGGGTTTTCTATTTCCATACCATAATAGGTATTTTTTGCACTAACAATCACATTTATGTCACAAGGTCTAATATAGTAATTGCCTTCTATAAAATTAATTTTGTAATTTTCGCTTTTTTCTCCACTAATAGTAAATTCTGTACTTTGATAAATTCTATAATTACCAGCATTTATACCACTTTCACGCATTAATTGGCCACTAACCACTATATTTTCATCAGTTATCTTGCCATCTACTCTATAAGACAAAGCAACTTCATCATCACCGTATTGTACTTCTTTGTTGTCTGCTCGCACGTTTATTTGTCTTGGCAAAATTTGTAGCACACCTTCACACGAACCTGTATAGTTGTCACTATTCATTTCTGCTTTGATGTCATAAGTTCCTACATACGTTGGTGCTACTGTAGTATATTCTGTTTGTCCTTGTTCCTTATAATAATACACTATGTCATCACTTGCAAAATTAGCAGTAACTTCTTGTGGCTCGCCATTATATTCTCTAGTGATGACTCCATTAACGGCATCATTAAAATTCATTTCTACTTCGTTACTTGTAACGACGATTTCTATACTGTCAGTTAGGTTTCCGTCATACGCCCTAACCGTTATAATTATTCTACCTGTATTAATTGCTTCAATGTTAACATAGTCTTGCGAAATTTTTTGCATATGCACAACATCGTTTTGTGGCATTTCCCATTCCACACGCTTGTCTGTCGTATTGTCTGGCAGACAAACTACACTCAAAGTAAATATTTGCCCGACTACAATTTCCCCACTAGGCAACCCGACAATTTTTATTTCCTTAAGTGCAACTTCGCCACAAGCAGACATAAAAAAGCCAACTATACCTATTATTATTGACAAGATTATACCTTTAACTGCGTTAGTCATTTGTACTCCTTATTAGTTTATAATAATCTATTTAGTTTAGTATAACACAATTTAATTTTTTTTTGCAATTAATTTACTTTAATAATAGTAATAATTAATTTTTAATTAAGACAAAAAAAATACAAAGACTTTTATATCTTTGTATTAATTAGTTATGTAATAATAATATGTAACCTATATATTTCTACGCCTAAATTATAAAAAATCATATCCACTTCGCCGATATTTCTAGCCGTTACAAAAAATTTTCCTGCCCACTCTAAAACCTCTACAATATCACAAGCGTCAGTTATCTCTGCATTATGATAATATTTAATCGTATCATATTCTCCTATAATATCTATCGAAACTGTCTCTTTGTTTTGTAATTGCAATTTTTCTACAGTTTGTCCGTTTACAACAATTTCAAAGTTTGGCTTAGTGATAACTATGTTTGTACTTGCTGTGATATTTGATAATTTATCTATAATTTTAATTTCAGTATTCCCACATTTTATCGCTTGATAATAATTAGAACTACATTTTATGTACTCATTATCGCACAATACTTCAATATTGCTTAGTGCATAAATTGGTTCAATAGAATAACTAAGTGTAAATTCATTTGATAGTTCTACACTCTCTATTGGCTCTACTATAATATTATTTAATTGTATAGCCAAAATTTCTAGAGTAAACGATACAACTAAATTTGAATTATCTTTAGCAGTCAAAGAAATGACCGTTTCCCCTACATTTAACGCCTTAATTACTCCATTTGTATATGAAATAATTTCCTCATCATAATAAATATCGACATCTTCTAAAATTTCTAAATACCCATAATCATAATAATTGTCATTGTTGGCTTGCGTTTCATAATCTTTGTTAAATAAATATAAAGTATGTGAACTTACTTCATTTGGAAGTAAAAAATTGTAGTGGATATCTTGTAAATACTCTACTATTTCAATTTCACAAGCGTAGTTAGATGTGCTTAAATTAATTTCGTCAACTAATGTAACAGTTATTTTATCTAAATTTATTTTATTAAAATAAACTAGCACTTCATTTTCATTAATTTTATAATCTAAGACATTAATATTTGTTATGTTCGGTAAAGAATTTATTTTCCTATTTGTAACAATTTTAAGCATATATTCATCAAGTGTTTTATCAGCCTTATAATTTACCATTAATTTATCTACCATAGTGTCGCCACTATAAAAGTCTAAACTTTCGACAACTAACTTTGGTTCAATTTTAATTGGAATAACAAACCTTTTGTAATTCTCATCGCTTAATTGTGCGTCTACAATAATTTCACTTTCTCCACACCTTAAAGCAGAGATTTTATTGTCAACTATACTAATAAAACTCTCGTCATAAGATACCTTCGCCTTAACTAAGTCACCTTCATCATAATTAATGCGATTAAATTCTATATTATCATCTATTACCATATTTATTATAGAAGTATCTACAGAATTTACGTAACCTAACTTTTTGACACTAACATCACAAGTCAAAACTATATCAGCGTCCACACCTTCTATTATGGCTTTGATTGTAGTATTACCTATACTTACAGCTCTAACTACATTACCGTCATAAGTAATAATATTATCGTCATAATAAAATTTAAAATCTTTATTATAAATGTTATTATCTATATACAAAGGCAAAATACTATAATTTAATAATGAAGAATTTTCATATAGCGTGATGCTTGCTTTATCAAAATATGCATTCAATGCATAAACACTAACGTTAACTGAATTAGTTATATTTTGATAAGTAAAATTAACAATTGCCTCACCATAATCTAAAGCCACCAATTTATCATCTCTTAATTGCAATATATTTGGTGACAAAATCTCAATCTCACAATTTTTGTTATCTACAATTTGTGAAATATTGACAGATTCACCAATTTTCATTTTGAGAGAATTTACTTTAACAATAAAATTAGTGACACCAGAAGTCGTGATGAGAATAAAGCAAATTATAGCAGTGAGTATCATAAAACATAATGCTATAACTAATATTACTTTCGACCTAGTATTCATTTATTCTGCCCCTGTAACTCTATGAATTTAAAATACATATTATCATAATGAATAATTTTAATCAAGCATTTATCGTCTTTTTTCGACATTTTTCGCATTAAATTATATTCATAATGACTAAATATTACAAAATTAAGGAACTTTAATAAATTTTTGGCAAAATTGATAAAATATAGATTTATTCGACATAATTCGACACCATTTCTTTTATTTTTTGTACAAAATAGTACTATTTCGCTTTTGTTTTCGGATTTTCTGTGCTAAAATCTCTTTGTTTGACAGTGATTGTTTCCTGTCTTTGTGAGGTTTTTATGAATATTCTTATTGCATTAGACGACGATAACTCTAAGGCACTATCTAATTATTTTAGCACTTTGTCTTCTTATAACGTTTGCGCCTGCGTTAATGACGGTCACGCTTGTATTGACGCTATTGTTAATCTTCAACCTGACGTCCTTATTACTGACCTTATTTTACCCAAAGTCGATGGTTTCGCT
>CASDSK010000011.1 GCA_949283525.1 uncultured Eubacteriales bacterium
TACTAATTCATAAATGCAACATTTATTTTTTTTATTTATAGTTAAATTCAACAAAAAAGAACATATCGAGTTTAGTTCAATATGTTCTCTTTTTTACTAATTTTTTATTAGTATTATGTCATTGAATTTCTATAATTAAAATTACATTACTATCTTTAATTCAATTATTTTTAAATGTAATTTCTGTTGTATTTGTAAATATTGCCGTACTATTATCTGGGCGTCCAAAAGTTTTATAAATTGAATTATTAGTTATATTGCTTCGTGTAAATACTGTAGTGTCATTCATTACAGCACCTGCATACCCAGCAATACCACCTATAAATGTTTTATTAACAGCTGCATCTTGCACATCTATATATGAATAAGCAACACAACTTTCAAAAGCAACGTTAGTACCAGTGTCATCATAACTATATCCCAAAAATCCACCAATATAAGTTTTCTTGTCTGCATTAGTCATATTCACATAAATTTGGTTAACAGTTTCTTGATTTGATTCACGTACATCACTATCTGAAACTTCACACTCTTCTATGAACGCAGTGCCTTTTGGTCTATACCCAACAAAGCCACCAACGTATTGGTATTCATTGCAAATACCTACATAAGTACTATCATCTGTTTTATTTGAATAAATTTTAATATTTTCAATTGTAGATTCTGTAATTGAACCACTCTGAGCCGTCCCGACAAAACCACCTAGTCTTGCACTTTCAAACCGTAAAGTTGTATTAGATAATATAAATTCAATGTTTTTTGTATTAACATCTTTAATATCACCATTATTTGTACCAACAAAACCACCAATGCTCAAAATACCACTTTCTTCTCCAGCACTTACACTAGATTCAGGATAAATAACTTTAACATTATTTAAGTCGACATTATTAACCGAACCACTATTTGTGGCAATTATTGTTCCTACACTTGTTGCACCTTGAAAACCACTGTCAAAACTAATTGATAAATTATTAAAAGTAATATTTTTTAATTCTCCTTTAGCACCAAGGTTATTAATTAATCCTTGAGTGGTATTAGTAATTAAAATGTTCATATTATAAACTGTTTTTTCTCCGCCGTCTAATATGCCATTTAAATTAGCAATATTAGTAGCACTATTTGCTTGAGAATAACAATATATGTCGTTCTCTAAAATATAATAGTATATTTTAGAATCTTTTTTACTTTCAAGGTAATTAACAAATGCGAAACCACTTTGATTAGTTATTTTGTAGGCATTATTTTTTGTACCATTTCCTTTATTTGAAACGCTACTATTATAGGCGTACTTTAAGTATGGATAACCATAATTAATTAATGTAGAATTTTGTCTACTATTATAATCATTAGCAAATGTTCTCCATACATTTGAATCAAATCCTGCGATTCCATTCTGCAAAATTTCACCTAAAGTTGTATTATTAATTAAAGATTGTTTTGATTGGTATAAAGTTCCTAAATAATCATTATAAACGTTTTGTATAGCAACGTTATCTACATTGAAATTAGAATCAGTATCTCCACCAAAAACTGCACCATAGGTTAAAATTGTTGCATCTTTAGGTATAATTCTACCAAATACGTAAGACTCACGTAAAACACCTTCTTTGATATAACCAACCAATCCACCTAAATACCTTTCTTTTGTTTGATGTAATGATAATGTACCAGCATTATATGAGTTTGAGATTTGAGGATAAATTGAGTTATCAATATTTCCCATATACCCTGCTATACCACCGACATTGATATAAGTCGTAGTGTTGTCTATATCGTTTAGACTTATATTAGTATAATTTGAACTAAATGCTATGTAGCCATAGTTAGCACCAACTACACCACCTACGTTTGTAGGATTAGAACTATCTCCTATGTTACTACTAAAGGTGATTTCACCACTTGTGGAAACATAAGAAATTGAACCCTTATTGCTATTAGCAACAATACCATTATTTCCAGCAGTCGTTATTTCTAATTTAAAGTTTTTAAAATTTACATTACTAACAACTGCATTCACACCTAAATTATTAAATATTGGTGCTTTAAGGTTAATAATAGAGTATCCTGAACCGTCAAATATACCATTAAAATCTATAGGTTGCCATTCAATGCCATCAGCATCAATGTCGGTATTTAATACAAAATATTTGTAAGTACTATCATTATCTAAACCTGCGTTTATTTCTTTAAATGAATTTAAACTTGATATTTGATAAGGTTGATATACAGAACCTACAGACTTTTTATCGCCCATATCAACTGTTGCCCACCTTAATAATGGCAATGTACTATTGTTTTCAATGACCCAAACATTTGTGAAGTCGTAACTACTATTAGAATACGTACTTTGTCTTGTTAAATCCAAATATTTAACAGCATTAGCAGTAATGTCATGCATATTTGGAGCCGTTTGCATATTTTCTAATTTTGGAGAATTTGTTTGTGCAAATCCCAAAGCATAATAACAAGTATTAAATGTAGCACTAGTACTAAGCGTTAAAGAAGTACTACCAATAAATCCTTGGCTATAGATTGAATTCTTTATAGCGTCAGCATAAGTTTTAACAACGCATGCCGAGTATGAATAGTAGATAGTAGGATTAACATTGGCTGTATGTTCTAACCTTCCAATTAACCCACCTATACTTAAACCAATTTTATTTGTAGGCAAATTAAATGTTTTAGTTTGACTTACTAGATAACCAACACTATAACAATTTGCGACGTTTATTCTGTTAGCAAAGCCAATTAACCCACCGATATATTCAATTGATGCTTCAGTTGTCACACCATTGTTAACGCCTTGAATAGTAATATTGCCATCACTATATGATTGTGATACTTCAATGCTTGCAGATGAAATGGCAGAATTGTCTGCATAAGCACGTCCTAAAATACCACCAGCGTATAAGTTTTGGACTCCGTTTACCATAATGTTCGCTGTGTTTCTTGATTTATCAATTATAGCACCTGCAGTGTTTACATCGACATTACCAACTAATCCACCTATATATGCCGTATTAGTGTTCTTTGTCAAATTAACTACAATTTCGCCATTATTAGTAGCATTTAATTGTGTTTTTGAACTAAATAAACCTACTATTCCACCAATATAAAGTTCGTTTCCTACACCACTATCATCATTATTAGTTACAGTTATTTTGGCTTTATTATTAGAATCTGTAATTGTACTATTATTGCTTAAGCCAACTAACCCACCAATTTTGTAACTCTTATCCTTGTGAGATTGCATAGTAGCATCTAGGCTACTTAGTTCATTATTGACACCACTTAACCTTGTAGAATTACTATAACCTATAACACCACCAAAAATTACATCAGTAGAAACATCTTGGTTATTTGTTATGTTTTTGACAGTTATAGCATTTAATGAAGATGAAGTTCCATCAATATTTTCTCGTAAGCAAACTTCTTGTACTGTTAAGTTTGTTAAATCAGAGAAGTTTGCATAACCAACTATAGAACCAAAACTAATATTTGAAGATTCTACACTTAATGATTGATATGATTTCGTACCGTCTTTCATTAAGTCATAATTAATTTGATTTGTGATATTTGTTAGTGTAGTTCTATTTGAATAACCTATTACTCCACCAACATAACTTGGAATTAGACTTGTAACATTATTACTCGTTTGTGTCGTAACTTTCAAGTTTATATCGTTAGTAATATTACTGAATATGCCGCCTTCACTATACCCCACAAGCAATCCAATATAATTATTAGGTATATTGTCTTCATTTTGTAATGTGTTATTTTTTTGTATAGTTACACTATTAGAATAAATGTTATTATTTGTTAAGTTTATGTTATTTAATGAACATCTTTCTAATCTATTACCTACTAACCCAAAATAATAATTGGTTTCTAAATCTCCAACAATATTTTCGTTGATGCTATTAACTAATTCAAAAGTTAAATTAGACAGTCTAGCATTTCTTGCAAAATTAATAAACGTTTTTTGAATTTTTAGAACCGGATATCTTTCATTGCCATCTCCGTCAGTAAATTTTTCACCAATAAAACTTCCACTAAATGGCAAAATTTCGTTTCCAATGCTCACCCAATCTTCATTTAAATCTCCTGTTCCACCATTTAAACCACTGTATAATGCTATATCACATTTGATTATAAATGTACCATTTGGATTTTCATTAATTAATTTAACAAATTCATTCTTATTGCTATCATCAATAACAATTTCGGATGCTTGCATTGTGATTTTTAGAATTGGGAAAACATATCCGTCTTTTGTCCAACTTGTATAATTATAATTATTAAATACCACAGAACTATTATTATAAATGGTGTTATATGAAGCATTAGCAAAATCGCCATTTTTGGTATCAAACCAATTATATCTATATGACGTTTCATCATCTTTGAAATCATTTAATAAGTTCAATTTAGCATTATATTCTTCCAAAGTTTCTTCTAGTCTATTATATATTGCAGAGCCAAAGAATTTTAATTCGCTATAAGAAGTACCGGCTGAATTTAATGGCATATTATACACAGAGTAGTTAGTACCTATAGACGCAATGTAATCAAACAATTGTGAAATATTATTAACATTCGCATAACCTGCTAATGCACCAGCATTTACAGATTTTGAGTCTACTAATTTACTAGTTTCTACTGTATAGTTGTTCGCTAAAACAATGTTATTAAATGTACTAATTTTTTGAGTAGTTTCTACTCCGTCAATAAGTGTTTTATACTCGTCCATATACCCAAACATACCACCGAATGCTACACTAGATTGAACATTTCCTGTTGTGTATATAGAATCAAATTTACCACATTGATTATAGCCAATTAAACCACCAGCATATTTTGCATCTGTGTTTACAACGTTAACTCTAGAATATGAATCAATGATTGTCCCGTTAATATTAGCCCCTACTAAGCCACCGATGTAATTACTTTTGCCTATGAATAAATCAACTTTACCACCACTTACGCCTTGTGCTAGTGAGTTAACAAGTGTCAAGTTGTCACCTTCATAAGTTATTCTAGCCTTATCAATAGCATTGTAGTTAACACCTATAATTCCACCAATAACGTCGTCTCCTGACAACTCTTGTTTGGTTTGTGTGCTTTCGTCTATTTTAACAACGAAATTTAAGTCATACAAATCGCCATAGTTAACACCTACAATACCACCTGTGCGCTCTGCACCTATAGCAACATTGCCACTTACTTTAAGAGTTCTTATGCTTTGTGTATCACCTACATATGAAATAACAGCACCGAATATACCACCAGCATATGAAGTATTATTATAGTTAATTATTACTTTCTTGCCCCCTATGACAATAATTTCATTACTTGTAGTATCTTCTTCGTCTTTAACTTCAAATGTCAAGTCATTAAAGTTATTAGTAGCATTTCTATAAGTAGAACGAACTCCAACATCACTTGAAATTGCTTGTATTTCACTTTGTCCAACAACTATTCCAAGTAGTCCACCTGTAACATTTTTACCTTGAATAAATGTTTTTGTATTAATATTTTGAGATTGTACATTAACATTTAGCACAATAGAGTCTACTGCTGTGCCTGCCAACGCACCTACTATTGGTATTTCTGTCGCTGAAACAGAATTGTATTGTAGACTAATATTCTTGATTATACCAGCATTTAATCTTTCAAATAACCCAAATTCTTTTTGGTCTTTTTCGGCACTTATTTCACCTGTTAAATTAATATTAGACAACGTCATATTGTTTCCGTCTAAAACGCCACTAAATACAATTTTACTTGTGCTTAAACCTGTTGACGTAGCAGATGTTTCTGCAAAGTTTAGGTTCTTAATAATTCTAATATGTTTCGTTGTGCGCTCTTTGGTTGAATCAGTATCTAGTAGATTATTACCAAAAACACCATCTACAGACTCACTTTCAATTAAACTATCAAATTTAACTGCTGAATCAATAAGATATGGATTAATTTCTTGACCTAATTCATATCCAATTAAGTATGCATATATCATAGGTTCGCCAATTACTTCTTCTTGGCTTGTAGCATCTAAATTATTTGATAACTCTCTTTGTGAAATCGCTATCGAATTAGCAGAATTGATGTATGGTAAACTTTCGCTATTCATACTCCAAACACCGTATTTTGATAATTCATTATTATTAACAAATGAGAAACCAATATAATTATTTTGTTTTGTTGCATCTTCTTTTGAAATAGGGCTTGCTGGGTCATCTGCAAAAACTGTAGTTGTAGCGTCTTTGATATAATAACAATATTCTATAGTTCCTGCATTTTGTAATTCATTATAATCATTAACACCAGTGAATGGTCTATACATTGCATTATCGATATCTGTAGCAACTTGGCTAGAAGTGTAAGAATAATTAATCTTAGCGTCTTTTGTATTATTCATTACAAAGCCAGAAGAAGTACTAGAACTTCTAATAACGAAAGATGAATAACTATTGTCAATTTGACCACTATTATTATATACAAAGCCACCTATACTGCCTTTAGACTTTATAGTAGCAGTTTTAGAATCTAAAGTATTTTCTGCATAACTACTAGATATTTTGCCGTTATTGTAAGCAACAAAGCCTGCCGTTGCACTAACACTCGCCACAACAGAACTATTATTTAATGTTATATTTTTAGCAAAACTTGAACTTATAATGTTATCATTTTTTGCTACAAATCCAGCAATAGTTCCATTGGCAATTAAATTAATAGGTTTAACTTTCCAAATATTTTCATTGCCACTATTATTTCTACTACCAATTGCGCCCGTATCTCTACCAACTCTTGAATTTGTAATGTATCCATTGTTTTGGCCTACAAACAATCCTATATAATTATCTGTATAGTTGGTACTTGACAAAAGACTTGTTTCGATAGTTACCGTATCAAAATCTTCAAAATTAGTACCACCTAACTTAGTTATATTCATAACTTCAGTATTAGTAATAATTCCTTCGTTTACGCCTGCAATAAACCCAAAATTTACCTGAGTTTTGTTAGTTAAATCATATTTTGAATTAAGCAGTTTATTGACATTAACAACAACATTTTTGATAGTTGTTTGTGAAGAAACTTTTGTAAATAAGCCCACATTTACTTCGCCTTGTTCATCATTCTCGATAAGCCAAGAATTAACATTAATTACAAATCCGTTACCATCTAAAGACGCAAATAATGCTTCTTTTGGAGTATAAGATTCTAGATTAATATCTTTCATTAAAATGTAGTGTGCACCTTCTTCCATAGCCTCAAATTCTTTTTGTGAATAAATTGGCAAAGGTACTTCTTCAGTTGTTGTATCTTCTACATTGACAATGTTCGTGCTAGAATAGTCAAAAACTGTATGACTTCCTGCTTGACCTGTATTTTTATTAAATAGTATAGGTTGATAACCTTGTCCTTCTACATAATCATAATAAAATGCAAAATTTAGAATTATTTTATCAACTGCACCAATTTTAATACCATAAACAGAATAACAATTATTTGTCAAACTATAATTATATTTATAATATTCAGTTGAACCTTGCTTCTCATCAAATGACTGAATTCCCGTGAACCATACACCATTAGCGCCATTTTGAGCCGTTATTAATCTTTCAAACTCTTGTATATTATTTAATATTCTCTGATATTCTTGTCCTTCTGTCGAACTAGCATCAATGTAACTAGGCTTAACGGCATATAAGGTTTGTAAACGTGCTTTAAGGTTTGTAGCACTATTCAAACTTATATCCAAATAATTTGTGTTATTCGCTACCCTACTACCTTCGACATAAGTACCTAAGATGATATAATCAACTATAGTTAAATCTAATTCATCAACGACAACCATTCTTATATTTTCCACCACTGTTTCAAGCGTTACTCTTAATCTAATTTTAGTCCCTGCTTGTAGCATTACACTTGAATTTAAAGTTGCCGTTACTTGTCCAACATACATACCACCGAAATTAGTTTTATTAGTACTAAATGAAATACTTGTAGGGTCAAAACCAGCATTAGTTATATCATTAGACAATACTTCTAATTTTAAATTACCTTCCATTGTATTAACTGCGATAGGGAATTGAATTGACGTTCCACGAGCATATAATTGATTATAGTTAGAATTATAATTAATCTTAACTTGTGGACCAAATTGAGTCGTCAAAGTTTTTGATTGCGAAAATACTTCCTTACCATCTTTATAAGCAGTAACAGTTATTACAAAAGGTATGTTTTCAGGCATATTAGACCTAATTAATGTAGAGACGTATAAATTTCCGTCAAAGGCATAACCATTTATAGTATTGAACGAAGCCAAACTTAATTTAATGCCATTATCTATTATTGTTGCATCAGGATATATACGTTCTAAAATACCATTATTATTAATATATTGAACGAAAGTAATTTTTTCGCCATTTGATACATTGCTTACAATATTTATATAGTCAACTTGGCTAAATGCTGGATAAACATTAATTTTTAGTAAACCTTGAATTCCACTAGATATTTTATCACTTGCCACTTCTTCTTCTTGTAAATTTCCATCAGGATAATGTAAAATCGATATTTTCTCGATAGTTTGTGGCAATAAAGTTAAATCAAATCTTTGACTAAACTTATTTTCAAAATTTTCATCTACTATTGCAAAATTAATATTGTAGGTTGTATTAGCATTAGTATTTTGTACTTCTACTGTAGGCACAATCTCAAAAAGCATTATCATCTCTTTTGTTGATTTGTCAAAACTATATTGTAATAATTTTATTTCAAATAGTGTTGCATTACTATCAATTTTATTTATTACAATGTTATCTTTATTAATTTCTTGACCATCTAAAACATAAATTTCATATTCATTTATGATATTGTCATTATTAATAATTTGAATTCTATTAACAAAATCAGTTTCAAGGTCAGTAGTGATTATATTTTTAACAATCGTTGTTTGACTTGGAGTTATACTAACTTGCTTTTTGTCTAATTGCAAATTTGTAACTCCATTATAAATAGATAAATTAACTGCATTTTTTGTCCAAGGCAATAAAACTTTTGTATAATTTCCACCAAAATTAGCATTAATGTAAGCAATTTCTTCAAAAGTATGATTTTCTATAACTTCATTTGCTTGTATAATTTTAGGTGAAGTATAGTCTACAAAATTATATGTTGTGCCATCTATTTCAAGTGTTTCACTAAAGTTCATAGAAGCATAAGTAAACAAATCTTTGTATGCTATGCCAAACTCATTGCCAACAGTATTATCTCCGTTTGTAAATTCATAACGCAATTCTTTTGACTGTTCTAATTGAATTGTTAAATTATTTTCATAGTTATTGATGAATGACTCTAAGCCATTAGTAACATAAAGTTCTAAATAATCAAATATATTTTCATTTAGTTGTGAAGCAATTTTAATCTTGCAATATCCTTCACCTATAAATACTATATCTCCGTCTATTATCGTAGCGACATTGAAGCCTTCGACAACTGTAGCCTTAACTCTAACCACCCTATTTGTAGATGGAGTTACATTAAGAGTCAATAATTCATTAAATGATATTTGATAATCTTCAGTATTATTTATATTAGTTTGTTTAAGAATGACAACTTGGTTATCACTGACTTTGATGTATTCATTTTCTTTAGTTTCATTTACTACTACTTTAATTGCAGATGGAGATGATGTCAAAAAGTCATCACCCTTAATTAATAAATATGGGTAACCTTCATTTACATCACTTTTGATATTGAAAATTTCTAATAAATTCCAAGAAGCATAAGTATTAGTATTTTTTAATTCTTCTTGAGTTTTAGCATCTGCCCCACCACTTGTACCATTTGTACCGAAATAGAATGAATTAGTAGTATTAGGAGTATTTGTAGAATCGCCAATGTAATTATCTATATTACTAATAGAATAAGTGTAAGAAATTGTACAAGCACTTATTGTAGAGCCAACGAACCCACCAATAATAACTTCATAAGAACCAACTTTGTATAAATCACTTATAGAATATGAATTAGAAATTGTAACGCTCTCAATACGACCTATAAATCCACCTGCTACGCCTTTCTCACTTTGTGCGTACACTCTTATTTTTGTGTTGGAGTAACTTTTTTGTATGTTAGAATTATTATGAGCATAACCAATTAATCCACCTACATTATTGTAGCCAACAACTCCAAATGAACTATCATCTACACTAGCATCATCATAATTATCAAGTGTTCCAAACGAAGTAGATGAACCATAAATTAGACTACCACCATTCATTTGTCCAATTAGACCACCAACATTTTCATATCCATTAACGTATGAAGATGCGTCTTGATAACTCTCAAACACTGCTAAATTCACTTGACTTTCATTTAGTCCTATAACACCACCTACGTTAGTGTGTCCTACAACAGCACAACGAGAGAAAACATCACTGACTATGCCTAAATTATATCCTACAACGCCACCAATATTGTATCCAGAATTGTTTAATAATTCATCTCTTACTAAAATTTGAGAATATGCAGAAATATTGTTAACTTCGCCATAATTTAGACCTATAACACCACCAACAGCCATATTTGTATTTATGTTCGTCGTAATATTAAAATTAATTCTAGCGTCATCATTTTGACCATTGAATGAGAATACAAACGCCTCATCTCCTGCGATTATGTCATTTGTGAAAGCATTTTGACCTTGTATTTTGGTTTTTTCGTTTAATACACCAACTAAACCACCAACAAAACTGCCGTCTGCTAAACTACTAATATTTACATTCCCATTACCACTTGTTTTGCATAAATTGATAATGCTTTCTCTGCTACCTTCGTTTAACGAAATTACATTCGCTGACAAACTACCAAATATAATTTTTGCGTTAGCATTATTTGTTATTTGTGCATTATTTCTAAATACAATTTGGACATTATCCATACGTCCTTGAAATTGTGCAGATAATAACCCTAAATAATATGAGATATTGCTTGCACTTGAATTATTAATTGTAATATTATAACTTTCAAATTCTAAATATAAATTACTAAAACTGCTTATTAAATTATTTTCAGCATCAAATGTACCTTGTACAACACCGAATAATCCAAAATATACATTTTCATTAACGTTTTCAAATGTTTGATTAAGTTTGATACCGATAATTTTTGAGTCTATGTATACCCCACTTTCATTCTCGTCATTAGGTTTAACTAAATAATATCTACCACTAAGTGAACCAGTAAATGGCGTCTGTAAACTACCAAAACAACTTAAATTTACATTTCTTAAATCAATATTTTGTGTGAGTACATAGTGAGAACTTAAACTTTTTGAAATATTAAGGAAATCTACAGCGTTTGAAATTAAATATGGATTTTCTAAAGTACCATCTGCTACATTTACAATAATTTCTTTATATCTTAATTCACTACCCTCTGCTTGTAACTTTTGTAAATTAGCCAAAATTTCTGCATTTGATAGTCTACCATCTAAATTAATGTCGTTATTTAATCTATCACAAGGCACAATTATAATTTTCGCAGAGCCAGCCTTAAGTGGAGTAACTACACCGTCTTGTGAAACACTTATTATTTCACTTGGTTTAGTATCTTTAGAAATTTCGTTATTTAATAAATAGTCATATGCAAAATAATATAAATTTTTGTTTGTAACATTCGTTGGCGAAACGTTAGCCGTAATCTTTTGTGTGTTATCAGTTCCCTGTCCTAAACCTAAGCCAGCCTTAAAATACATATTATAATATGTTTTGTCGCCTTCTTTATAATTATCAATATTATACAAATTGATTTCATTAACTGTTGTCGCTTTTGTTATTCTTATATCACAAATGCTTTTGTAAGTTCTATCAAATTCATTAATTTCAGCAATAACTCCAACTAATGCACTATCTGCATTGTTATTAATTCTAGCCAAAAATGTTGCTTTCCCGTCGCCTTCGTAATAAAGTATTCCGTATTGTCCTTCTATCACATAAGGTTTAGTTGGGTCGGCAATTTCAAATTTTTCGTTATTTATGTACATATAAATGCTTTTTCTAGTCATATAAGCATTGCTATTCATCATAACTTCAAATTTTGTTATAGAATACTTACTAGCGTCTAAATATCCAATAGTATTAACATCATACAAAATTGCCGAAGACTTTCCAATATCAAAAGTTGTAATTGGATTAAATACAAATAATTCAATTTCTTGCGAAATTTCTTGTATTGTGAAATTGTCTTCTTCATCATATTGTGCATACTTATAATTGATTGTCAATATTGTTGTACCTTGAGATAATGTACGAACAACACCTTGATTATTAATAGTCGCGACATAAGTTTCACTTGAACTATATTGTAAATCCCAAATTGTTGCATTATTAATATCTTTATTTAAGTATAAAGAAATTATAGAGTTTGTATTAATGTTAATTTTTGATAGAACATCATTTTCATCTCGTTCAATCCCTGCAATCTCATTATATTGATTTCTATCCACATCAACAACTACATTATGAGCAGGCACAACGACTGTAATATTAGCAGGAGTTGTTGTGATGCCATTAGTTGTGATTAGCGTTATTGAAGTAGAACCAGCAGAAATTGGTTTTATATATAATTTGCCATTTTCAATTTTAGCGTCAATAATATTAGAATTTTTGACATATATTCTTAAATTATTTAAATCAAAATCTTTTAGAGTTGTACTTAAACTTAAATCGTTAACAATAGTATCATTGACAATGTATTGGAATTCTTGATAATCTGTATTTTGATAATCAATATATGTATTGTTATTGACAAATTCAATGCTATCAATGCCCTTTTTGGCATTTATAGTTATATTGTTATATACTAAAACTTCGTCAGAGAAATTATGATTACCCACTACAGTTAAAACGCAACTAAAATCTTCAAATGTTGCATCCATAATATACTTATCATTAATCTTTACATAAATTATGCCACTATTTTGTAATTTATATTCAGCAATATTTTCTATTAAATTACCTTGAGCATCATAAAAATCTAATTTTGAAATATTTTCTAAATCCTCAGTTTTTACTGAGAATACAAGTTCTCTATTACTAGCACTATTAGGTTCTGTTTCAATTAAAATTTTTGTTCCTAACAAAGTTTCTGCTGAATTTCCATATTTATCAAAAACTACTACATTTGAATTTTGACTAACTTTATTAACGTAAATATCTTTAATTAAGTCTATAACATTAACTGTGATAGTTTTCTCTACAAATTCTTGTTGAGTAATTCCGTTAATACCTACTTTGAATGTTAATTTTACAGAACTTTGTTCTAAGCCCGTTACACTAAAAATTAAATTTCCATTATTAAATCTTTCAGCCTTTAATACATTTACATCATCAGGGATAGCATATGCTATGTATTCATCTTCGGCATTATCAACTCTAACTTCAAGATTTATATTATTAAAACTTGAGTTTTTGCCTAATTGAATAGTATCAATTATTTCTTTGTCTAAATAATATATATGCACGTCTTCTGTAGATATAGCATCATATATGTAAACATCTGTTGTTGTCGTTAACGCAGAATTATAAACACTGGTTGCAATCACAGTTACATATTTGTTCGCTGGTTTTTGAGTTACTGTTAATAATCCATCTTCTGTTATGCTTACACCTTCAGTAGCAGTTTCTAATGAATATTTTACTTCTCTTTGATTAGTTAATGGAGATTGTGGTTCAAATAAGAAATTACTTTCGTTAAATTGATATTCGTTTCCAACTGCAACAGCTAAAGAAAAATCTTTTTTGAATGCAAGCCCTGTAATTGGCACAACTACTTTAAGTGGAATTTGTTGTATCTTGTTGCCTTCTTGACTCATTACCGTAATAATAGTTTCGCCAGCAGATAGCGCTGTAATTGTCGCAGTATAGATGCCATCTTTCTCTTGTACATCTATTTTGGCAATAGATTTGTCAGCAACATCAAACAAGACTACCTTTGATTGTTTTTTGTTTTTGTTTTCAATGTGTGCTTTAATGTAACCAACATTCGTAGACGTTTGTGTATTATCTTCACCTTCGTTATCATCTTCATTGATATCCGTATCATTATCTAAAATAATTTCTACGGAATTAACATCTACAATTAATTTCATATTTTTGTACGGGTCATTATTACAAGCCGTAAATAATAAACCCGTAGATAAAATAATTAACAAACAAACCCATATAAATTTATTCATAATTTCTCCATTAAATTTTTCTTTTTTATTTTGTGCAAAAATACTTATTTTACAAAAAAATATATTATTTTATATTATTTTTAATATACATTTAAATTTTATCAAAAAACGACATACAAAGTCAAATATTTTATAACTAAATCAGTATTTTTAATAATAAAAAAACCTTGATATACAAGGCAGTTTAAAAAAAATATTAAATTATATTTTTTTTTGTTTTTTTAAAGTAAATTTTTGTTTAGTGGCTTCTCCCCCCTTTAAATGTTTCTCATCAAAATGAATTTTAAGAATTTTTTGCACTTTTTTAAATAATTTTAGGTTTATTCTAGGTAATCTATTTTTTAAATCATTATGCACAGTGCTTTTTGAAACATTAAAATATTCAGCCGTTTGTCGAATAGTTTTTTTTGTTAAAATAATATATTCTGCTTCCTTGACCGTTCTTAATTCAATAGCCGACATCATACCCTCCTTTGGTATATTATGTCGTATGATGTCGAATTAGAATTATTATGTGAAAAATTATGTAAAAAAAACAAAAAATTAAAAAAACTTGTTGCTTAATTTAAGAAACAAGTTTTGTATAAATTTACTATCGATTATTATAATTAGTTTTTGTTGTTTTCAATATATTTACAAACATCTTCAATTGTTTTCAAATTTTTTGCGTCTTCATCACTAATAACAACGCCATATTCGTCTTCAAGAGTCATTAATAATTCAACAAAATCAAGTGAATCAGCATTTAAATCTTCTAACAAACGACTATCTTTGGTTATTTTATCTTTGCTAATATTTAATTGTTTAGCAAGGATTTCTTGTATTTGTTCAAACATTTGTATTCCTCCTTACAAACTTCTTGAGAATTATATCATAAAATTTATATTTTTCCAAACACTTTTTAATCTTATATTGCTGTTATTATAAAATTTTACATCTCTTTTAATTTAATTAAAATTACATTAAGTTTATTCAATGCTTCTTGAGCCATAATTTCTATTTCTTTTTTCATTAACTCATCAGCAAATAAATAATCATTTTTTAGTTCAATTATATAATTATTCAGTTTATTTTTCTCATTTTGGATATGTTTTAAAGCATTTGTTTGTGCAGTAAGGAATTTTAATTTCCTATCTTCCATAACAATTATGTCTCCCTTTCCTTAGTTCTTTTGTATAATATATATTGTTCGCTTGTTCCGTCACCTTCATAACCTCTATATTTTCCACCTTTAAGCAATATACTACTTTTTTCTAGATTTTGTTTGATAAATTCGCTCATTTTATTACCCTTCATCCCCACAGTTACATCTAACAATGGTTTCTCTGGATGATTTTTGTCATATTCACTTACAAACGCATTTATTCCACGCATAAAAGCGTCATATATTTGTTGCCCTTTTTCGCCTTTGTTGTATTTATCTTTAACAACAAAGTTATTAAACACTGCATACTGTGACAACGGATTAACATAAACTGTTGCTTTACCAACAAAATCACCACATTTATCTTTAACTACCAAATTTTGAACTCTAGGGTCAAGCATTGGTGCTTCCATAATTCCTACACCCATACTACCATACCTAGCACAACACTTACAAATATCCCCTAAAACTACATTATATTCACTTTTTTTGCTTAACCATTCAAACTTAAATTCTGCATCAACTATATCTAATAGTTTTCCTACTACTCTTTTTTCTTGTAAATTTATTTCTTGATTAACTTTATCAATTTTGTCAAAAACATTTTCAGGCATACTTTTTGATTTATTAAAAATACTCTGCAAATTTTCAAACTCATATTGAGTATAGTTAGCCAACTTAACTAATCTAGCCAATTTCTCATTCCCTTTATCAACCTTTTTGTATGTACTTGAACCAGCAAAGTCTTGCAACGTTTGAAAATTAAAATCTTTAAGCATTTTGCTTAACTCATCAAAATTATTGATGGCATACACTAATAAAGCAAAATTGTTATCTTCTTCAAAGTCTTTATAATTATTTTTGAAAAAATTCAAAAGATTTGTATTAACTTCTTCACTAATTTTTAACTTATCAAATTTATCAGCGAAATTTGTAGCATCCAAAATTTCATCTTTTGATAAAACTTTATTAATAAAATTTAATACATTAATTTTATGTTTTTCATCATTAACAAATAACCCCAAATTATAACATAGTTTCAAAAAAGCACTTTCATTAGGAAAATCAATAAACTTAAATTTCATTTTAGTATATTTCCAATACTTTTCATTATCATAAAATTGTTTAACTTGATTAATATTTAATGTTAATGCCACCAAAATTTCTACTTTTGAACTAGCAATATTATTTAAATTCGCAAAAATTTTATATTTTAAGTAACTAATAATGTTTCCATAATTAAAAACTAAATAATTATCAAATTTATCATCCCCAAAAACTCTATTATAATATTTATAATCTTTAATATCGACATAATTAATTATTTGTTCATAATTATTACTCATAATAATTACCTTTGAATTTGTTAAAAAACAATAGAAATTTTTATCTTCTAAGAAGATTGTGTATATATTCTTAATTTCTTCATTTTCTTCCAAATTAATAGCATATAATTCGCTTTCGTCAAATAAGACCATTTCTTTAATATTACAATTATTGTAAAATCTATTAGTACTAATAAAATTTTTATCTTCATTTAAGAATTTTAAAGGCATAGTTATTGAAGTTAAATTTTCGCATTTATAAAATGCATTTTCCGAAAATTTATTTATATTAGGAATAACTAACTTTTGTATATTAGGACAGTTGCTATATGCTAAATTATCTATTTCTTCTAATGATTCAGGGAAATCTAATTGGCTTACGCCTGTATTAGAAAACGCTTCTTCTTTAATTACTTTAAGATTTTGGGGAAGTTGCACAACTTTTAAATTCGTACAGTTTTTAAATATGCCTCTTGGCAAAACTTCTAAATTATCTGGAAGTGTAATATTTTCAAGACTTGTGCAATTTGTAAAAGCATTGTCATATATTTTCTCAACAGATTTTGGAATAATAACATTATTTAGTTTTGAACAATCATAAAAAGCATAAGGGCCTATATATTTTATCCCATTAGGAAAATTAAATTTCTCAATATTAAAGCAATTTTCAAAAATAGATGTAGGTAAAGAAATATTAGGCCAAATTACTTGTTTTACGTTAATACAACCTTTAAATGCTTCATCTTTAATAGTTTTAACATTAGATAGGTCTAATACATTATTTCTACTTAAATTCATACAAGAACAGAATGCGTCAGCACCTATATAATCAATTTTACTAAAATCAAAGTTAACCAAAGAAGAACAATCTCTAAATGCGTTATCTTCTATAACTCTAAGGTTACCAAACTCTACGGCAGTTAAATTGCTACAAAAACTAAAAGCATCACGTTCTATAACTTCCACAGTACCCACTACTTTTTTTAATCTGCTACATTTACTGAAACTTTTTGCATTTATTTTTTTTATGTATAAATTAATGCTTTCTAAATTATCACAATTATAAAATGCCATGTCACCTATACTTTCTAAAGTTTTAGGTAACTTAATATTTTCGATGGCAGTATTTTTGAACGCTGATGATTCAATCTTTTTTATGTTTTTTAGCGTAACATCTTTTAAACGAGTACAATCTTCAAAACACCCTATAGGAATAGTTTCTAAATCTAGCGAAATGCTTTCTATTGCAGATTTATAAAATGCCATATTGCCCATTTTTTTGATTTTAACTAAATTAACATTTTTTAGTTTCATAGTTTTCTCAAAGCAATTAGCACCTAGAATCTCTACATTCTCTAAATTAATTTTCTCGATACGAGAATTAGAAAAAGCCAAGTCGTATAGTGTTTTAATGTTAGGTGGCAGATAAATATCTTTTAGATTATTTGTCGCTTGAAAACACGCCTTAGGTATGTAGGAGATTTTATTAGAAAGAATTATATCGCTTAAACTTTGAGCATAAGCAAAAACTTCATTCCCTAAATACTCAATATTATTAAGATTTACACTTATTAAATTTTGACAACCTTTGAACGCACATGCCTCAATTGTTTTCACATTTTCTAAATTGATAAATTCCAAAGATTGTGCACCCATAAATGCTTCTTCTTCAATATTTATAACAGACTTACTTAAAGTAACATTTTTGAGATTATTCGCCTTCTTAAATACTCTTGCAGGGATACTCTCAATTCCATCTATTATTTCTATTTCTTCGACTTCATCAATAATATTAATAGGTATTTCTTCACCAAAGTTTTTTATTTTTAAAACTTTATTTTTGTAATAATAACTCATATTTTTCCCCGATAAGTAGTATAACATACTATTCACTCTTTGTCAATTTTATTTTTTTGACATAAACTAATTTAAAGGATGTCATTATGAATTTTTATAATCAAAATTTAATTAATTGTTCACAAAATAAAATGCCGAAAAATTTTATAAATAATTATGAAAATAATTTTATAGAAATTAATAATAATCATTTATACAATGAAATTATAAATAGTACAATTAAGGGGTCAAAACTAACATTTGGTTGTAAAATTATTAATTCTACTATAAATAATTGTTTAATACTAGATAACTGCGAAATAATAGACAGTTGTTTAGATAATTGTATTATTCATAGTGGCACAAAAATTAATAAATCTACAATTTATAACGAAGTCATTATACATAGTTACTGCAACATTAATGAATCACAAATATATAACCAAGTAAGTATTGGTCAAGAGTGTAAAATTGGTCCCTTTTCTCACATACATGACTATAGCAGTATTGAAAATAATTGCAGAATAGGAAACTTTGTAGAAATTAAAAAAAGCCAAATAAATGACGGCACAAAAATTGCACACTTATCTTATATAGGCGATAGTTTTATAAACAAAAATGTTAACATTGGTGCAGGCGTTATAATTTGTAATTACGACGGCAAAGAAAAACATCAAACGCACATCGGCTCTAACACTTTTGTTGGTTCAAATACCTTAATAATTGCACCACGCAAGATTGGTGATAACTGTAAAATTGGTGCAGGCTCTATTGTGGACTTTGATATTGAAAATAATATGTTTTATCTTAGAAGAAGTAACAACATTAAGTACACAAAAAACAAAGAAATTCGTAATTAGGAGATTGAAATGATAAATTATGCAGTAGTGTTATCAGCAGGCTTTGGGACTAGATTTTTGCCCTACACAAAAGCCGTCCCTAAACCAATGCTACCCCTTTTGGATACTCCAGCCATAGAATATATAATCAAAGAAGTTGTAGAGTGTGGTATAGAAAACATTATAGTAGTAGTTGGACATAATCAAGAAATCATAAAAAAACATTTTTCCAAAAATGATTATCTAGATATACTAAAAATTAGTGAAAAAACAAAAGAAAAAATATATTTTAGTGAAAACATAAAATTACAATTTGTTACACAAAATTTAATTAATGGTACTGCTAGTGCCATACTATCTGCACAAAAACTAATAGGTAATCACGATTTTTTGGTATTAAACGCAGATGAAATATTTATCAAAAATAATGAATACGAAAAATGCGCTTCAAAACAGTTAATCGATTTATACGAAAATACAAACTGTAATATAATCGGCATACAAAAAGTTACAAAAGAAGAAGCCAAAAATTTAGGTGTTGTTGTTGGTAAAAAAATTAATGAAGGAACAATATTACTAGATGAAATTATAGAGAAACCAAAAAACGTAGACATTTCTACCCCTTATGTCAACGTTGGCAGGTATGTAGTAAAAAACAAGATTTTTGATTATCTTAAAAATGTTAAACCAAACAAAACTAACGAATACGCATTGACTGATGCTCTAGTAGATTATTCTAAGTTTGAAAAAATTTTATGTTATGATTTTGTAGGCAAACATTTTAATATTGGCAATAAACTAAGTTATATGAAAACAATTTTTGATTTTTCAATTAATGACAAAGAATTTGGCAATGATTTTAAAGAATATATATTAAATTACATAAAAAAATAGTTAAGGTTGACCAACTTAACTATTTTTTGTATATAGATGGTCTAAAAATATTATCTGTAACACTCTTTACAAAATCTAATTCGTGGCTAACTAAAATAACAGTTCCTTCAAAATTCTTGATAGCGCTTGCTAACGCCTGTTTTGATTTGACGTCAATATGATTTGTAGGTTCATCAAGTATTAACATATTATTTTTTTCAATCATTAGTCTACATAATTTTACTTTACTTTGTTCACCACCACTTAATGAACCAATAGGCTGTAATAAATGTTTGCTCGTAAGCCCTGCCTTAGCTAAATACCCTCTTAAAACTTTATCTTCCAATTTTGGATAATAATTTCTCATAATTTGGAGTGCAGTTAATTCTTCATTTTCCCAATTAAGAATTTGTTCATAATAACCTATTTTAAGATTATTAGCCAAAACTACTTGTCCACTCAATGCTGGTATTAGTCCTAAAATAGTTTTAATTAAAGTTGTTTTTCCCAAACCATTAAAACCCATAATAGCCAATTTCTCGCCATTAAGTAATTTCATATTAATATCTACAATAAGTGGATAGTCATAACCTATTGACAAATCCTTTGTTTGTAATATAAGATTAGCCCTAATTGGCGAATACGCAAACTTGAACTTAGGTACAGGTGCTTCATTTAATTTCTCTAGTCTAACGATTTTATCTAACTGTTTTTGACGGCTCTGTGCTTGTCTAGCAGTATTTGTCCTACAACTATTTTTGGCTATATATTCTTCTAGCTTCTCAATCTTTTTTTCTTGTGACTTAATGTTCTTCTCTTGTAATGCTACTTTCTCATTATGTTGCTTCAAAAACTGAGAATAATTTCCTGTATATCTAACAATTTTATTGAATTCTACACTAAAAATAGTGTTGCAAATCTTGTCCAAAAATTTTGTATCGTGTGAAACAATCAAGAAAGTACCCTTGAATTCATTTAAATAACTTACTAACCAATCAATATGGACTTCATCTAAATGATTAGTCGGCTCATCAAGTATCAAAAAGTCAGGACTTTGTAAAAGTAACTTACACAAAATAACTTTAGTGGCTTGTCCACCACTTAAAGTCTTCATAAGTTTATCATAACCAAATAAATCTATGCCTAAACCAGACGCATATTTTTTTATTGTGCTCTCTATAGAATAAAAATCTTTATTAACTAATTCTTCATAAATTTGACTAGCCCGTTCAATCTTTTTCATATCTTGAGAAATTGCTCCTTCATTTGACAATTTCTCTGCTTGCCTTTCTAAATTAAACAAATCTTGAAAAGCAGTACATAAATATTCATAAATTGTTTTATTGCCGTCAACACTAGCATATTGGTCTAAATAACCTACGCTAAATTTACCTTGAAAAATTATCTGTCCTTTATCACATAATTGAGTACCATTTAATAAAGAAATTAAAGTACTTTTACCTGTACCATTAGCCCCAACTAACCCTATTTTATCTCCTTTATTAATAGTAATATTGACATCTTTATAAAGAGTTTTATCTCCAAAACCATGTGTTAAATCTTTAATCTCTATCATCATACCCTCTCTTTATAATAATTTACATATTTTATAAACAGAGTTAATGTAGTATATACCTAATGATTAAACCCGACTTTTTCATTCTTTACCTCTTAAATCAACTAATTCTTTGGTAGAGTGTAACATACAATACAAAAAAAATCAATAATTTATAAAAAAAATACAACATACAATACAAAACAATTAACATAAATAAAAAACAAGTGCTTAAATTAATTAAAATAACTCATACCTACTTTTTTAAATTTTTATTTTTATAAATTCAATTAATTTAAATTAAAACAATAACAACATAAATGTTTTTATTTTTTATATTTTTTATTAAAAATTTGACTAAAAGAAAGAATTATAATATAATTTAAGTATGACAAAAAATGTATGCTTTACTGGACATCGCCCACAACAATTACCATTTGAGTTTCATAGCAAAAACAAAGATTACATAAAATTAAAGGAAAATTTAACTAATACAATTTTATCTTTAATAAACGAAGGTTATACAAATTTTATTAGTGGTATGGCAATTGGCATTGATACCTTGTGCGCTGAAATAATTTTGGAATTAAAGAAAAAAAATAAACAAATTAAATTGCTTTGTTACTTACCCTGCAAAAATCAGACAAGATATTGGAATAATTATGACGCAAAAAAATATCATTTTATAATTGATAACGCAGATGAAATCAAGTATGCAACTTTGGGAAATTACTGTATTGGATGTTTACAATTAAGAAACAAAATGATGGTTAATGATAGTGATACTGTTGTGGCAGTATTTTACAACAAAGATGGTGGAACAAAATACACTATAAATTACGCTATATCTCAAAATAAAAAAATTATTTATGTTAATGAAAAATAGTAATTTTATTTATTAAACTATAAATAAAGTCATTTTTAGACAAAACCTTCAATAATTCTTATGTGATGATTTACTATTTATAAGATATAATAAATTATCAAAACAAGGAGGAATAAAATGACAAAAGTTTTGACAAAATCTTTGAAAGTTATAGGGATAGTGTTTTTAGCCCTTCCATTGATTTTACTTATGACAGCGTGTGGTGGCAATACAACCTTTGACGGTACTTGGAAAATAGTTTCTACCACTCAAGGTGAAACTACGAAAGATAGAACTGCCCTAGAGAACGAATTGACAGACAAGACCAAATCGTTGGACGAACAATTTAATTTAACAATATCTAAAGACAACAAATTTACATTATTAACACCAGCGTCCACAACGGCACAAACTGGGACTTGGCTTAAAGATACAAATGCACAAGAAGAAACATATAAATTAACAACCATTGATAACAAAGTTTATACAGTTATTTATGTAAAAACAAATCAAATTAAAATTCAAATAGATGATGAAAATTATTATATTATGAACAAATAGTAAAACAAAAAAAACTTGTGCTAATTATATGCATAAGTTTTTTATTAAGCAAAAAAAATAAATTATACTTATTTAATTTATATAAGCATTTGTTTAATAAATATCTAATACATTAAACAAGAACATTTTATAATTAATTGACAATAGTAGTAAAATTTGTTATGATAGATGATATGGGACTATGGCTCAGTTGGTTAGAGCGTAACTTTGACATGGTTAAGGTCGGAGGTTCGAGTCCTCTTAGTCCCACCAATTATAATCTTACTTATAAAAATTTAATTACAAGAATATTTATTAAACTATAGATATGTTAATTTAAAAATAAATATAAAAATATTTTTAAATAAGTAATAAAAAGAATAAAAAATAAAGTAATTGGTTTGTAAAAGTTTTAATACTAAAAGCCTATAATTAGATTTTTTTATAAGTTTATAGCATTAATTTTATTTTTGTATACAAATTTTTTATCGTATTGTATTTAATGAAATAAAATTTCTTATATTTTTATTAGTGATTAAAAGTTTAAAAAAAAAACGCATAATCATGAAGTGAACCCCATTTTTGCTACCGCAAAAAAAAGGACACTTTACTAAAAATTCCTCTTATGGTAAAATTCCATAGGAGGTATTTTTTATGGCTAGTAAAGGACAAAAATTTAATTCTTACTCACCAGAACTAAAACAAGAAGTTTTAAATAAATATTTTTCAGGTAATGGTAGTAGAGTTTCTTTAGGTAGAGAATATAATATTTCTCACAAAACAATTAGTAATTGGATACATAAAGTTCAACATGGTAAAGATGTTTGTGTAG
>CASDSK010000012.1 GCA_949283525.1 uncultured Eubacteriales bacterium
ACTATTTTGTTCGTTCTCAAGAACTTCTTCATCTTTTGTGGTATCTACAGAAGCATCATCTTGTTTCTCAGCAGAATCTTGTCCTTCATTTTCAGCAGAAGCGTCTGTGTTTTCAGCAGAAGCGTCTGTGTTTTCAGCAGAAGCGTCTGTGTTTTCAGCAGAAGCGTCTTGTTGTTCTCCTACTTTATTTGCATCTTGACTAGTTGCATTTGATGGATTAGTATCTGCAGTCATTTCTCTTCCATTTTCATCTACATCATTATCCATAATCAAACTCCTTTTTTAATTTTTAGTTATTTTCTCATTTAATAATTGAAGCAATTCGTCTACATCTATATTATGCACAAGACACGCTTCTTCAATTGTTTCATTTTCTCCCATTGGACAAGCAAAACATTGCATTCCAAACCCCATAAACACTTCTGCTGTCTCAGGGCAAATAGATAATACATCTACTATTCTCATTTCCTTAGTTATTTCCATATATACCTTCTTAGTTATATTCTAACATTAATTATTAAAATAGTCAATACATTGATATTACAAACTTAATACATCTTCTTTTTGGTCTTTTTTTAGATTTTCTTTTTTGTAATTTTTGATAGCTTCATTCATTAATTTTTGATATTCTAATTGTGACCTTTCAGCGCTTTCATAACCAAGAGGAGCTCTTGATTCATCATAACTAGTATAACTTTTATCATATTTATAACTAATGGATTTGTTAGTATTACAAAGTTCATTATAGACTTCATCATATTTATTAATGATTGTGTCTTGCCACTTTATAGCTTCTTCAACGGCTTCGTTATATAATTTTATTAATTCATTAACATAATCGCCATAACCCATTTCTTCTATACTG
Organism: uncultured Eubacteriales bacterium; assembly: GCA_949283525.1. Classification (GTDB taxonomy): domain Bacteria; phylum Bacillota; class Clostridia; order Christensenellales; family UBA1242; genus CAKVOD01. The sequence continues at coordinate 866 of CASDSK010000012.1, forward strand.
TACTTAATCATACCTTGTTGCATTTCATCAATTTTGTCTTGGTCATTAATGTATTTATTTTCTAATTTCAAAATGTTATCTTGATAATCCCATACTGTGTAATACCTAAATAATTCATTGCAATCTGTTATAGTAAAATTATGATATAAATTTAATTGCTTCTCCGTTAACTCTTTGTTATTATGTATAGCATTAACAAGATAAATTTGATTATTTAAAAGTTTTAATGCTATTCTTGTAGTATCTGCAAATTCAATATATTGTTTTGCTTTAATGTAAGCATTCTCTAAATTTATAATATAATTGAGTGCTGTTTTTCCTTCTGACAAACCTTCAGCTACTTTTTGCCATAACTCTGCAGATGTTGTTATCGGTGTAGAATTATTTTTCTTTAGTTCATCTAATTCTTTTAAAGTATCACAGAATACTTTTACTCTACTCTGTAATCTTTCTTGTTCAGTACAAGCAACTTTTGTGAGTTGTTCCATTTTTAATACAAAAAAATAAGCCATAGTTACCTCTTTAAGCATATTTTACAACAAATTGTATTTTTTGTCAATATGTGTTTTTCAAGCGTGAACATATCATAGCATTTTTTTATAATAAATTATTTAAATTAAAAAAATTTTTAAGACAAAAAGCCTTTTATAATGAAATCTTCAGCCTGTTTCTCATCTAAACCTAATGTGAGAAGTTTATTTAATTGCTCACCAGCGATTTTTCCGATGCTAGCCTCGTGTATTAATCTAGCATCTGTATCTAACGCTTGTATTTGTGGGATTGCTATAATATTGGCTTTATCTGTTATAATAGCATCACATTCAATATGCCCAAAAGATTTGCATTGCCCTACAACATTGCTATGAAATTCTTGTTTAGAATTATCTTTAGCGACTGCACGACTTTGTATTTTTGTAGAAGCATCTTCGCCTTGTAATACAACATCAAAAATAGAGTCTGCAAACTGATAATGCTGTGTTAAAATCTTCTCCTTAACAACAAAAGTAGATTTTTTTTGTAATTCTGCTTTTGTTAACCTAACAGCATAATCTACACCTTCCATTTGAATACTAGACATATTCATAGTAGAGTTTTCGCCTAAATATACACTTGTAACAGGGCTTAAGTTCTTTTTGCCAATGTTTTCTCCGTGCCCAAAATGCTTCTCAATATAGGTAACTTTAGAATTTTTGTCTATATAAAAAGTGTGTATTCCATTATGTTCTGAATTATGGTCAGTGTGATTATGTATTCCACAACCTGCTACAATTACAACTTCACAATTACTTTCTATGTGAAAATCATTGTATACCAAATCATTAATTCCACCACTTAAAATTAAAACAGGAATATAGATTGTTTGCTTTTTTGTATTAGCCTTAACAAAAATATCAATACCTTGTTTATCTTTTTTTTGTATAATCTTAACATATTTATTATCTTGTCTGTCTATAGATACCCCATCAACTCTTAAGTTATAAACGCCGTTATGATAATTGCTATCTAAAATTTGTTGTAACATATAATTTTGTAATTCATTATTTGTCATAAATCACCTACTATTTAGTATTGTAGAAATTTCTTCTTGAGTTCCACTATTAATAATTTTCCCATTCTCCATTACAATTATTTCATCTGCTAATTGCAGTACTTTCTCTTGATGACTTATAATAATTGTAATTTTATCTTTGGTTTGAAATTTTTTGAATATTTTACTTAATTTATTAAAACTCCATAAATCGATGCCTGCCTCAGGCTCGTCAAAAATTCCAACTTTTAAATCACGTACAAGCACAGACGCTAATTCTATTCTTTTTAGTTCCCCACCCGACAAGGTAGTGTTAATTTCTCTTAATAAATATTCTTGTGGATTAAGTCCCACATCACTTAATGCTTGCTCATAAACCTTTATATTTTTATTATTAACATTTAATAAATCTAATACTCTTACCCCTTTAAATGTAACAGGTTGTTGGAAAGCAAAGCCCATCCCAAGATTAGCCCTTTGTGAAACACTTTTTTCTGTAATATCTGTATCATCTAAAAAAATTTGCCCTTCACATCGATTTAATCCCATTAAACACTTAACAAAAGAACTTTTGCCAGCACCATTGTGTCCTGTAATGACATAAATTTTACCATTTTGAAATTCATAATTTATATTGTCTAATATTTTTTGTCCATTTGAAACATAAACTAAATTTTTGATTTTTAACATTTTGCCCTTCTATTTTCTATAATTTATTTATTATAACAAAAAAAGTAGCAAAAATGCAATTATTTTTAGCATTTGCTACTTTTTTTTATGGTCTTTCCCAATTATAGTAATATTCAGTCGTTACTGAAACATCCCATTTCGCGTATAAGGTTATATTGCTATCTGGCATAATGCCATTAAAACTTTGGGTGCAATCGCTATCTAGATACCACCCAGCAAAAGTATACCTAGTTACTATATACGTCCATTTACCCATATGTGAACCAGTCCAGTTATACCCTTTGTCTTCATACTGCGTCGCTTTTGTAGGTATAGTACTACTTAAATCTACACTCACATTAGGCAAATATTTTTGTGGGTTTATTTGACTACCACCAAGTGTATCAAATGTAATTATTCGAGTTTGTTGTGTCGAAATTAACTTCCACTTAGCGTACAACGTCAAATCATATCTAGGCATTTTTGAATCAGTAAATAAAGTACCTTCTTCAAAATTACCAGTTGTGTACCAACCTTCAAAACTATAAGTGTATCTATAATCTCCGTTGTCTTCTATCCTATTATTATAGGTAGGTAGACTTAGAGGAGTGTTAGCAGATTGACTAATGCTATTTAGATTATTTCCACCATTTGTAACAAAATTTATTGTATAAATTTTAGCACTTGCCAAAGACCAACTTCCATTGCTAGCCTCCCACTGTGCATCTTCATTATATGGATATGTGTTTACATAATTATATAGTTTGTCAAAATTTAATTCACTATTAATATCAATTAATTGCATATCAAAAGTCTTTAAATCCATAACAATATTATTTGTAAATGGCATATGCATATTAAATTTTAAATCTGTTGTATATTCTTTTGAAGCACTTTCAATATATGTAGTCTTAATACCAACATACATTGTATCAAGTTGTGGATTATTAGCAATTTCTCCTAAATTAATTGTTAAATTATAATAATCGTCATTATGGTCATAAGCAACTAACACTTTACTTAAGTCGATAGGCCTTGTTCTATTTTTCGACAATTCCATAGAGTCCGAAATAGCCTTCATTATACTATCGGTGAACCCTAAAGCGTATTGTAGATAAGTCATTGGGTTATTTAAAACTTCTTCTACTGAAACTTTAAGTTTCTTCTCATAGATTCTATCTTTGCTTGCAAAGACAGGTATTCTCTCAGTACGATAGAAATATACATAACCGTCAACATAATAAACACTTAGCGTTCTATCCAGTCCACAATATATTCCGCTTACGGTATCACCGAATTTGTACGGAACATCATTGTTAACTTCTGCAACAACAGGCATAGGTCCAATAGTTGCCATTATAACAGGTTTTTTGTCGACTAATTTTATTTGAAAATCATAAGGTACTGTCCAATCAATATTAATACCTATAACATCCATTAAGATATTTAAATTTCCAACAATATGATAATCGTTTAATTCACTGGTGTTAATTATACCTTTTAGTAGACTACTACTTGAAGAAATGTCAATGTAATTTTCAGTAATTGGCTGTATAGTTTTAAATTCTCCAAAATCAATGTTAAGATTGAAGTATTCAATATCACTTGTATAAATGTTACTTAAGTCTATACTTTCTACTCTTTCATCATTTAACACAATTAAAACATTCATATTTTTAGAGTTATTAGTTGCGTACTTAGAATTTAATTCAATGTTAAATTGATTATCATTATAATTTAAAGATTTTATAACTTTAAGAATTGATAAAGGATTTCCAAAATCAATATCAGGCATAATACTTTCAATATTGTCTAAATTAAAATCAAAATCAATGTTATCAAAAATTGACAAACCACTTACATCAATTCCTAAAATAGACAAGCCTATACCCATAATTTCTTTAAGATTTTGTTTGTTAATTTTAACTTTCAATCCGTCATAATTAAGATACAAAAATTCATTGTCATAATCTAAAGAGACTTCAATATTTTGTTCCCCAGTCAAATTGGCAATGCCACTAAACATAATACCATTCAAAATATCTAAATCAGCATCCACACCTACATCAAACCTTAAAAGTTCATTTTTGTAGACTTGTGCATTAGCATCAAAATTATATTGTTTAGTTTGCAATGTATCCAAAATAATTTGTACAGAATTTAATATTTCATTAATTGAAACGTAAACATTCTTATCAAAAGTATTCATTATTACTGCATCGCCATACGCTACTACTTCGACTCTTGCCTGTAATTGCTCATAATTTATAATGACATCTAATAAATTTGAACAGTCAATATTCAAACTTAAACCATTTTTGAAAGTCCAAAGAATTTTGCCAAATTCATTTTCCCAACTTCCAATATCGCCTAGGCTAAAGTTAATATTTGAAGAATTATTAAAGTTTTTGTTAATAAAGTCTAATAAAATTTCGCCATCAGTAAAATTATCAAATTCACTTGGTTTTATCAAATTTAAACCAAAATTACTATTCAAAAATTCAACAACGTTATAAATATCTTGTTCAATTATTTTTATCTTTAAGCCATAGATATTAAGATAAATTATATTATCTCTTAAATACAATGATATTTCGACGCCTTCAATCGAGGTATGTAAATCAACTTTAATAGAACTACTAAAATCAACATTTATACCAGCATCAAAAGTTTGTTCATTCCCCAATAAAATAGTTTTGATTGTAGCATCCAAAGCCACTGCTTTAGAATTATAGAATTGCAATAATTTATCACATAATGGCAATAAATCAATAATATTACTATAATATTCTTGTAGTATTACCTCTATTTTATCACTATTGTCAATATTTAATTCTACTTTAATATTATCAGCAGAATAATTTACATTTGTCAAAATATCATTATTAAATAATATTTGTAAATAATTACCATTATTTAATAATAACTCAAAACTATCTTCGCTTGAAGTTATACTTGTAATTAAATTATTAATATCTAAATTAATATTTGGAATATTAAAGTCAAAATTATCTTGTATAAATTCTTGTAATTTTTCTAAATCTTGTAATTTTAATTTAACATTCAATCCATCAACACTAATATAAATTATTTCTTGTTGTAATTTTAAGAGAAATTCTTTATTTAGTGCTTGTATTTTCGCATCAATAACTAAATCTGTTAAATTATGTGTTAATAAGAAATCTTTATAATTAATATTTGCTACAATGAAAATATTTTGTGCATCAATCTTTAAGTTTGCACTTACTTGTAATTGTCCTAGTTCAACTAGATTTTTTATGTTAAAAATCTTATTAAACAAACTTGTTATATGTAGATATTCGCCTTCAATGTTTTCAATTTGGTTTATACCTTGTTTAACTGTAATATTGACATTAAAATCCGTGCTTTCTAAACTTATAATAATGTTTTTATCATTATTTATAGACACAACTAGGTCATTATAAATTACTTGTAATTCATTGTCATTGACAAGCGACAACTTTAATTGAGTTAAATCAAAATTTATTTCATTAATAGAATTTATATTAAATTCATTCAAAATTGTTTGTATTATATCTTCTATTTCACTAATTTTAAAACAATATTTTAATTGGTCAATATCTAAATAAACTATGTTATTTAATAATCTTATTTTAACTTCTTTATTAAATATTTTAGTTTCAAAACTGCCAACTACACCGTTATTAAAGTTAACTTTGTATTTAAGTTCTATCCTACCTAAAATTTTCTCAATGTATGGAGATTCTATAACTATTTCTCCACTTATTCCATTTGATTGATAGATGTCTATAAATCTTTCAACAAAAGGCAACAACTTAATAATGTCTATAAATTCATTTTCATTACTTACAATTATTGTTTTTGTTTCATCTAATATGCTTAATGAAGCACTTAAGTCATTAGAAGTTATATTTAGTGAATTTACGCAATTTTCTACAATTTTTATTGTTAAATTATAATTTTGATACGATAAAGTCAATTCATCATTTTCAAAATTAATATAACTATTTTGTATAATTTTAATTATTTCTTCAAAATTAAAGTTAATATCATTAAAATTATTAGGTATTTCAATTAAATTATTCTCACGAACTAAATCTAATACTTTTGAAATGTCTTGTATGTTTAATTTAACTTTCAATTCCATATATTCAGCATAAATTATATTATCAATGAATTTAACATTTATAATATTACCTTGATAGTTAACAACTAATTCTGCTCTTATATCATTTTTGTTTATTGATAAATAACCTATTACCTTAATATCTTGGTATTTTATATTAACTTCAATTAATAATTCATTATTAAATAAGTCTTTTGTATTGTTTATAATTTCTATAAATTCAATGATATTTTTGTATTCATCTTCATTTATATCTACCTTTGTAAATTCTTGATAATTAATTTCTGCAAAAAATGATATTTCATTTAAACTAAATTCAATTTTTGATAATTTATCATCATTTACTTCAATGTTCAAGTTAACATTATTGTACAAAATATTTAATATTGAATCTTGAACATTTATTTGCATAGAACTAACAATTTCAAGAATTTGTAGCAATACACCATTTAACTGTTGTGATATTTCTTGGTTATTAAAATATTGTTTTAAATAATCAATAGAATTTTTATCAATTTTAACTTTAACGCCTTGATATTGTAGGTATACATTATTATTTATTAAACATAAATTAACATTAATACCTTCTATTGACAAAATTGCATTAAGATAAATATTTCCATTATTATATGAATATTGTGCTGTAATATTAGCAATCAAATCTTTATAAGAAATTACGCCACTTAATACTACATTGTCGCTTAAAGCAGTTTTAACAACACCATTAATTTTCTCAACCAATTGTGATAGGCTTATAAATTTCCCTTCTGGTTTTATAATATTTACATTTTCATTTTGAAAATTAATAATTATGTTTTCTCCATTAAGATTAAATGCTATTTGACTTATTCGGTCTTCATATAATTTAATTATCAAATTAATGTTATCATAACTAATATAATAATTTCCATCATTATCAACTTCAATTAAATCAAATATTTTAGACAAATCTAATGAAGACAATTGCATATTTTTTAATTCATTTACAATGCCCAATATTTTTGTTTCTAAATCAAAGTTTTGAGTATTACCAAAATATTGTTTAATAATATCTATAACATATTGTATATCTTGTTGGTCAATTTTAATTTTTGTTTGGCCAAACTCTATATAACCAATTTTATCAAATAATGTTAATTGCATCTCATAATTTTGATAGTTCAATTTCGTATAAATATTGCCTGATTCTACTGCACCAAACAATTCAAAATCACTAATTTTTCCATCAAATGAGAAATCTTGTGTAAATGTGTTAATTATTGCTTGTAATAATTTTATTTCTTTATCAATTGATTGATAATTTTCTTCGTCTGTAGGTTTACTTATGTCTTGGAATTCATCGTGTTGTTCAAAGTTTACTTTTGGCGCTATTTGAATGCCTTCTAAAGTAAATTGTGGTATATTAATTGTCTTAATATTGTACTCTAAATCAGTTACAATTTCAATTACACCAAAACCACAGTCTAAAGACAAAACTATTTTGTCTTCTGTCTTATTCTCTTGAACATTATTCATTAATCCCATTAACATATTAATGTCTAATAACTGCTCAACATCAAAATCAGGCACAAATTGTGATGCAACACTTGATATTATATTAATTAATCCGTTTATGTCGTTAGAGGTTAAAATCGATTTAGTATTAAACATAGACAAATAAATATTGTTATCTATGTATGAGAAATCTATATTTGTCGTTTCGTCATTTCCGTTTATATCTAAATGTCCTTGTAATGCTAATTTTTCAAAGCCTTCTAGCATATTTAGACTAACGTTTAAATTTATTATGTAAGAAAATTCTTCATTGTTGACATCAATTTGTGTGTCTACGTTAATAGATTTAGATTGCATTAAATTACTGACTACTTTATCCATAGTAGAAGGTTCTGCATTAGGTACTTGTGGACTACTAGGTGCAGTTTTATTGGAAAACAAAAATACACCTGCTACACCAATGAATAACATAAGTATATAAGTCATTGTATACGCTAGAATTTTTCTCATTTTAACCTCCTTATAAATTAAATAATTGTTTCAGGGATAACATCAGATAACCCGTATTCAAAGTTTTCTACTAGTGTACCCGTACATTTAGCGTTTACACCCATATAATTTACTGTATAATGTTCCAATGTTTCAATGCTGATGAATCTAAATTGCTCGTCTACAACAACAGTTAATGTTACATCATTAAACGCTGGATAATTAGGTAATTGTGAAAGATTTTTTATTTGTTTAACATAATTAATTACACTAAACACAGGGTCTAGTTGTAAACTAAATTTGTATCCCGTTTGACCGTTATCTAAAGTAATAATTTCATATTTATCATTTATATTAAGTACCGTTTTACTAGACACTATATATGCAACAAAAGACGTCATTGGTACTCCATTTATTTCTAGATATTCATTATAATCTATTTTTTGAGACGGCTTATAGGTGGCAATCATTTCATCATTTATGTTAGACGCTGAATATTTTGTAATTTCTTTACCTAAATCATAGTAAGTACGTTCACCAACGTTTTTTATTCCTTTACTAATGTTTTCTTTAAAATAAACACCATCTTCAAATGCCTTAATACCTGCTATCTTCTGTGATGCTATGGTATCAACTCCACCTGAAGAACTAACACGAACGCTTCCGTGACTAAATAACCTATATTCTGCAATTTCAAAAATCTCATAAGGCTTATATAATGAAGGTGATTTATTTTGTGCTTTATCTGAGAGTGCTTTCGCATCATCTCTTAAACTCGCTTCATCATATTGCGAATAATCAGGCACTTGAGGACCAATAAAAAACCCACCAATGAATACACCACTTATAACCCCTACAAGCGAAATTATAATTAACGCTATTATGCTTCTTCTATTAAATTCGAAAGATTTAGACTTTTTTGTTTCGTTTGTACTCATATTTTCCCATTTATAAGTCAAAGACTTATAGTATATATAAATTTATAATTACATTAATGATTAAACATAGTATATATTATTACATACTATAATTATATTATTATATATAATTCTACAATTAAAGTCAATATTTTTGAAAGACTTGCTAAATTTTTGTCAAAAATGACAAAACAAAAAAGGTTATTTTGCCTTGTGTTTATCTTGTTCGGCAAAATAACCTTTATTTTCTTCTTTTTTTTGTATTTATATGTACTAATTTATACACAACTCCAGATTTAATTTTAATTACTCCAAATGGGCATAATTCTTGACAACAAAAACATTTAATACATTTATCATAATCTATTAATGCTATTTTTTTACCATTCTTCTCTATCATTGAAATAGCATGTACAGGGCAATGGTTAAAACATTTTTGACAGCCTTTGCAATGTTTTTGAACTATCTTAGGTCTTTGTGTCATTATTTTTTGTATAAACTTTTGTAATGATTGTGGAACATAATTAGCAAATGGTTTATTTAGATTAGGAACTACAAAATCAAAATCTTTAACTACGTAATTGTCAATATCTTCCCCCACTATTTTAATATCCAAGTCCTGTATTAAACCTCTTTCTTGCGCTTTAATAATTGTAGGCATAGAAAGTGGGTCAGCGTTCATTAATTTAACACCCACTATATCTAAGGCTATTGGATTATTTGATGCCCCTATAATTCCTATGTGTCTAGGTCTGCCGTTGCTTGGACCTTCTCCTTCCATAGCGTCCACTGCATCACTGATATTCAAAACAATTTTGTCTCCAAAATATGTATTAATGTCATAGAGAAAATCACAAAACGTGCTAATATCTCTATACTTTCCGTGCATCTCAACTTTTGTTAACCCTGGTATTGCACCAAACATATTTTTGACGGCGTTTGTAAACCCAGTAAATGCGTGCGTCTTAAGTTTACATAGATTGATTATGCAATCAGCATCATACAAAGTTTTGAGAATATCAAAAGATTTAGCAACAACGGCTTGCTCATTTCTAACATTTATAAAATCATAATTTTGGTTTAATTCTACTTCATATTTAGAACTAACATCCAACATTCCACTTGCCTTGTAAATCGCGTTCATATAAGTAGCATTAAATGGGCCACCAGCACTATCTACAATAATAACTTCTGCACCAATCTCTCTGCAAAGTCTAGCCACAGACCCAACTACAGCAGGATGAGTTGTTGCACATTTAGACGGAACGGCTTTCATTAATAAATTAACTTTCAAAGCCACTTTTTGGCCACTTTTGACAAACTTATCAATTCCACCCAAATTATCAATGCACTGCTTTACAGCCACAAAGACTTTGTCTTCTTCGTAATTTTCGCATCCTGTTATTGAAACTATATTATCCATAGCCTAATCCTTAATATCAAAAATTTCACTTATCTTTTTTATAACAAGCACCAAAATATCTTGTTCTTTTAGGTTCAGTTCATTTAATATTTCATCTACCATTTTTCTATGAAAATCTTGATGTATATTATTGACTTTTGTGCCTTTTGAAGTTAAAGCCAATTGTACCTTTCTTTTGTCTTCACTATCTCTTTGTCTTATAACATAGCCTTTTTGAACTAACCTATTAATTGCAATTGTTAAAGTCCCTAATGTAATATTTAAAGTTTTAGCAACATTAGAAGATGTAGGATAATCTTTATTATCATTAATCGCTTGTAGAATGTGTATATCTTTAATAGATAAATCTGCTCCAACACGCTTTTTTAAAATAATCTCTTCATTAAATAAAATTTTATTAAATAAGTTCACTAAAACATTGTTAACAACTTCAAAATTATCCAAATTTGCTCCTATTTCTTAATTTTTACATTTAATTTCATATCTTTGATATTTAATTCCTTACATAAATCATAATTATCTAAAGAAATTATAGTACTTAAAGTTTCATTTTGAATAAATTCTTTTTCTTTCTCCACAATTTCATTCAAAACCTGTGAATTTGTGGATAAATCAATTTTAACTCTATCAGAAACTTCATACCCTGCTTCTTTTCGCATTACCTGCAAATTTCTAAGTAATTCACGTAAAACACCTTCTCTTTCTAATGCGTCACTTTGACTTATATCTAATGCTACTTTAATATTTTCGATGTTTGCTACAATGTTATCATTAAATACGTGTTCAACATTAAACATACCAAGGTTAAAGTCTACTTCAAAATTACTTAATTTAACGGCTTTACCATTTTGCATATTATTCAAAATGTCTTTTGTTTCATTAATTGATAAATTATTAATATAATCTTTGGCTTCATTTATACGATTTTTTAATTTCGCACCAGCAGTTTTAAAATTAATACTTAATTTTGGTGTACACAACAAATTAAAGTCATCTAAATATTGAATTTCCTTTATATTTAATTCACTTTTTATGATTTTGTCGTATTTGTCACAAATATCTTTATACGCTTTGTCTACATAAAGCGTTTGAATAGGTTGCTTAACTTTGATTTGTGCTTGATTTCTTAAACTTAATGCAATTGTTATAATTTCTCTAACTTTGTTGCACTCATCTAAAATAGCCTTATCAACTTCAAGATTAACAGGGAAATCACTTAATAGTACACTTTCTTCACTTTGACCATACTTGCGTACTAAATTCTGCCATACATATTCAGTTAAAAATGGAATAATAGGTGCCATTACTTGAGAAATAGTTTTAAGTGAAATATATAAACTATTATAAGCATTAATTTTATCTTGTTCAAGCCCGTCTTTCCAAAATCTTCTACGATTAAGGCGAATATAGAAGTTAGAAATGTCATCCATACATTTCTCGAACTCTTTTGTAATATTTACTGTATCATTATTTTCGTAACATACATTAGCAAAATTAGCAAAATCATTTGTCCTAGCATATAACCATTTGTCAAGCAAATTATCACTGCTAAATTCTCCACTGCATTGTGGTTTATCTATACTAGCATAGGTTTCAAAGAAGGTAAAAGCATTAGAATACTGCATCATTTTTCTGCGTGCTTCCTCACAAAGCCCCATTGAAAATCTCACATCATTAGCAGTAGGTGCACTCGCGAATAAATAACGGACTGCATCAGCACCTAATTTCTCAGCCACTTCTTCAAATTGTACAGAGTTTCCAGAAGATTTAGAGAATTTGCTACCGTCTTCAGCAACCACTGCGCCATAACTTAAAACTTTCTCATAAGGAGCACGGCCTGTTAAGGTAACGCTCATAAATAATAACGAATAGAACCAAAGTCTTATTTGTTCTCGCATTTCTATAACTATCTCAGCAGGGAATTGTTTTTCCCATTCTTCCCTATTCTCAAAGTACCCAAGTGTTGTAAATGGTGTAATTCCAGCATCAAGCCAAACGTCACCAACTTGCGTAACTCTTTGAACTTTCTTTCCACAATGTGGACAGATTATCTGTATATTATCAATATAAGGTCTGTGTAATTCTTTCAAATCACTTAAGTCTTGACCACTTAATTTGCTTAATTCTTCTTTTGATTCAACAACTGTCAAAAGTCCACAGTTTGAACAAGGATAGAAAGGTAAAGGTAACCCATAGAAACGACTTCTCGATATGTTCCAATCTCCCATATTATTAAGCCAGTCTTCCATTCTCTTGCTAGCATAGTCAGGCATCCACTTAACAGTTTTGTTCGCTTGCAATAATTGAGGTTTAATCTCGTCGGTTTTAATAAACCATTCACGAACAAGACGAAAGAACACTTGAGTTTTACAACGCCAGCAAATAGGATACTTATGAGAGTGCATTTCCGTCATAAAGAATTTGCCTTGTTTTTTTAGTTCTTCAAAAACTAAATTCGCTACTTCTCCAGCATTAATACCAGAGAAAACTCCATAATTGTCTAGAATATCCCCGTTCTCATTGATAGGACATATCTTAGGTAAATTATACTTTAATGACAATTCAAAGTCTTCAGCACCACATCCGGGGGCAATATGAACAACGCCACTACCTTCATCTGCAACAACTTCGTCCCAAGCAATAACTTTATGCTCTACTCCGTTTTGGCAATCTAGTTCAGGGAAAAATGTTTCAAAATGGAACCCCAATAATTTTTCGCCCTTAAATTTGTCAATTACCTTTCTATCCATTTTAATATGTCCAAGTGCGTTTTTGGCTAAAATCAAAGGTCTAACACCGCCGTCATATTCAATTTTGACATATTCTAATTCTGGATTAACAGCGAGTGCAACATTGGCAGTCAAAGTCCAAGGCGTTGTTGTCCAAACCAAAATATCACAATCTTGTTCAACTAATTTCGCCTTGACAAAAACAGATTCGTGCACAACTTCTTTATACGAACCACTCATTTCGTGTTCAGACAAAGACGTACCACATCTAGGGCACCAAGGCATAGGTTTATCTGCCTGAGTTATCCAACCTTTCTCGTGGCACACTTTCAAAAAGTGCCAAATACCTTGAATATTTTGGTCAGTGTGAGTGTAATAAGAATTATCCCAATCCATCCATTGTCCTAAACGCTTACTTTGTTCAGTTATGATTTTAGAATATTTTCTTACCCTGCCAACACACGCTTCTGTAAATTTGTCCATACCATATTCTATGATATCTTTCTTACCCTTAAAGCCTAATTCTTTCTCAACTTCTACTTCTACCCAAAGACCTTGTCCATCAAAACCATTTCTATAATGACAAGAATATCCACGCATACTTTTGTATTTAATAAAAGCGTCTTTGATTGTTCTTCCCCAGCAATGATGTAAACGCATAGAATTGTTAGCAGTAATAGGTCCGTCTACTACTCTGTATGCCTTACGTCCTTTGTTTTTTTGTTGCAATTTATGAAAACAATCGTTGTCTTCCCAAAACTTAAGCATTTGTAATTCTTGCTTAACAAATTTATTTTCTTCCATATCTATCCCTTATCTTAAATTATGATTAAATTATAATATCTATTATTTCATTATTTATCTAATTCTAAGCAAATAACTTTGTTAATCTATTTATAAATAATGCGTAATATTACTATTTTATAAAATTTTATTAACCTATATAATAACATTTGTAAACATTTTTGATAACTTATCTAAATACTTGTAAACTAAAATAGTTATATCACAAAACTTTCATTATTATGTTATTTTTGTATAACTATACTACTAATTTATACTAATATAGCCTTAATTCTTCGCACACCAGCAGAACTACTTTCTTCTTTCTTAATTCTAAATTGTCCTAATTCTTTTGTGTTTGAAACGTGAGGGCCACTACAAATTTCTTTACTATAATCTCCAATAGAATAAACAGAAACTTTGTCGCCATACTTATTATCAAAAAGTCCTAATGCTCCTAATTCTTTTGCTTTTTGAGGTGACATTTCTTCCCTAACAACTTCTATCCCTTGATTAATAATGTCATTAATTTGTTTCTCAATGCTATCAAGTTCTTCTTGAGTAAGTTTTCTAGGAAAATTAAAATCAAACCTTAATCTTTCAGGTGTAATGTTACTACCCATTTGATGTAAATCTTGCCCGAACATTTTTCTTAAAGTTGCATGCAATAAGTGTGTAGCAGTATGCAACCTAATTGTATTAGGGTCGTGGTCAGCAAGTCCAGACTTAAACACTGCTAAATTTGCGCCCCTTGATTCTTCTTTGTGATGTTCGAGTAATTGATTAAATTTATCTTCATCAACTTTAATATTATTTTCTTCTGCTAATTCTTGTGTTATTTCAAAAGGAAACCCAAAAGTATCGTACAACTTAAATACTAATTCTTCTTTTAAGTATCCTTCAACTATATTTGAAGCGTCCTCAATGTATTCAGTGAAAACTTTCAAGCCTTGTGATAACATTTTACTAAACTTATCTTGCTCAATTTTGAACTTATTAAGTAATTCGGCCTTATCAAAATTCCACTCAGGATTAAGCCCCGTTTCGTTCATATTGTCAATAGTTTTCTCAGCAATTCGTATGAACATATCATCACTGGCTTCAATCGTCCTTAAATGACGCAACGCCCTACGCATTAACCTACGCAAAATGTAGCCTGCTTTGACATTGCTTGGTTCTACTTTGGCATTTAGTATAACAACGCTTGTTCTAATGTGTTCACATATTATTCTTAAACTTCTCTCATTAGGCTTGTTGCAGTGCTCCCTTAAGTAGTTCATAATATTAATAAAAATTTCAGTATCGTACACACTCTCTAACCCATTAAGCGTTAACAACAATCTTTCTAGTCCAGAACCTGTGTCTACACTTTTGAATTTTAACTTTGAGTAAGTCTTGTCAAGATTTTGATAGTATTCCATAAATACGCCAGCGTTCCAAATCTCTAGATAACGCTTCTTAGTGTCAAAATAACCTGTTTTCTCATAACTATCACCATGTTCATCACCCGTATCATAAAACACTTCAGTACAAGGTCCACAAGGTCCTTCCCCGTCGCCCATACGCCAAAAATTATCTTCAAAAGGTAATTTAATTATGTGGCTTGGGTCAATTCCAACTTTCTCCCAATATCCTATACTTTCTTCGTCTGCAGGTAAATTTAATTCTTCGTCACCACTAAATACAGTAGCGTACAATTTCTCTTTTGAAATATTAAAACCCTCTGTTAATAAAGTAAATGCGTATTTAATAGCCCCTTCCTTGAAGTAGTCGCCAATAGACCAACTCCCAAGCATATTAAAACTTGTCAAATGATGCCTATCTCCTACAGATTCTATGTCGTTTGTTCTAATACAAGTCTGCACATTGCACATTCTCTTAGATACCGGTTCTTCTTCCCCCGTAAAGCAACGCTTAATAGGTGCCATACCTGCATTTATAAATAATAATGTTGGGTCATTCTCCGGCACTATGCTAGAATTCTTAATTTGTGTGTGCCCATTCTGTTTAAAAAAATTTAAAAATGTATCAATAATTTGTTTTGAAGTGTATTTCATTTTCTCTCCTAATAAGTGAGCATATAAATTAAAATAAAAAACGCCCACATTTTATAACGCGAATATATTTTACTACATTTCTATTTTTTTGTCAAACAACTAGCCATACTCCAACAATAAATTAAATAGAACTAAATCAAATTTTTACAAATAATTTATGTTTAAATATTTTTTAATTTTTTATCAAAGAGTAGTTTAAATTATCTAAATTTGTTACTATATAATAACTAATTTTATTTAATAAAACAATTAAAATCATATCAACTTTTTATCGTATTTTATTAAGTTTCTAGCGTATTATGTGTATTTGCAGTATACTATGCCGATTTACACTACTAAAATATCTACAATAGTATAAAGGTTCTATAATATTCATAATTTTGATTATACGATATGATTTTACAATGCTATAAAAATTACTTTTATGTAGGTTTTTGAGATACAAAAATCTATTCTATATAAGTTTTTAGCACTAAAAAAAGAAATAACACATAAGACTTTATCTTATTATATTATTTCTTCTTTTTTTTGCTTTATATAAATACTAAATGATTTCTATTGATAACTTTTGTCTATAGTTATCGACTAATATAAATATATAATACTTTTAATATCAATATAAACTAAACAATATTTTTGTTAAATTATATAAATTACCAATAAATAACTATGTGTTGATTTTTTTCTAATAATGAATATATTAATTACTGATTTAACTTAATAAAATATAATTTATGATTCTTTTATTTAATTATATAATATGAACTTTTATTTTATAACATATAAATTATTAGATACTTAAACTTAACAATTCATAGGTTATAGGATAATTTATTTAATATACATACATATGATACGATACTTTTATTTAACAAAATATACATTAAACAACGATTTAAATATTTATTAATACTTTTCACTTAATATGATTTTCTTCACAATTTAGATAATAGTATAATATTAACCAACCGTCAAAGTCATAGTTACATCATTAGAACAATCTATTGTGTAGGAATTACCACTTGGAGTACTTGATACGCCATCCACTGTCAAAGTAGTTGTGTAATTGCCACCTATGATATAAATGACACACCCACTTTGTGGCGCTACCTTAAATGAATAATTTTTTGTTACACCACTTGTCGCACTTATATCTCCAACAACTCTAAATGTCGCTATACTATCCTTATATTTAAATACCACTAACACAGTATCCCCTGTATTGTTTGTAATAGTGAAATCTATAGTTGATTTTGCTTGCTCCCACTGTGCCGTTAAAGTCATATCTTGCGATACAGTTATTTCTTTTCCAGCATTATATTGCTTATTAGCGCTATCCGTCCAATACAAAAACTCGTGGTCAAGATAATTATACCCTAATTCTTCAGGACTTTGCAAAGTTATTTTTTCACCTATCACTGTAGTCATAGTTTTTGTTTCAGATTCATCATTATTTATTTGGTACGTAAAATCTGTAATTTGCCATTGAAATAACGGAAATGGATTAGTTGAAACTTCTGCAAATCCCCAATCTTTCGTAAAATTCCATTCATTAAGTCCTGCTCGAGAACTGAAACCATTTTGTGATTTTAATGAACTACTTAATCCATACACAGCAGCCACTCCTGCAATACCAACAGACGTAGTGCTTCCTCCACTTATGTTTTGAAATTGTATCTCTCTATCATAATAACAATAATTTACTACTCCAAAATCATTCCTTCCTACTACACCACCTACTCTGTTTCCTTGTATTTTTATTGCAGTTCCGCTGTATGCTACAAAACAGTTACTGATTGTATCATCATTAACCCCAGCAATGCCGCCAACTTCAGAAGAACTACCTGTACTTGTCACGCTACCTGTGTTATAACTGTTGCTGATTGTTGCCCAATTATACCCAGCAATGCCACCAACCGTATATTCACCTGTCACGCTACCTGTGTTATAACAGTTACTGATTGTTCCACCATTCTCCCCAGCAATGCCGCCGACTTGAGAAGAACTACCTGTACCTGTCACGCTACCTGTGTTATAACAATTACTGATTGTTGCTCCATAATAAGTAAGCCCAACAATGCCTCCAACAGATGTCCCATTACCTGTAAGAGAGTTCCAGTGTACGCCTAAGTTTTGTATTGTTCCATCTTCTACATACCCAAACAAGCCGGCATAGTCAGTAGATATTGTGACGTCACAATCAAATTTTATTTTGTTTCCTTGTCCGTCAAAGGTTCCTCCAAAGTGTTTAGAATATGTTGGATTATCCCCAATTGGTGTCCAAGTGCTACCTATGGATGCTAAATCACTTGCTGATATTGTCAAAGTATCACCATTTGTTGGTGTCAATATATAATATTCGGTATTATAATAAACATACGAATCTCCGTTTATATTTGTTGCCATCGCTATTAAGTCGGCTGGCGTCGATATTTGATATGGGTCACTTTCACTGCCATTGCCCACTCTGGTACCTTCGTCTGCAAATGTATTTGTGTCTTCTGCTATTACATTATTGACTTTGCTTATTTCGTTAGTTCCTACATTACTATAATACACTATAATTGCACTTAATATAAATGCCAAAAGCCACACCACTATTTGTAGTGTAGATTTTATTAGAGTATTTGGTTTTGTATCTATCTGTTTTCTTTGTTTGTTTACATTGCCACAATTATTTATGGTTTTTACTTTAGTACTACTTATATAGTTT
>CASDSK010000013.1 GCA_949283525.1 uncultured Eubacteriales bacterium
CTACACAAACATCTTTACCATGTTGAACTTTATGTATCCAATTACTAATTGTTTTGTGAGAAATATTATATTCTCTACCTAAAGAAACTCTACTACCATTACCTGAAAAATATTTATTTAAAACTTCTTGTTTTAGTTCTGATGAGTAAGAATTAAATTTTTGTCCTTTACTAGCCATAAAA
Source organism: uncultured Eubacteriales bacterium (assembly GCA_949283525.1). GTDB lineage: Bacteria > Bacillota > Clostridia > Christensenellales > UBA1242 > CAKVOD01. The sequence continues at coordinate 183 of CASDSK010000013.1, forward strand.
AATACCTCCTATGGAATTTTACCATAAGAGGAATTTTTAGTAAAGTGTCCTTTTTTTTGCGGTAGCAAAAATGGGGTTCACTTCATATGCACGCTTTTTATTATTTATTATTTATTATTCTTTTTATTTCTAAGTTCATTTTTTCTATCTTTAGTAACTTCTTTAATATCTTTTTTGTATTCTTCGCTATCTATATTTCCTAATGCATATTGCAAATTCAAACCAGCAACAGTATTATTAATATCTTCTTTGTAATTCGTCTTTTCGCTAGATTTATATGCTTTCAAAGTTTTCTTAGAATCCCCATAATATATCTCTTTCGCCTTACGAATTGGATTTGCTCTATCCTTTAAAGGAAGATTTTTTCTTTGTTCTCTATAATCATCTTTATCTTTTTTAATTTGGTCAGCCTTATCATAGATATTCTTTAATCTTTCTTTACCTGCCTTACCCATTTCTCTTTCTGGCTCACCAGTTACTTTAGTTCTAATATTGCTACCTACATTTCTAGCACGAGTGCGCATTGTTTCTTTCTCGCCCATTTCTTTTCTATAATCATCTTGAATTCGCCTACTTGCTCTAAGATAATCTTTTGTAGTAATTTCGCCAGCATCGTGTTGAGCATTCAATACTTTATACCTAGCATCTCTTCTCTCAGTTGCATCTCTCTTGTTCTGCTTTTCTCTTTTTCTTTCATCTTTCTGCTCTTTTCTTGCTTGTTTATTCTCTACACTATTATAATCTTTCCAAGCCTTATGCGTTTTAGCACTAACAGCAGCACCGGCAGCAGCGGCACCTGCAGCGGCACCCATGCTTGCACCAATAGCACCTTTAACATTGCCACCTTTTCCTTCCAACCCGACAGCTTTATCATTTCCTGTTACTAATTGAGTGATTAATGAAGAGAAATCTTTAATTAATAGTGAAGCACACATTATGAATAATATTTGAGCAATACTATTAAATAAATCACAAGTGGCTTTACCATAATACGCAAATTCTTCTGGGCTACCGAATAAATCTATGTTTTGGAAGATTGGAGCAACGATGAAGAAGAAGTTTAATGCTACTACAGTTCCATACAATATAACTGTACTTTCTATAAACTTTTTCGCCCATCCTTTGAACGCTTTTCCGTCATCTAATGGCATAAGTGCAATAAATGGTGGTGAAACAGCGAACAGAATCGTCAGTTCAAATAGTCTTTGTATAACGCCCAATGCTGCAACCAGCAGTGCTGCTGTTATAAAGAAACAAGATGCAAACGCAAATAACCAATTAAATTTTTGAAGATCATAATATACAAAAACTAAGTCTGTATTCATATAGTCAAAGTACGTTATAGTCCCAGGGGAAGGCATATTAAACATATGACTATATTTAGAAGATGGAGCATTAATTGAATGGCCATTAGCAGCCAATTTAGAAGCAAAAGCATCATCAATTTTCTCGGCAGCAGACTTGCTGGAATAATATTGCAAATTAGCATCATCAATAAATGTGCCATTAAAATTTAAGGATGTATCACTACTTAGTTTACTCGCAAAATCTGAATCTACCCTAACCCGATTAGATGACATCGCACTAGCAGAAAAAACTTGGCCTGATATAGTCAAAGCATCATTAACTCTTGTCGCTCTATCAATTGTTGCAAGTAGCCCATTGGATATAAATACACCAAAAACACATACCAAAGGCACAAATATAAACGAAAATAATGCTTTAAACGCTTTTCCAATAACAGGGCCGACGGCATTATCTTTGGCTTCCTTAGCATTATAATTATTTCGTATAATTGCTACAAAAGTGGCAATAAACAGCATAACAACTGCCGTAATCATTAATGCAATCAGGGCATTTATTACATTTTCATTTTTGAACATCATATTTGCCAAGTCCCCCGAAACTGCTTGTCCGTTCACATAAACAGTATCTAGACCTGCCATTTTTCGGAAAACTAATTGTACAAAGTCTATAATCAAAAAGAAAACTTTCAAGACTTCGTATATTATTTTCATGATTGAATTGATTAACCAATCAATCCATTCTCCAATTCTATCGCTAAACCAATTCGCAATATTAGTAAATATACCACTAATTCCATTAACGATATCACCGAATATACTTAACGACTGTGTAGCCATTTCGCCTCCATCTTTTGTGAATAAAATAAATCATAACGATATTACTTTATTTTACAACTATATAAGTTTATTATACCAAATTTTTTATATTTTGCAACACTATTTTAGCAAAAAGTTTAATAAAGTTACATTTTTCATATTTTTTTGCATATAAAAATTGATAAACTGTTATAACTTAACTATTTTGTTGTAATTCACTTAACAGTTCAAAGTAGAGTTCATATAAAACTAATCTTAATCTATTATTTCCTTCGCCTTCATTTTGCGCTTGTGCATTAAAGTTTATTTCAATATAATCACAGTTTGTACTATTCTCATTATAGTAGTAATGATTAAATTCTTCATTATAAACATATCTATTAGAACCCATTGATACATTTAATGATTGATTGTATGATGACTTTAGGTTATTTTCAAAATGTTCTAGCAATATTTCTTTATTTTTGATTAGATTAATATTAGGCGTATTATAGTCTTCTATCAAAAATATACTTTGATCAGCAAATTCCATTGTTAGTTCCTGCCCATCATACTTTTGTAAATGTCCGTCAAAACTATTGGTAACAACATATTCGCCTTCGTCTGCTGGAGGCTGTAAACTGTAGTCTATCAAAGAATATATTTTCTCTTCCCCACTCTTGACGTACCTCAACGTCATATCCACGTCTAGTTCACTATAAGGTGCTAGCATCATCAGCATAATACATTGCATAACAACTGGTTCATATTCAGGGTTAAGCATTATAACCATACTATAAACAATTTCATCATTAAAATATGTAAATTTATCTTCATATTCTTCATCGGTAATATTTTGTTGTTCTTTATCACTTCCCCCAAATATTTCATCCTTAGAATAATCTTTCCACTCAATATTATCAACAAATTTAAAATATTCTTCGCCGTTGTCATCAAACACATAACTATTATCTATCATAGATGTCTTAACAAAAACATTGTTGCTAACAATTTGATATATTGTATTCTCTATATTTCTACTAAAAAAAGTATTTTCATTATCTAATTCTATAACATCATAACCAACTACATTAGTAATTACACATTTAGTGAATTCTTCTACTAAATTATATTCATTCCCTTCGCTGTCATAGAAAGTTTCTTCAAATCCAAGTTTGTTAATTTGCTTAGACCACTGGAAATACAAATCAAAATAATCTTTATCAACAACATTAATGTAGTCACCATTATAGATTATATTAGTCTGCAAATGCGTTTCAAGTAATTTTAAGCCCAAAAAATTTGCAAAATTGTCTAAATATAAATTAATAAACTCATTAGGTTGCAAAGATTCTATAGTCCCACTTGTTAACTCATATATAATATTATTTGTTCCACCATCCAAAGTCGCTACAAAAGAAATATATTGTTGACTAAAAATGTGATTAGGTATATACTGAGGATTATCAATTTCTATTTTTGACGGGTTATCTTCACTTTCAGGTAATTTTTCATCAAAATCTGGGTTATCTACCATAATTTTGGATTGATTGACAATATTATCTTCATCATAATAAGGATTAACAAAATCATTAATTACATAACAAGGAGTCCCGTCATTTAAATTCATTAAGAAACTATACGCTTTAATAGGCACATTATAACCTATTGTAAATTCAATATTATCTAATTCATTAAAATTAATTGAAGTAACATCATTAAAATACGCATCTCCTAAACCTTTGTAAGGGTTATCAGTTAATATTCTATCACTAACTTCATAAACGCCTAAATTAATTGCGTTTTTGTTCGTTTTAAAATCTCCGTTATCTATAATTGTATATTCATCATATTGTAAATTATTATATAAATTATTATTTAATACAAAATTATTTTCTATACCTAGCCCATAAGTTTTTGTTATATCTGTTAAAATTAATTTCGCTAAAGTCTTATATTGACTAACATAATTATAAAGCCAAACTACTCGACTTATGTAATCTGCGTCTACCTTTAATTCCACATTTTTATTAGCAAAATCTTGACAATCTATAGTATTATTTTCTAATAAATAATTTGATACTCTATTATACACTACGTCAAAATTGTTATTTTGAAGAACTTCCAATTTGTGTTTAGTTCCATCATAAGCAAATTTAACGCCGTCCAAAAAATTATAAATCGCACTGTCATCTATTAAATCATCTTCGTCTATTATTTCTTCATCTGGCCTATTTATATTAGGGTCATTTTCTTTATCTCCAGTAATTATACCATCTGTAATAGGTGGAATAGGTTTAGCATTCTCATATGCCCATAAATCACAACCACTAAACATAGTTGGCAATATAAAGACTATAATAGATAAAATTAAAGATTTTATTTTAATTCCCATTTTTTCCTCTTATGTATATTACCTATAATTTATTTTTTGTTTATGTAATAAAATTATAACAAAATTTAAAAAAAATAACAATTATTTTATACCAAAAATAATAAACAAATTATTATATAATGAACTTACAAAAAATTGGTTTTCTTTGGCGTCATTCTTTTTTTTAATTTATAAATAATTTTAATTATCTTTAACGCACATAAATTACACTATACTCATTAAATTATATAACAATATTACAAAAAAGACTGCCTAAGCAGTCATTTTTATTAAAAATATAAACTAATTAGTCTATGAAGATTTGCCCCACCTTCAGGGTCAGTTTCTTCAGTTCCAGCCACACCACCAATCCAATCAGGCAACCATTCAATAAACAAGTTCAATAGAAGTATAAGTACAATTATCGCAACTAATGCAACTACAGCATTTATTAAACGTTTTTTAGCCTCATCTCTTTGTTCAGTCGTTTCTGCTCTAGCAAGTTTAACGCCCAATACTACGGCGTATATCATACCTGCAGTAGCAACTATTATCAAAATTGGGATAAGTGCAGCGCCCAAAACTGACAATATTGGGTTTAAGAACTCCCATTGACTTCCTTCTTCAAATTGATAAACATTAAGTTGAGAAATGATATTAATTAGTCCTAAAACTGACATTTAAAACTCCTCCATAAAATCTTTCTAAGATATGTTTTGCACAAACAGAAAAATTATACAAAAACATCTTTCGCAGTCATTATATCATTATTATTTTCTAAAAGCAAACAAAAAATTACATTTTTTTTAAAAAAATTACAAATTTTTATTTTTTTTTAATTTTTTATAAAAAATTTAGTGCAAAATGCACAATTAGTAAATTATTTAGTTGCATTTTTTTATTCAGCAACAAATACACAATAAATTTTCTTTTGTAATTCAATATCTTCAGGCACAATAAAATAAACACGAAAAATTAAACTTTTCGTGTTTATTATGAATTTTAAGCATTATAATACCCTAAAACTGCACCCAAAGCCCCTCCAGCATAAAATAAATTTAAGTAATCGCCTTTAAAGAAACTTTTTGCGTAATTATAGTCTTCTAGAGTCGCACTTTCTGGTATTAATGGCCCGTATCCATTTTGAGTAACCTTTCCAAGCCCAGTAGGTTGTTGATTGCCATCTGTTGTAATCGTAACTAATGTTCCGTCACAAGATTGGAAGAATGGCAAAGCTTTACCCATTTCTCCAATTACATCCATTATTGCTTTATAATTCTCGTCTGCCATATTGTGACTCATAATTACGTTGCCTTCACTATCTTTAACCGTCATTTGCCCTTTGATAGGATAAGGGTTTGCTAATGGGTCATTTGCAGCAAAAAGCACCATCAAATTCGCTTTGTTATTAGGGACAAATGTTTTAGCATTATCTAATTGACCTGCATTTTTAAGAACTTGACTTGTCCCCTTGATGAGAGCGTCCATTGCTAAAATTTTAGATACAATACTATTAGCACCATTCCCTGTAAACCAAGATTCACCACCAGTTGCTGACGTTTCAACTACTGAATTTTCAATTGTAACAGTACTATAAAACGAATCTGGATTATCGTGTGGATTGACGTGTGTCATAAGCAAAGTTGGGCCACCAGAATTCTTTAGAACTGAGTCAATGATATAATTATTCTTGCTTCCGTATGAACCTAACATAATACTAAAACTATCATACATTTTAGTTTTCTCTATTCTTGTTGTGTTTTCCCAATCACTAGTACCATCATTATTTCGATTGTACATAGTATTTATATTTGTTTGGAATGACCTTGCTATTACATTCTTGACAATAAGTTCATTAGAACTATTTTGAATCATATATATTCCACCAAATAAATTTTCGTCTTCAGACCTATTTCCATTACCAATAAATTTGACTGTGTTTACAATATTATTTCCTTGTTTTGTAGATGGCGAATAATTATTATCTCTACCGAATGATATTAACGCTGAGTGTCCAAAAACAGGATAACTTGGATCCAAACTTCCTAATTCTTTAATAGGTACCAATGGTAACCCTGAAGCATCAATGGTAAAGTAGTTTCCATATAATTCAAAATTCTTTCCAAAACTTGTATCTACTGTATAAATTGATTTCCTATCTCTTAGATGTCCTTGTAACGCTGAAGAATTATCTGTATCCCCTGCATTATACAAGTATGCCTTAGGTAAATCTTCTTCTGTTAAAATCATATTGTTGTGTAAAATAACTTTATTAGGAGTAATATTTTGTGGAATATTATATTTTTCTTTAAATTCTTTCCAAATATTAATTGTTAATGAATTATTATCTAAAACACTTAATTCTTTAGAGTTATGCACATTAAATCCATCAACTATTTTTGCTTCAAAATAGAACGAACCTATACCATTGTATTCACTAGGAGTAATTGTTATTTTGAAAATTTTATCCACTGCTTGATTAGTAAATTTCAATGCGAATTTATCATTTGCAATATTTAAATAATCACTATAATTATCTAATACATTATAATTTCCCGCACTTTCATTATAAATCTCTACTTTATAATCACAATCAATATAATTTAAAATATTATTGTTAGGTTCATAATTTTCGTCTAGCACTGTTATTATTGGATTAATAACAAATTCATTATCATCACCAATAACATATTTTTGTTTTGTTATAGAATATGCATCTTCACCTTCTGAAATACTACTAACGTTCTCAAAATTAACTAAATTTTGTGGTTTACCAAAGCCTATTACATCATACTCTGGCTCAATATTAATTTCTATTTCTAAAGTCAACCCTAAATATTTAATTGTTAATATTTGACTGCCAACTATTGATGTATCAATTGTTGATATTTGCATATCATCATTTTTTAATACATAATCAAAATATCCATTTAATGAATAATTTACTTTCAAAGTTAAATTTGATAAATCTAATTGTTCATTTTGCTTAATAGTTGTTTTTAATGTTCCTTCTTTAAGTTCCAAAGATACTGGTTGTCCTTTGTTTACAACAACATTTATAGTAAATTCTACTTGACAGCCTAAATATGAAATTGTCAAAATTTTTTCGCCTTCAGTTGTTGTATCAATTGTAGAAAATTTCATTTCGTTATTTTTCGCTACTTCTTCTGTCGTACCATTCTCATATGTTACAATTAACACAAGTTTTGAAAAGTCTATTTCTCCATTTAAGTCGACGGTATTTAACAAAGTACCTTCTTTCACTTCTATTGTAGTTGGCTCGCCTTTAGGTGCTTGCACATTGATTGATAAAGAAGTTTCTGCTCCCATATATTTTATAGTTAGCGTCTTTGTCCCAATAGTCGTTGTGTCTATCGTCGATATTTCCATTTCATCATTTTTTGAAATTTCTTTTGTTGTTTTATCTTGGTATGTAACTATCAAAACTAAATTTGATAAGTCTAATTCTTCATTTTGATATATTGTTGTAGCAATAGTTCCTTCTTTAATTTGAATTTGAGTAACTTTATTACCACACGCCGTAAACGTCAATGCTATAAGCACTCCTACTACAAAAATAGATAATGCTTTAAAGATATTGTTAATTGTTTTATCCATAGTATCTCCTTAATTTGTATATAATATTCAGTATAATAAATAACACAAAAATTGTCAAATCATTTACACACTTTTGAAATAAAACATAATTTTTTCTTGTATTGTATTTTTTATTTCATTTTGTATTGTAACATAAAATATCCCGCTTTTTTTTATCCAAACTCTACCAAAGTCGTCTACACTAGCGACTTCACTATCTTTATCATATACAAATACAACTTTTTTATTCGTACAATCTTCAGGATATACTTTCCATAAAATTTGATAAACATTTTCGCTAGCAGGTTTAGATGAATCATAATATGCTAATATATATTTATAGTCTTCCTTTGGTTTAACTTCGTCATTTGTACACTCTATTTTTGTTGCATAAATTGTTGGATTATATGCCGTCATTTTCATTCCAAAAAAGCCGATGAAAATTATAGATGCAATGTATATAACACCTATAATGATAACAATAGATTTTTTCATTTATTTTTCCTTATAATAATATTTAATTTTGTTATAAAATGACCATACCCTATAAATTAGCAATAATAAGGTTATAATCCCGACTTTTATCCAAGAGGTTTCTATGTTTTCAATTGATAAAAATAATGATATTCCAAAAAATACAAACGCCAAAAACAACATTGCTATACTTGATTTGGTTTCATTTGGGTTAGATAAGTGATTACCAGTCGTTGCGTATTGCATATATTGTGGGTTCATTATATCCATTTCTGCACTCCATAGTAAGTGATTTAGATACAAAAATATTAAAGTTAATCCAAAAAATATAATATTAATTACTGATAAATTGTTATAAACTGCAAAGATACTGACGGATATTATTAATGATACACAAATTACCACTGCTTGCACAATAAATTTAGCAATGAGATTGCCATAATAATCATTAGGTCTAACCTTAATTAAGTACCCCGCCGCCCCTTCTCTTGAGAAAATACTAGCAATCTTATCATTGCTGGCCATAGATATAAGTGCTATTATTAATAGATTAAATGATATACTCATATAATCGCCCAATAATCTAGTACTCATTGACGCAAAAATTGTATTAAGCAAAAGCACTAATATTGGCATAGCAATTGCAGTTCCAAATAATGAATATGCTTCGTCAGATGTCCTGAATATCATTTTAATTTCTTTTTGAACTGAACTATAAAAAGGTTTATGTATTTTATTCTTATATTTTTTATCTATAAGTTTCCTTTTGTACTCAAAAGGTGTAGAAGCCATTTTGAAAAATAATGGTTTTGATAACAAAAAACTTAAAAATAATAATACAATAACAAAAGCAATTATACACATAAATACATATAATGTGGTCAGACTAAATGGAATTAATTGTATTCCTGAAAAATGCCCTAATACCATTTCTACTATCATTGTAAATGGATAGAATATTTGAACAAAATTATTCAAAAATTCTTGAATATCCCAAAATAACGTCCCCCAACTACCTACTATATCAATGTCATTAGGAATTAATAAAATTAAATATACTACTCCTGTTATTCCTAAGCCTACACATGCAATAAATACTAACCATTTGATAAATGCAAATTTTTGAAAGAAAATCGTTATTCCCATAGCAAAAATTGACAAAAGTGCACCTATGCTAACAGGAATTAAAGATATTATGATTAAACTAATAGGTAGCCATACATAAAATAGTATAGAAGCCTGATTTAATATCGCATACGCCAAAAATAAAGGTAATGTAAAATATATATTTTTTATTAGTTCATAAATATAAAACACTATTATCTTTGAAGTAAATATTTGATTGGTTGTAACAGGAAAAGTTAATAAAACCTGATTATCTTTGGCAAAATATAGGTTTTTCATAAGCCCATATGTACAAGTTATTATAGATAGCAACTGCATTATTGTAAATACTACAACTACTACACTCATTGGAACTATATCTACTAATGAAAATATATTCATCATTTTGCTCACAGCAAACAATGCGTATATAACACAAGTAGAAATGGTCAAAGATAAAATAAATAGTATAATTTTTGATATTATTTTTTTTCTTGTCTTAACAAAACTTAAATCAATTTTATCTTTTAACTGCATCATAACAAGTGGTTTAAGATTTTTAGTAAAATTAATCATTTGTATTATCCCCTTGTTGATTTTTTTTCTTATGTGATTTATTTTTTTTGTCAATATCTATTTTTTTATCTTTCTTTTTTTGTGTTTTTGATAAATTTTTCTTTAAACTTTGCTCGATATTGCTTATATCTTCAATAACTTCTTGATTATCTATATTGCTTTCCACTTTTTCATTATTAGTTTGACTAACTACTGTATCGCTTTTGCGTTTAAACTTACTCAAAAAACTATTTTTTTTCTTTTTTGATTTGTTATCACTCACATTTTCATCATTCTCCACCCTAATTTCTTTAACATCACTATTATTTATGATATCCATATAAAATTCTTCAAGTGGTTGATTGCTTCTAATAATATCATCTACATTTTTGACAATCTGTAATTGACCTTTTTTAATGATACCTATTCTATCACAAATTCTTTCAACAACATCAATTATGTGGCTAGAGAAGAACACTATATTACCCTCTTTAGCGTGATTTTTCATACACTCTTTAACCTGAAAAATACTATTAGGGTCAAGTCCTGTTAATGGTTCATCTAGTATCCAAATTTTAGGATTGTGTATCAATGCTGCTATTATAGCGATTTTTTGTTTCATTCCGTGAGAATATGTTTTGATTTGATTATCAAATGCAAACTTTAGTTCAAATAGATTTAAATATTTTTCTATTCTTTCATCTCTATCTTTTTGATTAACTTCGTACAAATCTGCAATATAATTAATGTACTCTCTACCCGTTAATTTCTCATACAGTGCATAATGGTCTGGTACAAAACCTATCTGCTTTTTTGCCATTACACTTTGAGTATTAGCGTCATATCCACATACTTCTATCTGCCCACTAGTAATTGGCTGTATGCCAACAATAGTTTTGATAATAGTACTTTTGCCTGCACCATTTGGTCCTAAAAATCCAAATATCTCACCACCAACAACTTCTAAATTCACATCTTTAACAGCATAAACTGACGAATTGCCGTATCTTTTTGTAAAATTTCTTAAAATTAATTTATTTGAATTATCCACATTCATAGGACTAGTTATCTCCTTACCATTAAGTTTTATCTCTAATGCTAACATATCTAATTTATATTTTTTCTTTCTTTCCGTCATATCTATAATAAAGTCAAAGTATACATATGATTGTTCATACAAAAACCAAACGCCTGCTGATACTAATATATAAACTAACCAAAATAAAAATTGATATAATGGATACAATACAAAATCAAAATCTCCAATTCTGAAACTTACCTTATAATCTCTTAAATCTTCTGCCCATTGTCCTAATTTTTCTGCAACAAAATCTGAATTAATGAAGAAAAAGTCTACTTGACCATATTTTGAGAACCACGCATTTATAAACGCTATTAAAACAAAATATATTGTAAATGCTATCGCCGAATATATAAATTCTTTAAGTTTAGGCCTTTTGAATAAACCTAATGCCACCGTTAATAATGGCATAAAAAATGCTATGTAGTGATTATTCCAAAATCTAATTATATCGTAACTAACTATGTTGCCAGAAGTATTTGGCATAAGCATTGCTAATAATGCACCTAATACATTTATAAAAAATGTAAAATAAAAGAGTTTTTTCCATTTGAAAACTAGACATAGTACAATTATGTACATTGCAGTATTACACAAATGTAACGGCCATCTTGTCGGGTCTAGCCACGAATCAAACTTTGCACTACACATAAATGTAAATAATGCCCCAACACTTATATATAATAAAGCAAATCTTTTTGTTTCCATATCGCAATTTCGCAAAAAGAAATATATAATAATAGGAATTATAAAAGCAAAGTAAAAATATATTCTATGCCATTGTGCGAAATTCTCTACAATTAAATTAGGGTTTTGATAGCCCAACAAAATTTGTGGTACGTAAGCAGGCATTGTCGCTATTAACATTCCAATTATGCTTAAACAAAATACCCATACATCTTTTTTTGTCCATTTTAATTCGTGATTATTATACCATACATAGAAGCAATACCAGATTGACAAACCAATCTCAATACTCATTAAGACTGCTCTATAAGTAATAACATTTAGTGCTATTCCCCCTTCTATACCCACTATTGTTTGTGTACAAAAAATTAGATTTATTAAAATTACAAAAGGTGAAAAATATTTGACAAATAATGATAGATACTTAACTTTAAAAAATGGAAATAATATAATAAGTATAATACTAGCATACATAAACCATATAGATATGGTTGACATTGCAGTCAAAAATCCATTTTGAAATAATGCGTTATCAAGACCTATAATATTTTTGATTGCATCATCACCACTCATATAACGAACAAAAAAAACTGCTAATAGTAGCAATGAAAAAACTTTATATATTAATTGCTTATGCTTGTCCATTTTTTTTCTAAAAATTATCGTTAATGATATTGTAAGTAAAGCAATCCCCAATGAAATTAAATAATAGTACCCTATCACAATAACACTCCTGAATATATTTCAAAAATCAATATATACTATCATATATAATTTTTTATGTCAAACGCTTATAAGTACTTTTCATTTTTTATAAAATTTTACAAATTTCATTTAAATATTTATAAGTTTTTTTTATTTTTTTAATTTTTTGATATTTTATACCCATAATTACACAAAATAATATTGTATATTAAATATCTACATATGTTGTAATGAGACTTTGATGTAGTAGTTTTCAAAAAGGTTTGACTACAACTTAAGAAATATGCTACAATCTAACTTAACATTATTAATTGTTATTTTATTATTTTTAAATTCTCATAAATTAAATCGTAATTAAAATTATATTTTTTTTTGAATTACAAATAAAAAACATTATAAACTAATGAAGATATAAAGAGGAAATTAGATGAATTTTTTTGAACAGATTATTTTCTTTTTACAAGCGAATATGAACACACCAAAAACTTTTGGTCTATTTCATATAATTTGCTTTGTGTTAATGATAATTATAATTGCTCTTATAATTATATTTAGAAATAAATTCACCCCAAAAACCGTTAAATATATTTTGTTATTTTTAGGTTTAACTTTAATCATATTAGAAATATTAAAACAACTTATTTTCAGTTTTAATTATAACCCTACATTAGACACAGTTACTTGGGATTATCAATGGTATGCTTTTCCATTCCAATTTTGTTCAACCCCAATGTATATATTTATTATTGCAGGACTATGCAAGCCTAATTTATTTAGAGATTGCTTATATTCATATTTAGCCACGTTTTCATTGATTGCTGGATTAGGTGTAATGATTTACCCTGGAGATGTATTCACTTCTACAATTTTTATAAATATACAAACAATGATTTGGCATAGTTCTATGGTTATTATTGGCGTTTTGTTATGGAGTACAAACTCTGTCAAAATTCAACATTCAACAATACTAAAGGCTAGTTCAGTCTTTATAATAATGGTATGCCTTGCTTTATTATTGAATTTTGCTTGGAAAGTATTTGGTGGGGTCGAAACAGGCGAAACATTTAATATGTTTTTTATAAGTCCATATTACAAATGTCATTTACCAATACTTTCTTATATTCAATTACACACACCATATATAGTCTTTTTGTTATCTTATATATTAGGTTTTATTGCACTATCCTATCTTGTTTATTTAATAAGATTACTTATATATTATTTATCGAAAAAAATAAACCATAACACAAAATAAGACTTATTATATAATAATTTAATAATTTTATTTAATTTTCATTGTAAAAAGTATATTTTGTGCTATAATGAGATTAAACAATATAATTTAGTTATATTTTAAGAGTTTATTAAAATTAAATTTTTTGTTAAATTATTTAATAAAAAATTGCGTTTTTATTATTTTGATTAGGAGGCTTTTATGTCAAATGGTGGCAAAAAAATTTTGTTTATTTTAGGAACTATAGTATTTGCCTATGTTATCGCAGTCATTGCTGGTGGTTTAATTAGTGAATCTAAGGTTAGTTTTTCAGTTAAGGCGTTAACAGGTGGAGTTACTTTAGGAATTTTTGGATTTCTTTTATTACTTATTCTCATATATTTTCTTAATGAATCTACTAAACCAAATGGCTTTTTTAAAGAAAAAGATAGTTCAAAAGATAATAAACAATATTTTGATTCTAAATTTTTAACTACTAAAGAATTGAATAAAATTACTACTTATTCTAGTTACTCTAATTTAAGAAACGTTAAAGATGGTATCGTCGTTCGTGCAGAAGTTAAAGGCAGTAATTTACACGTCAATTTAAGGAAACCTATTCACACTATGGTAATAGGTACTACAGGTAGTGGTAAAACAACTATGTATGTTGACCCTTTTATTCAAATTATGGGCGAAACAAAATCTAAACCATCCTTAGTAATTACCGACCCTAAAGGTGAATTATACGCACATCACGCATATAAATTAAAACAAAAAGGTTATAATGTCAAAGTTCTAAATCTTCGTGACGTATTCTCATCTACTCGTTGGAATCCTATGGGACGTGCTTATGATATTTATCAAAAAGCAATACACATTGAAGATGAAATTATTGTTCACAAAGAACCATTAAAGAAAGATACAAAACTTGAATTGTCTTCTAAGGATAGAAGTCAGTACAATGAAGAATGGTACGAATTTAATGGTACTGCTTACCCAGACAAGCCTTCATTAATGAATGACGTTTTGTCGTACAAAAAAGTTTTGATTTCAGACGCTAAAGAAGACTTAAAGGATATTGCTATGACTTTAGTCCCTGTCGAGAACCAAAATGACCCTTCTTGGGAAATGGGTGCACAAGGTTTTGCACAAGCAGTTTTGTATGCTATGCTTGAAGACAGTGCCGACCCTAAATGTAATATGACTAGAGATAAATTTACACTTTATAATTTTGGTAAAATTGCATTCTTCCGTGACCTTGACCCTGATGACCAATTTAAAACTCTAAAAAGGTATCTTTGCGAAGGCCGTGATAAATTTTCTGAAGTACCACAATTAGCCAACACTGTTGTAGGTGCTGCACCTAATACTGCACGTTCTTATGTCAGTGTATTGTCTACAAAACTTGGATTGTTGTCAGATATGGGAATTTGTTATGCTACAAGTGCTGACGAAATGGAGTTTGAGAAATTTGATGATAAGCCTACAGCATTCTTCATTATTATACCTGATGAGAAACAGACAAGACACGGTATTGCAACCCTTTGTATCGTTCAATTATATAAAATATTAATTGAACTTGCTAACAAAAACACTAAAAATGAAAGAAAACTTAATAGAAATACTTATTTTGTTATGGATGAGTTTGGTAACTTACCAAAAATTAGTTTACTTGATAAAATAATCACAGTTGGACGTTCACGTGGTATATTTATGATTTTGGTCGTTCAAAGTTATACACAACTTAACAATATTTATGGTGATAAAATCGCCGACATTGTTAGAACTAACTGCAATATTCAAGTATTTATCGGTACCACCGACCAAAAAACAAAAGAAGAATTTTCAAAAATGTGTGGTAATATTACTGTTAAAACTAAATCAACTAACAAAGCAGAGAAAGATAGTAGCAAAAGTTATTCTACAAGCGAAGCATCTCGCCCTCTTATTTATCCAGAAGAACTTGAACTCCTACCAAAAAATACAGTCATTGTAAAAATGTATCACGAAAACCCTGTTAAAGTCGTTATGACACCAGAATATAATGCAAGAAAATTCTACACTATCAAAGCATTGCCTAATGAATATGCACCTTCAAAAACTCTTGATGAAGCCAAAATATTCTATGACATTGAAGCAAGAAACACTGCTGTACTTGGCAATCGTAAAAATAGTTTTGACGATTTTAACTTCTAAAAAAACACGTGTATTTAAAACACGTGTTTTTTTATATTAGTACCAAATATAATTGTATGTAACTAAATATCTATAAATTAATAAATATTACTAATTTCTTTTTATGGCGTTTTCAAATTCGTGAAGAAAATCCACAAAGTTATCTATGTCCTTAAATCTTTTGTAAACTGACGCAAATCGAACATAAGCCACTTCATCAATTTTCTTAAGTTCATTCATAACTATCTCCCCTATCTCACTTGATTTAATTTCTTGGGTAGTATGGTTATGAACCATTCTTTCTACTTTATTAACAATGTCTTCCATATCTTGTGAGGTAACAGGTCTCTTTTCACAAGCCTTAATTAACCCATTCATTATTTTTTCTCGACTAAATACTTGTCTTGAATTATCTGATTTAATAACTAAAATAGGCGTTGTTTCTATAGTTTCGTATGTAGTAAATCTTTTGCCACACTTAATACATTCACGACGGCGACGTATAGCATTCATTTCATCCGTATTTCTTGAATCTAAAACTTTGCTTTCTTCACAGCCACAAAATACACATTTCATATTATCACCTCACTTTGTGTTATGATTATACTATAAAAACAAAAAAAAGTAAACTTTTTTAAATTAATTTGTCGAACTTTAAAACATTTATACAAATTATAAATATTTATTTTATCAAAAATTGTCATTTTTTGTAAATTGCCAAAATTTAATAACTTTTTTTGTCGAATAATAACTTGACTTTAAAATATTTTATGATACAATGTATTTATGAAATATATTAGTAGAAAAAGCACATTAGTTGCGTTATTAAGTTTTATTTGTATAAGTTTATTAATTTTATCAAGTTGGTTATTATTGACACCAAACCCATCTAAGTCTAATAACAATCAGTCTTTTGAAGGCATTAAGCCCCTTCAAACAATGTCATTAGATGAATATAATTATGCTAAACAGAATTCAAATCTTTATATTGATTCTACCACTCCAAATTACTATTGTTTAAGAGATAAATATGCATTATTTACTCAAAACCAAAGTACTATGGGATTATGTTGGGCTTTCACAAGCAATACTGTTTTGGAGACTGCTTTCGCAATAAAATATGGTGAAATGTATGATTTTTCCGAGAGTTACATATCTATTGCACATAAAGCGAATGAACCTAATTATCTTTTAGGAAGTGGTGGCCATATGGAAGCATATCTAGATGCTATAGAACGACATTCTATTGTATTAGAAGTAGATATGCCATATGAGACAGTTTTTGGGATAGACGACAGTAATTATCAAGATATTTTGCAAGTACAACAAAAACAAAAAATAATATTACCCAATATTCAAAAAATTCAGTTCCTTGATTATAATAGTTACTCTTTTATGAAAGAGCAAATCATTAGTGAAATTAAAAATCATATTATTTATAATAGTGCAATCTATTGCGCTATCAATTCTAATGATATGTTTGAATATAATGGATATGGTTTATGTTATAGCGATACTTACACAGGCGTTAACCACGGTGTAACAATTATTGGGTGGGATGACGATTTTGTATATGATGGTCATAAAGGGGCTTGGATTACTCTTAATTCTTGGGGAAATGCGACCGATAACCACGGAATTTTCTATATGCCTTATGACTATGTTACTATCGGCATCAATTTATTTGGACTTACAATTCAAGAAAATACGCAAGACCCTTCAGTCAATATCATTGAATCTAATTCACAAATCCAAAATTTATATAATGGACAATTTCAATATGAAGTTGATGAAACAACTTTAACTGCAAATTATTTGCATCAAAAAAATATTTTTTATTCTAATCAAGGTATAGACTTAACATATTCATACACCATTAATGATGATGATTATGACATTTATGTACAATTTATAGATAAATTTAACAACTCTTATGATAATTTTAGCATTGAAATAAATAAAGACAATAAAACATTTGATATAAACTCAATAGATAATATTACAGATGAAGGCACCTATGTACTTTCTATACAATTTGACTACGACAGAGACAAAAATATTGATTATACTGTTACAAAAGAAATTTTTGTTCTAAATGGACTTGAAATAGGAACTGTAAATATTTATCAATTACAACAGGAACAAACTTCTCAAGGTTTCACCCTAAAACAAAAATTAGATACTACGCTTTATTTTAATTACAACACATATAATCACAATAAAACAAATTTTGAGATTACTACACAAAATGATGGTATAATGGTGGTTATTGAATTATCTTCTTATTCTTCTATTACAAACTATAGCATAAATAATTTTTTATATAACACTGATACCCATATAAGTTTTAACTCGTACACCAACTCTAATTTTGCAAATGGCCAATTTTACTTATTTAAAAATGACACTACTTCCCCTTCTTCAATTACATTTACTTCAAATACAAACAACACCATTACATATACTTTTTCTTTACAAAAGGCAGACAAAGTAACTAACACCTACATTAGTTATGATTTAGACGGCGGACGAACAACAAATAGTTTTACCAATATCATAACAGTAAGCGATAATGAAAATGAGAAAATCTATGTAGACACACCATTTAAGTTAAATTATTCTTTACAAGGCCTTTATGTAGATAAAAATTATACAATTGCTTTAGATAAAGACGAAAATGGATATTATTTAACAAGTGAGAAACTTCAGTTAATAGAAGGTTCCAATTATTATGATGAAGCATTAATATCTCAAGGCTTTACCCCTTATAGATATATTTGTATTATATACACAAAATGGATTAAAGATTATTCTTTGTCGTTTGAATCTAAAAATGTTACATATATTTATGGCGACAAAATAGAAGAATTGTTTCCAGAACTAATAAATTTTTCTTCAAACTTATCATTTAATCTGTTAAATTCCCCTACATTTTTGAGTATTCAAGATAGGACAATTGTTGGAAACGCTTTAAAAGCAGGCGTTTATAACGTTTACCTACAAATATTAGACAATGACAAAAATTTAGATATAAGAGTTTCAATTAAATTTAACATCGATAAGCGAAAATTAGTCTATAAAATAGATGACCAATATAGCGACTATCTACAGCCAACTGTCCCCCTTACAGGTCAAGTTATAAATGGTGAAATTTATAATCAAGATGATTTATTAATCTCATTCGACACCAATGCTTCAAATACTGCAGATGCTGGTCAATATCCTATTACGGCAAAAAGTGAAAATGAGAATTATCAAATTACTTTCATAGAAGGCACTTATATTATCAATAAGATAACTCTACCAAATGATAAAATTAATATTAATCATTATATTAATGAATACGACGGTCAAAGCCACAGTGCCAACATAGATGTTTTACTAGACGACAATTATACTTTGTCTTATAGTTTAGATGGTATTGTTTACACAAACGAGATACCTACATTTATAAACGTAGTAGATACTCACTATTTTGTAAAAATTTCAAGTATGAAAAATTACTTTGTTAAGATAATCGAATTACGAGTCAAAATAACTCCTAGAATATTAAATGTTGTTTGGGATAATGCTACATTAGTTTATAATGGAAACGAACAAGCCCCTTCTTATGAAATTCAAAACACTTTGGATGAATCATTAGATATTACTCAAGACGGCTATTATATCTACCCTAATGAAAATTATCAATCATCATTAAATATAAAAAATCAAAACTACATACTTCAAAACAATACAATTAATTATTCAATAGACAAAGCCAATTTTGTAGTAGACTATGAAAACTATACAAATACTTATGATGCTAAAGAACACAATTTAATTTTTAGTGTTACTTCTACCCCGTCTACAGAATACAAAACAATGTATAGTTTTGATAATATCAATTATACCGAAAATATTTTAAAATTTAAAGATGTACAAAATATTAATGTTTATGTCAAAATAACTGCAGATTACTTTAACGATTATATATTTACAACAAATGTTAATATTACCCCTTATACAATTAACATCGTTTGGGATGAAACACCTCTTAAATATAGTGGACAAAACCAATTACCAAAATATTCTTATGTCAATGAATTAGGAGAAAATTTAGATATTATTCAAAGTGGAACTTCTATCTATCCTAATGATAATTATGTAACTACGCTATCAATAGACAACAAAAACTATTTACTTAACAATACAACATTTACTTACTCTATTTTGAATGGAGAATTTAACGTAAATTATAATGACTATATTGCTGAGTATGATGCACTTGAACACACCCCAGCATTGCAAATAATGAATGAAAATTTAACAAACTATAAAGTAGAATATAGTCTTGATAATACAAATTATGAAACTAATGCATATACATTCAAAAATGTTCAAAATACAAAAATTTACATTAAACTAAGTGCAGACTACTACAATGATTATTATTTCACAATAAATGTCATTATAACACCTTATGTTGTAGACATAGTATGGGGAAATACAACTCTTATTTGTGACGGAACAAAAAAGATACCTTCTTATACATATTCAAATGCACTTAATGAAGAATTAAACATCATAGAATTTGGACATCAAGAAGATTATAGTTCCAATGGATATGAAGCGACTTTAACATTGCAAGGCGAACAACTAATTAATTATCAATTATCAAATAATACTTGTCAATTTAATTTCGAAAAGCCACATATCGATATACCATTGCCACAAATTAATATCACACAAGTGAAAAATGCTTCTTACCTATCACAAATAAAATTACCTGTAGGATATTCTTGGGTTAACCCTAGCCAAAAATTAAAATACGGCGAAAATACTTACCAAATCAATTACCTTGATAAATATGGCGAATTACAAACCTTTGAAATCACAATAAATAAACCAAAGCCAAACTACTGGTTGCCAATTTTACTAAGTTTGTTAGGTGTAGCAATATTAACTGCTATTGTAATATATGTAATTAAATATAGAAAGAAAAATGCACTTTTGAGTGTAAACGCAAAAAATACTACTACAAAACAACAAAACAAACTAAAATTGGATGAAAAAAAACTTGACAAAAATATTGAGTTGCAAGAACAGAATAGAATTTCTAAAACCAATTTAACTACAAAAGAGATTGAAAATAAAAATTCAAATAATAATAATTTACAAAACAGTAACAAGCAAGTAAATAGTATAAATAAGATAGCACCAAAATTACCAAACAAAAAACTTTAATTATCTTAACGATAATTAAAGTTTTTTTATATGTATTGTCTCTAAAAAATTTGATAAACTAAAATAATAAATTTTACATAAATTTAATATTTTTAAAATTTTATTCTTTAGACCAATTAGTCGCTTGAATATTTGTTTGATAATCCTGAGAGTACGAATAACGTTCATTTTTTTGATTGTTGTTATTTGGGACATTTTGAGGTAATAATTCTACTAAAATTACATCAGTGCCAATTTTACAAATATTTTGATAAGGTATAAAAATATCATTTTGCGAACGAAAAAAACTTCTTCTTATACTAGGCACAACAAACCCCAATAATTTCCCATAACAGTCATCAAATATAGCATCAATAATATGCCCTAAGTTCTTTCCATCTACGGTATTGACAACAGTCTTTTGCCTAAGTTCTGCGTATGATATTTCCACAATACACCTACCTTAAATATTATATTTGTTATATAGATAATAAATTCATTAAGAAAGAATTTATAGTTATATATGCACATAAATAACTTAATGTGCATATAAAAATATATTGTATTTTATTCATTGATGAAAAATAAAATATACACAAATAACAATAAAATAAATGTTTTGTAAAATTATAAAAAATATTATTAAAATTTGTTGACAAAAATAAATAATTATGATACAATTCAATAGTCGAAATTTAGAGGACTATGGGGGTGTAGCTCAGCTGGCTAGAGCACCTGCCCTGCAAGCAGGGGGTCATCGGTTCGAACCCGATCATCTCCACCATACTTTAAATTTTGACATTTTATATAGAGATGTAGCTCAGCTGGTTAGAGCACCACCCTGATAAGGTGGGGGTCGATGGTTCAAGTCCATTCATCTCTACCAAAGGAATGGACTTATAACCCGTAGGGTTAAAACGGACCAGTATTAAAAAGAGAACGATGCAAGAGTTTGTCTCCTAAATTCACTTGGAGCAAGTTCTTGTATTTTTTCTTGTAATCTTTCTGTATTATAATACATTATGAAGTTTTTTACAACT
>CASDSK010000014.1 GCA_949283525.1 uncultured Eubacteriales bacterium
CGTAAGGAGTATAATATGGAATATTTATCAAAAATCGGTGAACTTATAGAAAATTGTGGACAAATTTCTAAATTACTAATATCTAGTGAAATTGCCATCAATGATGGCGATTTGGCTTTATCTCAAAAATCAATGGTAGAAGCACAAGCGTTAATTAAAGTTATGTTAGAAGATGTTTTTTTGGAAGTAAAGGAAGAATTTAATATTGATAATAAAGATGTTTTTGATTACGACATCCCAACTACGCTTGAATTAGTTAAATTTTTTAATGATGCAGTTTATAATGCTGGAGTATTGATTAATCTATTAATTGACAAGGGTGGAGAGGAAATTATTAAATCTATACAAACTAAAATTGTAAAAGATTTAAATACTATTGAAGAGATAGCAACGGCAATATTTTTTAATTAAAAGGGAAAAATTATGATAAAAATAGAAAGAGTGAAAGTACTTAATTTTGACAATGCTATTCGTGGTGCTAGAAATCCTATGAATAGTTGGGATAGAGGGGATAGTTATTATGATGAGAATGGAAATTTTGTTTTAGGCGAAAATGATTTCAAATTAGCGAGAAAATTATGCCTAGCAGGTTCTACTCATAGGAAGTTTATTAGACAAATTTTTGTTACAATGGATATAACTGCCCCATTATATTGGTGGAAAGAATTTGATACATATAAAGTTGGGACTACTGCCAACTCAACTTCTACGATGCATAAAATTCATTCAAAATCAATAGAAATGAATGATTTTAGTTATGATAAATTGGGGGAAGAAAGTCTTAAAGTATTTAATGATTTTGTGGGGTATATTGAAACAAAAAGATTAAAGTACTTAGATAATAAAGACAAAAGAGACTGGGAAGAAATAATACAATTATTACCAAGTTCTTATAATCAAATGCGTACTTGTACAATGGATTATGAAAATCTTATAAATATGTATGAAGTGCGTAAAAATCATAAACTTCAAGAGTGGCGGGATTTTTGTGATGAAATTATTAAATTACCATATTTTGTAGATATGTTTGATTTAAATTCTAAAGAAAAAAATCAAGAATTAGAAAAGTAATATAACAAAGAAATGATTAATATTTTTAATAAAAGCAATACTATTTATTAGCAAAAACTGTAAATATTATATTAAATAAAATAAATAACTGTAAAAAGATTTTAATTAAATAAAAATAAATTAGAGATTATCTCTAATCTTTTTTTTGTATTTATTAAAGTTTGTTAGAATTGTACAAAGTTTTAAGTTTGTGCAAAGTATACAATTTAATTTTTTTTTGATTTTAAATGTAATTTTACTTGACTACCTGCTTTCTGTTGTGATAGACTAACGACAATGAAAATACAATATATTGTTTATTTTGTTAAATTGTTTACAATATATTGTGTTTTTTAAGCAGAAGGAGAGAAGAGATGATTAACAACATTTTAAAGAGAGACGGTAGATTATGTAATTATGATATTACAAAAATTGAGAACGCTATAATGAAGGCAATGAATGCTATAGGAAGAAATGATGCATTGGCTGACGCTAAAAAATTAGCGAAAAAAGTAGAAGAAATAGTCGATGAAAAATACAAAAATGGTGTACCTACAGTAGAGAATATCCAAGACACTGTTGAGAAGGTCTTAATGGAGAGTGGATATAACGATGTAGCGAAAGAATACATAGTATATCGTGCTAACAGAAGTCGTGTTAGAGAAATGAACACAAGTTTGATGAAAATTTATGACGAAATAAATAACGTTGACGCTTTGTCAAGTGATTTAAAACGTGATAACGCTAACATTGACGGAAACACTGCAATGGGTATGATGTTAAAATTTGGTTCTGAAGGTGCTAAAGATTATTTTATGAAATCTGTTTTAACACCTGAACAAGCGAAAGCACATAAGAGTGGGGATATACATATACACGATTTTGACTTCTACACATTGACTGAGACTTGTTGCCAAATAGACATTGATAAATTGTTTAAGGGTGGATTTGGAACGGGACACGGTTTTTTGCGTGAACCTAACAGCATTAGAACTTACGCAGCACTTGCGTGTATAGCAATTCAAGCCAATCAAAATGACCAACACGGTGGTCAAAGTATTCCTAATTTTGACTATGGGCTTGCCAAAGGTGTTGTTAAATCATACAAGAGACATTTTATCTCAAACTTTGTATCTGCGTATGAGTTAATGTTTAACGGTGTTGATAAAAATAAGATTAAACAAATTTTTAATGAAATCGAAGAAAATCAAAATTGTTTTCCTACACTAGAAGAAAATTTGGAATTTAAAAAAGCATTATCTGCAAAATTTAGCGATATTTCTCCAGAAAATTTTGAGAAAATTTATGCTTTTGCAAAGAAGCACGCAGAAGATGAAACAGATGACGAAACATTTCAAGCGATGGAAGCACTTGTTCATAATCTTAATACAATGCATAGTCGTGCTGGAGCACAAGTGCCTTTCTCATCAATTAATTTTGGGCTAGACACATCTAGTGAAGGTAGAATGGTTATTAAGAATTTGCTTAAAGCCGTTGACAAAGGATTAGGACAAGGTGAAACTCCAATTTTCCCTATAAGTATTTTTAAAGTTAAAGAAGGTATAAATTATAATGAAGGCGACCCTAACTATGATTTGTTCGTTTTGGCGTGCAAGGTTAGTGCAAAAAGATTGTTCCCTAATTTTTCATTTATTGACGCACCTTTTAATCTTAAATATTATAAACCTAATCATCCAGAAACAGAAGTTGCTTATATGGGGTGTCGTACAAGAGTGTTAGGTAACGTTTATGACCCAACACGAGAAATAAGTTTTGGACGTGGAAACTTAAGTTTTACAACCATAAATCTTCCTAGATTGGCTATTGAATCAAAAGGAAATTTGCAAGTATTTTATGAAAAGTTGCAAGATAAACTTGAATTAGTAGCAAGGCAATTATTAGATAGATTCGCTATTCAATGTAAAAAATCTGTCAAAAATTATCCGTTCCTTATGGGGCAAGGTGTTTGGATAGATTCTGATAAATTATCTGAGAATGACAACATTGCAGAGATTTTGAAGCACGGGACACTATCTATTGGCTTTATTGGTCTTGCAGAAACTCTAGTATCACTAATTGGTAGACATCACGGGGAGAGTGAGCAAGCACAGAAATTAGGACTTGAAATAATTGGCTTTATGCGTGATTTTACAGATAAAATGTCTCAAAAATATAAATTGAATTTTACTTTATTGGCTACTCCAGCAGAGAGTTTATCAGGTAGATTTGTCAATATTGACAAAAAAATCTATGGCGAGATAAAGGGTGTAACAGATAAGGAATATTACACAAATTCTTTCCATATACCTGTTTATTTCCCAATTTCTGCTTTCAAAAAAATACAACTTGAAGCACCTTATCACGCATTAACAAATGCTGGACATATAACGTATGTAGAACTTGACGGGGATACAACAAATAATGTTGACGCTTTCATCAAAGTCGTTAAATATATGAAAGAATGTGGTATAGGTTATGGTTCTATCAATCATCCAGTCGATAGAGACCCAATTTGTGGTTATACTGGTATAATTGGCGAAACTTGTCCAAAGTGTGGTAGACGAGAAGATGAGGGAGATTGTAAATTCGAAAGAATTAGAAGAATTACCGGATATTTAGTAGGAACTTTGGATAGATTTAATAATGCAAAACGTGCTGAAGAGAGAGATAGAATAAAACACGGTTTAAAAAACTAAGATTAGGTGAATATGGAAAACAGACTAAATATAGCAGGAATCGTAAATGATTCTATTGTAGACGGGGTTGGTTTAAGGTTTGTCGTGTTTGTGCAGGGGTGCCCTAGAAAATGCAAGGGATGTCATAATGCTGAAACGCAACCTTTTATCGAAAAAACTCTTATGACTCCACAAGAAATTATGCAAAAAATAGACAAAAATATACTATTAGATGGTGTAACTTTCTCTGGTGGTGAACCTATGTGTCAAGCAAAGAATTTAAGTGTCCTTGCTAAATTAATAAAGGATAGGGGTTTACACTTAGCAGTGTACACTGGTTACACTTATGACAATTTAATAAATAGCAATATTGAAGGGGTTAAAAATTTATTGCAATATGTGGATATTTTAATTGACGGAGAATTTATAGAAGAATTAAGAGATTACAATTTAAAATTTAGAGGTTCAAGTAACCAAAGAGTTATTGATGTACAAGAAAGTATTAAACAAAATCAAATGGTTTTAGTTACAGATGAAAAGTGGCTATAAAAATTAATCTATTATAAATTTTGTTACTTTCTATGAAATAAAGATAAAATAAGCCTTTAACATAATGTGTTAAGGGCTTATTATATTGTTTAATTGCTATATTTTATAATTTTTTGTAATATTTGTTATTTTAATTGCAGTTAATTACCTAAAACACTAAATTTGACTTGAACTTTAGCAGTTATTTTAATTTGTCCTATATTGTTAGTGTCATCAAAAACATCTAAGCCACTTTTGTATAGTGTAGGGCAATAATAATTATCTTTTTCAGTAATTTCCACTATTTGTAAATTGTCGTTTGACAACATATCCATTGCTTTTTGTTCTGCATTATTCATAGCCTTTTTTAATAATTCATTGTAGATATTTGTGCTTTGACTATAAGAATATTCAATGCTACAAATATCATTTATACCATTATTGCTCAAAATTTCAAAAAAACTAGACATATTTTTTGTATTAGTTTTAAATTGAAATCTTAAATTAGAACAATAACCTAATGACTTTTGTCTATAATTTTGAATTTGATTATCATTTAAACTAAAACTAATGATTGTAATATTTTTGGAATCTAGTCCATTTTGAATAAGTTCGTTTTTGACTTTGTTATAAATTTCTTTAGATTTTTCTTTAGCAGTTTTTTCGTTTAAGTCCAAAGATTGAATATTAGCATAGATAGTTGCAGTGTCTGGGGTAACTTCTTGTTCAGCAGTGCCGTCTATTGTGATTGATAATTGGCTTGATTCTGCGTAGGCTGTTATTGCATTTTGACTACTATTTATCATTGGAATTAATAATAATAGCATTATACTAATTAAAATAAGAGAATTTTTTGATAATGATTTATAATTTAACATATTACCACCTCGAACTTATCATTTGTAAAACAAAAAAAAATATTTTGTCTTGACATAACTTATTAAAAAATGACAAAAGTTACAATTATCTTTGTTTTTTTTTATAAATATTTTATTAATTAAATAAATTGTTATTATTTTTTTATTTATTATGATATACTACTATTTATGTACAAGACTTTTGAAGGAAATGTGAATAGTGAACAGGTTATAAAAAAATCTCGCTTTATTGCGTTAGGTAATTATGTTAGTAATGAAGCACAAGTTATTGATTGGCTAAAAGAAATTAAAGCACAGTTTTATGATGCTAAACATATAGCGTATGCTTATAGATTAAATGATAATGGCCAAATTTACCAAAAATGCAGTGATGATGGGGAGCCAAGTGGCACTGCTGGAAAACCTATTCTTAATCTTATTATTAATGATGAATTAATGAACGTAGTTATAGCAGTTGTAAGATATTTTGGGGGAATAAAACTTGGTGCAAGTGGTTTAATTCGTGCCTATATTGGAAGTGCTAAATTATTAAATAAATTTTACATAACAAAATTAAATCAATACAAAGTGGTTTGTGAAATAGAGAATGCAGATAAGTTTATTAAATACTTAAATAATAAAAAAATACATTATTCAAAAAGTTTTGAAGATAAGTTGTACGTAACAATGTCTGTAGAGAATATAGATGAAATATTAAAAGAAGTAAATTATATTTATTTAAAGCAATAAAATCCAATAAACATAAAAATAAACTTGTAAATTATGTGTTAGATATTTTAAAAGGAGTTAAAAGTGGAAATAATTACATTACAAATGAAGAGAAATAAGCAACAATTTGTAGTTATAACAAGTGACGGAGAAAACGTTGAATTAACTCCTGATGCAATAGTTAAATATTCAATTACAGTTGGGAATATTGAAGATAAAATTTTTGAAACTGCTGTGTTCGAAAGCCAATGCACTTTTGCACTTAATAAATCTATGAAATGGTTGACAGCATCGTATCGTTCCGAAAAGGAAGTAATTAAATATTTAAAAGAAAAGAAATATGATAATAAAGTTATCAATTATGTATTAGATAAATTAAAAGAATATAATTTTCTTAATGATGAAAATTTGGCTAACAATTTTGTAGAGTTTGGGCAAAACAAAATGGGTATTCATAAATTACGCCAAAAACTGATGAACAAAGGAGTCAATAAGGATATTATAGAAAATGCTTTAAAAAATGTTGATAATCAAGACGAAATATGTTATGATTGTGCGATAAAAAAAATAAAAAATATGGATAAAACTAAAGAAAACTTAGCGAAACTTATAAGATATTTATTGTCAAAAGGTTTTGATTATGACACAATAAAGCGAACTTGTGATAAACTTAAATTAAATGAAGGGGAAGAAAATGATTGGTCTTGATATAGTAGAAATAGAAAATATTAATGTGGATAAATTGTATAATATTTTTACTGAAGAAGAAAAAAAATACATAGATAGTTCTTCTCATACTGCCCGCCGTCAAGAGATTATGGCAGGATTATATGCTGGTAAAGAAGCAGTCTTTAAGGCTCTAAAGTTTGATAATTTAGGTTTGGAAATTTTGAAGCGTATTGAAATAAAACATAAGCCCAATGGTCAACCTTATGTGTGCATTGATAACAATGAGCAAGACATTGAATTGTCTATTTCTCACACCAAACATAACGCAGTAGCAGTCGCGATAAAATTAAATAATAATTAATAAAACAAATATTCATTCATATTATATTAGTATGTAAAATTGAAATGGAGTAATATATGGAATATGAACAACAAGATATAGAATTATTAGATAGAAATGCTGAGTCAATGAACTATAAAATTAAACGTAATAAATTACAATTGCGCATATTAGCAATTGTTTTATCTACAATTTTTGTATTAATAAGTTGCTTTGTAGTCTTGGGAATGTTATCTGAGAACGTTTACATTTATACAGGTATTGAAGGTCCGTCTATGAAACCAACTATTAATGCTGAAGCCCCTAACAATGGGGAACCTTATGATTACGCATATGTTAATACTTACCAAAAGGGAACTTATGGAGATATTATAGTCATTAAACATACTTCACAAGATGGCGTGACTAAGTACGTAATTAAGCGTTTAATTGGTATGGAAGGTGACACTGTTACTATTGATAATACAGGTACATATACAAAATTATATGTAAATGATGTACTTATTGATGAACCATATTTAAGTGAAGACAATCTAAAATATGACGGGATTGGCAACGAATCAAAGAGTAAAACTGGTGTAACATCTATAACTTTACAAAAAGGTAAAATTTTCTATATGGGAGATAACAGACGAGAATCAAGTGATTGTAGAAATTATAGTTATACAAGTGTGCCAAATTGTGAAAGTGTAGATAACATTATTGGGCGAGTAGACTACATTATACCACACGAAGAAGTTGAGAATGGCGATGGTAAAGGTGTAGAAAGATTTTTTAATGGCATTAAAGAAATAATTTTGAGTATATTTTAGTATGAATTTCAAAAAAAATATGATATAATGTACTTGTTAGACAAAAAGATATTATCTTATTGTCTTTTTTATTTAAGGAGTTTGTATGAAAAAAGACTTTAAGCCTATTATTAAGAGCAAAAAGAAAGTTGTTAGTATGTTTGATTTTATGAAAGATACTAAACAAAATGAATTTTACGATAATGTAGAATTGCAAAATAATACTAATGAAGAAGTTAAAATAATAAACAGACAGAAATTTGATGCTAAAATTGATGACACAGATTTCGAAAAAGAGTTTGAAGATGAAGAAATTGATATTAGCACGCCTGTAAACGATAACATATCTAATATAGAAAATTTAAAAAAAGACGAGGTAGTAATTTTATCTCGTGGGCGTGATAATGTAATTGTCAATAAGACAACCTTAGATGAAAATAAACAAGATGCTCCACAAAACTCTAGTAATATTGTTATGGTACAAAGTGAAACTTATAACGGAGAAAAAGTAGTAGAGAAACAAAAGTTTTCATTTAAAGAGTGGTTTAAAAATTTGGGTGTTAAAACTGCTCAAGGCTGGGATAATTTCATACACAAAAAAGGTGCAGTTCGCTTTCTTGCGATAGCTTCAATTCTTGTTGTACTATTAATTGCAGTGCTAATTTATACTGCTGTAATCAAAACTAATATAAATGATTTATTCCAAAGTAATGTTAATGCATTTGTTATGGGCTCTAATGATGAGAGTGGAGACGGTAAATCCGTTAATGTGAACTTAAAAGATTTGTCTAGTGATAAAATATCTTCAAAAAATACTTATGGGTATCAATTTATTGAATTAAATAGTAAAAGTATTGATGAAGAAATATATATAAATAAATTTTTCTTCGATATTTATACTGAATACAGTGATTTAACTTTGGACATAACTCTTACGATATACGACGGAGAAGAGATTGTATGGGCTATGAGTGAGCCCAAAAAACTTGATATAGGACAAAGAATAGGTAGAAGAGTTTCTTTTGATTATATAGGAAACATAACATTTAAAGAAAATGTGAGATTTGTTATAGAATTTGTTGGGTACAAGACTAGTGAAAAGAATAATGATGATAAATCAAATTATGATGTACCATTTTCTATAACTAATATGAATTATAGCAAATAAGGTTAATATGAAATTGCTAAAATTGATTGACAAAAAATAGTTTGGTATTGACTAAATGGTGTTCTTGTGTTAAAATTATTTAACGGAGAAAATTATGAAAACTATTTTCAATGTAGAATTAATTGATGAAGAAAAGAAATGTGATAGTAGTGTCTACGATGCATTGGAAGATTTTGCAAATCATTTTACAAAAGGAACGAACAAAATATTTGTAAGAGATTATAGCAATTGTATAGAAGTAGAAGCAGTTAATGAATATACCGGTTCAATGTTTTTAATTTTTGATTCAGCGTATAGATACTATTCAAATTTTTTATCAAATGTAAATAATGTAATTATTCATTGGTTAGATAATTGCAGTCTTAAAATTCAATGGGAGTATCAACCACTTTTTAAGAAAAGATTAAATTATGTTGATTATCTAACAGAAGAAAATACATCAAAGGTTTTCAATATTAGACGTGAATTCGTCAAGAGCATACAAAGGAAAGAAACAAATTATATTTATCCTAGTAGAGAAATGTATCAAAAAGTATTTTTTCATTTCTATAAAATGCCATCTTTATATCAGTTAAAAGAAAAATTTGCTTTACCCAAAAAAGATAAACTTATTTGGGAAGGTGGCATTAGAGATGACATTCGTTTAGAACCTGAGAAAGCGAGAGAACTTAGTGAAGATGCAAAATTGATAATTGAAAAAATGCAAGGTAAAAAATTAAATAAAGAAACTAAGGTGCAAAAATCTTTAGATGACTTTATTGAAATTTAAGAATAGAGTTAAAATAACTTGATAAAATGAGTAATTTTTATTATAATACAATTAGGAGGAACTATGTCAGTTATTAAAGGTATTTTATTGTATACTGCTATTGTAATTGGATTAATATTGGCTGTAGGCGTAATATTATTGGGAATTATGTATTTTTTTCCACAAGTGTCAGTTTTTGGATACAAACTATATCACGGTAAGGGCGAAGGATACATTTACGAAGTTGTTGCAAATGATTCTGTAACAACAGGTTTAGATAATGTATTGGAAAGAGATAAAGAAATTCTTGATAATCTTGACGCAGTGGTTATAGATACAGATAATTGGAATGTTAATGTAATACTTTATGATGCGACAGGTATAGATAATAACATAAGTTATTTTAGAGCGTCGATGTCTAGAGAAATCTTTGGTTTTATTACTACTGATTCAAAAGCACCTACATTTTCAGTTACAGCAGAGAAGAAGGCATTAACAGGACAGGAAGAAGTAAAAAATGTTGTTACATTTAAGACAAACGAGCCAAAAGGTGCTTACTATAGTAAAAATGCTAAATTTAATATTTGGATACCAAATACTTTGCATGGTGGGCATTTTGAAGACTTTATAATTTACAATGGAAGTGGTAAAGTTAATTTTATACAAAAAACAGTTATAGACCCTAATGCTCCTGTGGGCAATCCTGAAATTACTGTCGATAATTTGACTTTAGTAGACGAAAGCAATGATGTGAACATTAATCACATTAATATTAATAATAATTTTAATATTCAATCAAATTCAAGCAATCTATCTGTTGAGAAAAATCTTAGTTGTAATATAAATATAGATTGTAAAAAAGGTAAATACCACTTTATGAATATTGAAAGCGATAGTAATTCGGCTGTGGTTAACGTTAATGCTGTCAATGCTGACGTTAAGTTCAATGATGTAGAAGGTAATTTGATGCTAAAAAGTGATTACGGATTTTTTAGAGCCAATACAATTTATGGCCAATTTTCTTCTCTTAGTCACAACAAAGATGATTACAACAATGCTTGTGATTTGAAAATTCAAAAGGTTTTAGGCACTACTGAAATTCAAAATGACTCAGGTAATATTGAAATAGGTCAAGTGGGAACTATTAATTCTACGACAGTTGGAAATGATTTGAGAATAGATACTCATTCTGGGGACGTAAAAATAACTAATTGTTTTGCTAAAAATGTAGTCGTAACTTCTACAAGTGGCATTATAAGGCTTGGTAATGCTTTAGGAAGTATGGATATTAAAACGGATAATGGTTCTGTATACTTAAATTATCTTACACATAGTTCAACTATTGAAGGAGAAGATGCTTCGAAGGTTGCTAATGCAGTAGATAAATTAAAAGATAAAACTATCAAAATTTCTACCGGAACAAATAGTGGAAATGGTGCTATAGAAGTTTTGAATGCTAGAAGTCAGTTACAATTAATTTCAAATGGTAGGGGTAAAGTTTATGCCGTTATTGATGAATTACCTAATGCTAGTCAAAATATTGTTGAATCAAAGAATGGCAATGTTGAAATAATTGTGCCTGATGAATCTAAATTTTGGTTAGATTGGAAAGCAACATCTTCTGCTAATATTAAAATCGCAGATTTTAGTACTCAAGAGAAAGTACCTAATGCTAATATGAATAACTATGACGAAGATTTGAAAGCAGTAGGTGTGGGTGGTGTACAAATGGATACAACAACATCATTAAATGCTATTGCTAACAAAAACTTAGTTATTTTATCAAAATTACACGCTGAAATTAGATAATAAAAAAAACTTGTATAATGAAATTTACTTTAAGTTTATTTCTAAATACAAGTTTTTTTTTGGTTTTAAATTAAATTTGTTTAAAATTAATATTTTAATAAATTATTTTTTATTAGTAGAATTTACATAAATGTTTAAAATAAATTTAATACTATAATAGTAAATTATAATTTTTTAATTACTCTCGCAGGGTTACCTACTGCCAAAGAATTAGCAGGTATGTCTTTGGTTACGACTGAACCAGCACCGATAATACTATTATCTCCATTTATTTTCCTATTTTCTCTAGTTTAATTTGTGCATAACAATTTTTGATAGATTGAATAGATTTTTGAAGCAATTCTTCGTATTTAGGTGTCAATTTCAAAGGTATTATTTCTTGAATTCCGTTTTTATTAATGACGGCGGGGCGGGAATAATAAATGTCTTGTGCTTTGTCATATACGGACACTGTTAATACTTCGTGACTGTTTGTTAAGATAGCGTTTGTTATTTTGACTAGGCTCATACCTATACCAAAATTTGTATAACCTTTTTTGTCTATAATATCATAAGCACATTGTCGAATTTCTTTAGTCATTTTATCTTGCTCAGATTTAGTTAAGTAAGAGTTAATTTCATTCATACCTATTAAGCACAAGTCCCACGCAATAAATTCGCTGTCGCCGTGTTCTCCAAGAACGTATGCGTGCACATGTCTAGGATTAATGTTTATGATTTTTCCTAAATTATATTTTAAGCGTGCAGTGTCTAAAACCGTTCCACTACCTATAATTTTTTTTGGATTAAAATTAGATAATTTTTGTGTAATAGTGGTCATCACATCAAGGGGGTTAGTAGCGACAATCATTATGCCTTTAAATTTTGTTTTTTGAATTTGGTCAATAATACTTTTGAAAACATTATAATTTTTGTCAATCAAGTCTTGTCGTGTTTCGCCTTTTTCTTGGTTGCGTCCAGCACACAAAACAATAATATCTGCATCGTTGCAGTCGGCGTAACTGCCACCATAGATTTTATGGTAATTAGGGCAATATGGTAATGCGTCATTAAGGTCTTGTGCTTGTCCTATTGCGTATTTTTTGTTTAAATCAATGAGTGCTAATTCATCAAAAGGTGTTGTGGATGTAATTAAAGCATATGCGTATGCCATACCAACATTTCCACAGCCAATTATTACTATTTTTTTCATAAATGCTCCTTTAAAACATTATATATATTATTTGTAGTTTAGTCAACTTATAAACAAAAAATGTAGCGAAGCATTTTTAGATAATTGTTACTGTTTTATAAATAAAGACAAATTTTTTTTAATAAAATTTGGGTATAAATATATACAAAATTAACAATTTAATTTGTATTTTTTTTATTATATTTAAGTAAAAAAATGTTTTTATAATTATAATTTACTTATAAAATCAATTAAATGAAAGTATTATAAATATGTTTATAGTGCAGTTGACTTTTTAGAATTTTTGTGCTAATATTCAATTATGAACATATTAGGGACAATCAAAAATATAATTTTTCAAAATGAAGAAAATGGGTATACAGTATTAGTTTTAGAATGTGAAAATGAAGATATGACTTGCGTAGGGACATTACCTGCTGTTAATATTGGTGAAAATTTGGAATTGGAGGGCGAAATAGTCCTTAATAAAACTTACGGGGAACAATTTAAGTTTTCGCACGCTAAGGTTGTACAACCAAAGACACAAGAAGGTATAGCACGTTATTTATCTAGTGGACTTATTCGTGGAGTAGGAAAGGTTACTGCCGAAAACATTGTTAAACATTTTGGCGAAGATACTTTAAATGTTATAGAGTTTAACCCTTCTAGATTAACTGAAGTAAAGGGTATAAGTGAACAAAAAGCGATTATAATTGCTGAAAGTTATATAGAAATAAAAAAAATGCAAGATACGATAATGTTTTTGCAAGATTATGATATTTCAAGTAGAATGTCTGTTAAAATTTATGAGACTTATCATGAGAAAACGCTAGAGAAATTAAAAAATAATCCATATCAACTTGTTGAAGACGTGGATGGGATAGGTTTTATTACTGCTGATAAAATTGCTAATAAATTAGGGATACCATTTGATAGCGATTTTCGACTTCGAGCAGGTATTTTGCATATTCTACAAGACGGGGCAGATAAGAGTGGCCATACATATATGCCAACGAATGAAGTTTATCAACAGGTGGCTGAACTTCTTAAAATAAACTTTGAAGACTTTGAAGAAAAATTAGAAAAATTACTATTCCAAATGCAGATTGACGGCGTTATTAAATGTGTGAAAATATATGACACTGATGTTTTTATGTTATCTAAATATTATAATATTGAACGGGCTTCTGCTAAGAAGATTCTAACTCTTATTAATAATAATGATACGCAAAAAGATTTTAGCCAAGAAATAAAGCAGTTTGAACAAGTAAATAATATAACCTTGCACGAACAACAAAAACAAGCAGTTTTAACTTCACTTAATAGTGGTATAAGTGTAATAACAGGTGGACCAGGGACGGGCAAAACAACTATTATTAAGTGTATACTTGCTCTTATGCGCAATCAAAGAAAAAATATTTTATTATTAGCCCCTACAGGTAGAGCCGCCAAAAGAATGAGTGAGAGTTGTGGCGTAGAAGCAAAAACTATTCATAGAGCATTAGAAATAGATTTTAGCAATCCTAATGAACATTTTAGATATAATGAATTTAATAAATTGCCTGTAGATTGTATCATTGTAGATGAAGTATCAATGGTAGATGTTATGCTATTAAATTCTCTACTTAAGGCGACGAAAAGGAATTGTCAAGTTGTGCTTGTAGGTGATAAGGACCAATTGCCAAGTGTCGGGGCTGGAAATGTACTTGCAGATATTCTTAATTCTAATATTGTACCTTATGTGTGTTTAACGGAAATATATAGGCAAGCCAAAGAAAGTTTGATTGTTGTAAATGCACACGCAATTAATGAAGGAAGAATGCCCGAGATTAATAACAAAAGTAAGGACTTTTTCTTCGAATACAAAAATGAAACAGTAGACATAATGAATACTATAGTTGCATTGGTTACAGAAAGATTACCTAAATTTACAAATGTGGAAGCAAGTAAAATTCAAGTACTTGCACCTATGAAAAATGGACTATGTGGTATTGAGAATTTAAATGCAGTATTGCAACAAAAAATAAATCCACCTAGTCAAAATAAATGTGAATTATCGACGGAAAGAATGATATTTAGACAGTATGATAAAGTAATGCAAATAGTTAATAACTATGAATTAGAGTGGACTAAAGAAAATGATAAAGGGTTAATTGAACACGGCGAAGGTGTTTTTAATGGAGATATTGGTACGATAACGGCAGTTGATTTTCATAAAGGCGAAGTTGAAGTAACATTTGAAGACGGCAGAGTTTGTATTTATCCACGAAATGAACTTATTAATTTACAATTAGCATATGCTATGACAATACACAAAAGCCAAGGCAGTGAATTTGATGTGGTTGTAATTCCAATTTTGGCTGGTACGGGTAAAATTTTGACACGAAATTTACTCTATACTGCCGTAACAAGAGCCAAAAAAGTTGTTATGCTTGTTGGAACGCAATTTTATCTTAAGCGTATGGTAGAGAATGATTATACTGCCAAAAGATATTCTGCTTTGGGGTGGTTTCTACAACAAGATATTAATTCACTTAAAATAGATGAAATATATTAGAAAAATTTACAAAATAGATGCAATTTGCTTGATTAAAATATATTTTTTGGGTATACTATTATTAACTAAGGAGAAAAATTATGGTTAACAATGCGAAAGTTCAAGAAAATGAAAGTCAAAAAACAATGTGTAACAAAAAACGCAGTTTACTTTCAAAAATCACATTAGTGGTTGTAATTTCCATTTGTGTAGCATTGGCAGGCTTATTAATATGGTCAATTTCTAATTCTTATAGTGCTCTTGCTACTTCAAAAGAAGCTTCAGGAACTACAACTTTCAATAAAACTAATTCGCAGTTAAATAATTCAGTAGATTTTAATAATTTAAAATAAATTTTAAATTTAAGCGTTATGGTGTATGCTATAACGTTTTTTTTTATTGTTGACAAAATACTACAAAAGAATTATCAAAAGAGTAAATAAAAAACACGCAAGTTTAAGATTAACTTGCGTGATTTTTTTATGCTTGTTCAAAATGACAAGAACTGCTTGGTGTAGGTGGGAAAGTTTGACCTTTTTGAAGGTCAACAGTATTGATTACTTCGCCGTTTTCGTCAATCATTTTATATTGTCCTGATTGAGGCGCAGTTTCACCTGATCTAAATTTCATATTAACCTCCTCGCGTTTATTGTGTGTGGTTTATGATTTTTTATACACATAAACATTAATTTTTGTTTTTTCGACACTGTTTTTTATGCTTTGACATATTTTTATTAATATCATTAGGTGTAATTTGA
The DNA here is from genome assembly GCA_949283525.1 of uncultured Eubacteriales bacterium. GTDB lineage: Bacteria > Bacillota > Clostridia > Christensenellales > UBA1242 > CAKVOD01. The sequence continues at coordinate 15,830 of CASDSK010000014.1, forward strand.
AAAATACTACTAATATGATTGTTTTTTTTTGATTTTTATAATATAATATAAAAAGTCTTAATGAGGTTTATTATGATAAAAATTATAAGTGATTCTACATTATCTATTACAAAAGATTTGATAGATAAATATGATATTTCTATTGTGCCATTGAAAATTAATTTTGGCGATTACGAATACGTCGAAAGCACTCCTGATACTTATCAAGAATTCTATGATAAATTATTAAGTAGTGAAGAATATCCAAAAACAACTCAGCCATCTGTGCAAGAATTCGCAGATGCTTATCAAAAAGTGATTGATGGAGACAATGAAGCCATAGTATTTTGTATAGGTTCTAGACTTTCTGGGACAATTAATGGCGCGACTACTGCACTTAGTTTAGTAGAGGGTGCAAGTGATAGAATAAGTGTTATTGATACACAAAGTTGTAGCCAAATGGGACTTGAACTTGTTTTGAACGCAATTGCTGATATTGAAAAGGGGTTGCAAAGAGAAGAAATAGTTAATAATATTTTAGATAATATAAAAAAGGTTGAGATTTGTTTTTGCCCAGATAATCTAGAGTATCTTCGTCGTGGTGGAAGATTGGGTAAAGTTAGTGCTGTTATTGGTGAAATTTTGAAAATTAAACCAATACTATCGTTTAGAGAAAATACTCTTACTTGTGTTAGGAAGGTCTTAGGAATAACTAAGTCTATACCTATTTTGGTTAATAGAATACCCGAAACTGCTAGAAAAATTTATGCTTGCTGTGCTGCAGGTTCGAAATATTTTGATATGCTTAAAGAAAAGTTGAAAGAAAGATTCCCTAATAGAAACATTTTAGAAGGGCTAATTTGTCCTGTTGTTACAAGTCACGTTGGCCCTGCTGTTGGTGTGGCGTGGATGGAATAGGTAAGGGAATGAGGTGTTATAATGAATAAAGATATTACAATGGATAAAATGGTTGCGTACTGTAAAGACAATGGATTTATATTTCAAGGTAGTGAAATCTATGGTGGATTAGCAAATTCTTGGGACTATGGGCCACTTGGTGTTATGTTAAAAAATAATGTTAAAGACGCTTGGTACAAAAAATTTATTCAAGAAAATCCACTTAATGTTGCTATAGAAAGTGCTATTTTAATGAACCCTAAGGTGTGGGAGGCTAGTGGTCACATTAAGAGTGCTACTGATCCATTAATGGATTGTAAAGGATGTAAATCTCGTCATAGGGCAGACCATTTAATAGAAAATTATTTAAAAAAACACAATGACATAGACTTTGACCCTAATGGCAAAAGTGATGAAGAACTTGAAAAATTTGTATTTGAACATAAAATAACTTGTCCTATTTGTGGCAAAAGCGATTTTTCGCCAATTAGACAATTTAATATTATGTTTAAAACTTTTCAAGGTGTTTTGGAAGATAAAACAAGTGAAGTGTATTTAAGACCTGAAACGGCACAAGGTATGTTTGTAAACTTCAAAAATATTGTTCGTTCAATGCGCAAAAGAGTTCCTTTTGGTATTGGGCAAATAGGTAAGTCTTTTAGAAATGAAATAACTCCTGGTAATTTTATTTTTAGAACGAGAGAATTTGAGCAAATGGAACTAGAATTTTTCTGTAAGCCAGATACTGATTTAGAGTGGTTTGAATATTGGAAAGATTTTATTCATAAATTTTTGCTTTCTTTAGGACTTAGAGATGAGAACTTAAGATTAAGAAATCATTCACAAGAAGAACTATGCTTTTATTCTAAAGCAACTACTGACTTTGAATATGAATTTCCTTTTGGTTGGGGTGAATTATGGGGACTTGCTGATAGGACAGATTATGACCTCAAACAACATATGCAATATAGTGGTGTTAATCTTGAATATACTGACCCAATTACTAATGAAAAATATGTGCCGTATTGCATTGAACCAGCCGTAGGATTAACTCGTTTAACGCTTGCTGTTTTGATGGACGCATATAGTGAGCAAGTTTTGGAAGACGGGCAAACAAGAATTGTACTTAAATTAAATAAAGCGTTAGCACCTTATAAAGTTGCAATTCTACCTTTGATTAAGAAAAATCACTCACAAAAAGCAGAAGAAATTTTTAATAACTTAATAAAGACATTCTCTGCTACTTATGATGAAACAGGAAGCATTGGGAAAAGGTATAGAAGACAAGACGAAATTGGAACTCCGTACTGTGTAACAATAGATGACGAAACCATAAATAATAATACTGTAACAATTCGTGATAGAGATAGTATGCAACAACAAGTTATTAATGTTGATGAATTGGTAGATTATTTACAAAAAGAAATTAAATTATTTTAAAATATAATTAAATAGAAAGAATTTTTGTTTTCTTTCTATTTTTTATTAACTATAAAATTAAAACTCTATAAAACATTTGTAAAAAAGTGTAAATTATGATATAACTACAAAAAGGGTATTATTTTGGAAAGAGATGAAATTATAAGCGTACTTAAGGCAAATAGTAACTTAGATAAGCAAGAGTGGGCTAGAAGAATTATCAATACAAAAATGGATATGTTGGTAGTCAAAACGCAAGTGCTTAAAGATATTGCTAAGAAAATAATTAAAGAAAATTGTTTTGAATATCTAGATAATGAAAAATTTGAATATTATGAAAATACAATTATTTATGCTAAAGTGCTATCTAGTATCAAAGATTACAAAACTTTTGAAAAATACTTATATAAATACTTGCCTATAATTGATTGTTGGGCTAGTTGTGATAGTATTGAGTTTAAGTTTAGAAACAAAGATTATAGTAGTTTTTTTGAGTTGTCAAAAAAACTAATTCAAGATGATAGAACATTTGCTAGAAGAATAGGTGTTTTAATTTGGTTCAAATTATTAGATGATGTTAATTATACCCTTAAGGCATTTGAAGTAATTAAAGATTTATATGACGAGCAGGAATACTATGTGAATATGTGCATTGCTTGGTTTTTGTGTGATGCATTTATTAAACAAAGAAACTTAACGCTTAATTTTATTCAAGAAAATTATTTGAATAATTTTGTTCTTAACAAAACTATTAGTAAATGTCAAGATAGTTTTAGAATTAGTGATTTTGATAAAAAGTTATTAAAAACTTTAAAAAATAAATAATTAAAGGTGAATTATGGATAAATCTTCTAATATTAAACAAAAAAGCAATAAATTGATGTTAATGATTTATAGATTATTTTTGAAACTTGCTTTTGGCTTTTTGATTTTGTCAGCGTACATTGTGTTATGCGATAAACAATTAAATTTTAATAATGGCGTTTTAATATTTGCTATAACTTCAAGTTTTATTTTCGCTGTATCATATTTAATTGCATATTACTTATACAAGTTATATAACAAAAATAAATTAGAAGTTATCAAAAAAGACCCTTTAAAGACGCAAATTGTGTTATTATTTAGGTTTATAATTTTTGGTATTGGGGCTACACTTTTGATTTATGGGGCACACATTGCCAACAATTCTTTTTGGGGTTATGTACTGATAGCCATTTCTCTTTGTATGTGTGAATTTTTATTTAATAATAAAAGGATAACTTCTCATTTATCTACGTTTTGTGAAAATGCAAGTGTTGGTGTCTTATTTAGTGCTATATACTATAGTGCTACAAATGGACTTAATTGGTATTTATTAGTCTTTGTGGGTATTACTCTTGTATTAATATTTTTACAAGAACTTTTTTACCATTTTACGAATATCAAAAAACATAATTTAGAAGAATTAACTCAAAAAGAATTAATTAAGATAAGAATTCAATATTTTGTACGTAATTGTCTATTATATATCGCCTTGTACGGTGGTATAGTGATGTTTACATTATTTAATTTATATTCAATTATCACTAGTTCAGGTATAGCAATTTTACTTTTTCAATTGTTGCCTTTGATTATAAGTGTTGTAACAGTGGTAATATTATTTTATACTACTTTTCATAAAGAAAGCAATATTATTGTGGAAGACTATAATGTAATTACTAACGAAAAAGAGTTTTACAATAAATTAAAAGAGTTTAATAGCATTAATATAGAGAAAGCATATGACTATGTTATAAGTAATATGAATTCAAAAAAAGGTTTTACAAGAAAAACAGGTGAAGATTATTATTTTCATTGTTTAAATACTGCAAATATTTTGATTATGAATGGGGAAATTAATGAAGATTGTATAGCCACTGCACTTTTGCACGATTGCATAGAGGATATGGATGATTGTTCTATGAAAGATATTGCTAATTTAACTAATCAAAATGTTGCCAAAAGTGTATCATTGTTGACCAAAGACAAAAATATTAATTATAAAGATGACAAAAATATGAAAAATTATCTAGACAATATTTTAAATGATAGAAATGCAACACTTGTTAAGATTGCAGACCGTATGCACAATATTTCAACATTAAATTCAAATTTTAGTGAAAGTGCGAAAAGTGCAAAAAGGGAAGAAACAAAAAAGTATTTCATACCATTTACTATAAGTGCATTGAAAGTATATTATAGTGATTCTAAATTTTTAAATAAAGCCTTAGAGTTTTTTGAAAAAATTTAAATATTACATTATAAACTAATCAAAACGATTAGTTTTTTTTGTTGTTAGTTTTTTGAAAATATGATATATTATAACTATGAAAATTAGTATACTAAATTTTTACAGAAGAAAAGACGGTTTTAGTCAAGTTTTTAAGACTATGCAGAGTCGCCAAAATCAAAGGTTACAGGTTTTGATTGTACCTCAAAAATTAAGCGTTAGTATTGAAAAGGCATTGTTTGAAACACTAAATTGTGGTGCGTCATTTTTTATGGATGTAACTACGTTTGATAGGCTTGCTGATAAATATGTAGTAGAGAAAGATATTGAATTTTTGTCTAAATCTGCTGGGGTAATGTTAATACAAAAAATTGTAGAAGATATTAAAGGCGAATTAAAAATTTTAGGAAGTTCTTGCTGTTATAATGGCTTTTGTGAAAATGTTTTTAATACAATAATGCTATTGAAGTCTAGTCAAGTTACACCAACACAACTACTTGACGCAGTAGATAAACTCGTTGATGCATCAAAGTTAAAACTATTAGATATACAAAAAATTTATCAAATTTATGAACAAACTTTGAAAAATAGATTCATAGATAGTGCTAATAAATTAGATAAACTTGGACAACAAATTCAATTCGATGAAGATGTTAAAAATGTGGATTACTATATTTATTCTCCAAAACTAACTAGACAAGTTATTAATGTATGTGATAAATTAATAAAAAATTCAAATAGTGTAACATTTTTAATTGACGCATATAGTGAAGATAGTATTGTCTATGATAATAATTTAGATAAAATAAAACAAATGTTATTAAACGAAAACAATTACGATGAAAACATTGTTCAACGTTTTGATAGTTTAAGCGTACAATTAAAAAGTGTTGGCAGTAATAAGGTTTACAAAAATAATCACATTAATTTTTTTTCTCAAAAAGATGTTGCAGATGAGTTAAAAAATGTATGTGAACTAATAATTAAGGGAAAGGGTAGATACAAAAATAACGCTGTTTTAGTTTGTGATTTACAAAAGTATCAAAGCACAATTGAAAAAATATTTGAAGATTATAATATTCCCTATTTTATTGACACTCAAACATCTTTATTAGATTTATCCCCAACTAAGTTTTTGATGCAAATGATTAATATTGTTTATGACTTTAAAGTTGACAAGGTGATGTCTATCATCAAAAGTGGTTATTTAAATTTTGACAATGAAAAAATTTATGACTTTGAACTATATTTAAAACGCTGGGGAATAAATGAACGCAACTTTTTTGTAGGTAACAAACCAAAAGATGATTTATTTAATAATTTTAATGAAATTTATGAATTTTTTGTAAAAATCTATAAAAACTTTAAACAAAAATTAAATAAATGCAAAAATTATAAAGAATTTATTTCTGTTATTATTGAATTTCTAGAAAAAAATGACATAGAAAATAAAATCTCTCAACAATGCGACAAACTTATAAAAATTAATGAATTACAAAAGGCTGTCATTTATCGACAAATTTACAAAAAATGGATGGGGCTATTTGAACAATTAAATAATATTTTAGGTTTTAATAATGTAAGTATAAAAAATTTTTATGACGTTTTACAGGCAGGCGTTAGTAGTATTTTAGTCAAAACTCCACCACTAACTATAGACAGTGTTTATATTGGCGACTTGTCCAATGCTATGATATATGACTATGAAAATTTATATGTCTTAGGGTGTGTGGAAGGTGCTTTCCCGTCTTATCATCAAGATTGTGGACTTATTCTTGATAATGAACTTAACAATATGAGTTCAGTTGCACAAATCAATCCAACAATTCGTCAAATTAATATTGAAAACTTATGCAATATTATAAATAATTTGGCTTGTGCAGATAATTTGTTTATATCATACCCGATAAGCATATTTTTTGTGGCACAAAAACCTTCTACATTGGTTAATAATATTAAACATTCTTTTGTTGATGAGTTTGGGGACGAGTTAAACTTTTTGAATTATGAAGAAACAACTTTATTACATTCTCCAAAAGAACTTAGTCAAAGTATTAGGACAAAAAGACGTGCTGAAGAATTTTTAAGAGAATTTAATGAGCAAGAATATACAAATAATAAAATCATTAAATATAGGATAAATGCTATAGCAAAAAAATTAGGAATTGACATTTATTACAAAGAAGATTTACCTAAAATCAAAAGAATATTGAACAAAAGTAGTGTTAGTCAATTACAAACATATTTTGATTGCCCTTACAAAAATTTTGTTAAGTATGGGTTAAAACTAAAAGAAAATATAGATAACACAATTAAACCTATTGATGTAGGTAATTTTATGCACAAAGTCGCCGAGTTGTTTGGAAAATATTTAATTGATAATAATATTAGTTTTGTTTTAGATGAAAGCATATTTGAAGAAATTTGTCGTATAGCATTAGTTGAATTGGGCTATGATGCAGGCAGTCAAAAAGGTAAAACTTTTGAAGTAACGCAAAAAACAATTTTGCATAATTTAGTTAATTCTGCTCGCCTTATGTTGCGTGCTATCAATGAACAAAACAAATTAAGCAAGTTTAAAATTGCCTTTGTAGAAAAAAATATTGAATACGCGTTGTCTAATAAAGATTTTCAAACCATTATTTATGGTAAAATTGATAGGGTAGATAAATATGATAAATACATTAGAATTATAGATTATAAAACGGGAAGTGAAAACTTTAAAGTCAGTGATTTATTATCCGGTAGAAGAATACAATTATTTATTTACCTTGGAATAATAGAAAAAATTGAGAAATTATTGCCTATAGGGGCATATTACTTCAAAATTAAAGATGATTTTACTTCTCCTTATGGCGACAAAGATTTTCTAAAATCTTATTGTTTAAATGGGGTTACCATTGGGGAGAAAGAAATTATTTTGGCACAGGATACATCTTTAAATGAGGAACATAATGATAGCGACATTATACCTGTAACTTGCATTTTTGATGATGAGTTTAAGGTTAACAATATAAGAAAGGGAGCGTATTCAAAAGAAACGTTACAAAGTTTTATTAATTATGCTTTTGATATATTTAGACAAGGCGTAATAGAAATAGCCAGTGGCAATATTGCTAAATCTCCTTATGAAAACGCTTGTCAATATTGTGAATATTATGGTGTATTATGTTTGGGAAATAAAAATAGTAGAAAATTAAAGACAAAAGGGATACGAAATGACAAATGAGCAAACAATAGCAATAAATACGGTAGACAAATCAATAGTGATTTCTGCTAATGCTGGTAGTGGAAAAACTAGTACTATGGTAAATAGATTAGTGTCCATTATTCAAAATAAACTTGCTAACATTGATGAAATTTTGGCATTAACTTTTACTAGAAGTGCTGCTACAGAAATGAAGCAAAGATTGGAAAAGGAACTACAAAAATTAATAGTTATTGACAAGTCAAATAAAAAAGAGTTAGAGAAACAATTAAATGAACTTAATATTGCAGATATTTGTAGTCTAGATAGTTTTTGTCAAAAGTTAATAAAAAAATATTTTTATGTTATTAATGTTGACCCAAATTTTAATATAATAGATGAAGTGGAAAGTGGATTTCTTAAGGCTAAAGCATTAGAAAATACTTTAATAGAATATGGAGATAAGAAAGATTTTAAATTCTTAACTCAAGCACTTAAGGATAACAAAAAGTTTGATAATATAACTAACATAATTTTAAAATTTGCAGAGTTTTTGTCTACTTTGGTAGACTATAATAAATATTTAGACAATTTGGTGGATTCTAAAAAAATATTTGATGTGGCAATAAATTATTTGTTGGATGGTTTCAAAAAAAATGTAATTTATTACCAAAATAAATTTGATATTTATAATAAAACTGTAGAGAAAAATAATTATGAAATTTTAAAAAATAATGTACAATTACTACTAAAGTTTTGTAATTTATTTAATAATTATGATTATAATGAAATGAAAAATCTAAAATATTTCCCTTCATTTGAAGCATTTCCAAGAACACGAAAAGGTAGGGAAATAGAAGAATTAGATTTGCAAAGCAAGATTAATGAAGATATAAAAAACTTTGTAGATGATTTAAAATTTTATTTGATAACTTTTTGTTTTGGTAATTTAAAAGAAGTTGAAAAACATTACAATAATTCACAAAAAATAGTAAATTTTATTTGTGAAATGACAAGAAGTTATATTAATAAATATCAAAGTCTCAAACAGAACAAAAATGTTCTAGATTTCACTGACTTAGAAGACTATGTAATTGTAATTTTACAAAACGAAAATGTACAAAAGCAGGTAATGAAAAATTATAAATTTGTATGTGTGGACGAATTTCAAGACACTAACGAAAAACAAAGTGTGCTTTTGAGTTATATTTGTGGTGAAAATAATTCATTTTTTGTAGGAGATGCCAAACAAAGTATATATAATTTTAGGCAATGTGATTTAAATATTTTTGTTAATTTAATAGAAAGTTACAAAAATGATGCTTCAAAGTTATTTTTATCGTTTAACCAAAACTTTAGAAGTCATAAACTTATTTTGGAATTTGTTAATAAAATATTCGATAAAATAATGATTAAAGATGTAACTAATATTGATTATCAAAATGAAAATAGATTTGACAATCTAAAGTCTTTAAGACTAAAATTCAAAGGTACTATCAAAGAAGGTAAAAAAGTAAATTATATAGATAGAGTGAAAATTTTTGTTTTGGATAGAAAGACAAATGCGACTTATGTGGACCCGATTATAAAAAAGAAAATTATAAAAAAAGTTGCCGTAATAAATAAAATTTTTAGGTGTTCAATACAAAGTACTGTTTATAGCGTTATAGATAACCAAAATAATAGAATTAAATATAATTTCACCAATGAAGGCGAGATTGCCTGTCAATATATCAAAAGTTTTTTTGAGAAAAAGATTAAGATAATAGACCCTATAACAAAATGCAAGCGTGATGTGGAGTTTAATGATTTTGTAATTTTAGTTAGGTCTAGAACACATTTTCAAATGTTCATTGATGAACTTAATAAAAATTCTATTCCTGTAAGTGCTAAGTATAAATTTAATTTAATTGATATGCCACACATTAAGGCACTTGTTAATATTCTTCGTTGTGTGTCAAATTATAAACAAGATTTTCCACTTAGTACAAGCCTAAAATTGATAGGTGGGTTTAATGAAGAAGATTTCTACACGATTAGACAAAAATATCCTGACGGGTTTATGTATGAAGCAGTTTTAAATTATTTACAAAATAATAATGAAAACGATTTTATATGTGATAAATTGCAAACATTTTTTGATAAATTAAACACTTATGTTTTGTATTCAAAGAATTTTAGTGTTTCAAATACATTAAAATACATCCTTAGAGAAAATAATTTATATAACTATTTTTTATCTCAAGAAGATGGTAAAAATTTGTTACAACAAATAAATTTATTCATAGCGAAATTAGAGCATAAATCTTTTGACGATAATTTAGACGAGTTTTTACAATTTATTGACGGATACAAAAAGTCTTTTGAAGTTGATTATTCTACAGTTTCAAGTGAAAATTGTGTTAAAATTACTACAATTCACGACAGTAAAGGGCTGGAATTTCCTATTACCATTATAGGTAATTGTGGAAGTAATTATAAATTAAGCCAAAAAACAGATTTTAATTTCTCCAAAGAACTTGGAGCAGGTTATTTAGACGTAGATTTAGAGAAAAGAGTTAAATATCCAACTATTGTTAATAGTGCTATTTATAAGCAAAAATTGTTAGATGAACTTTTGGAAGAAATGCGAATTTTGTATGTCGCATTAACTAGACCCAAGGAGTATCTTGCTTTAATAGGGGTAGAGAGAGAAAAACGCATTATTGATAATTACAACATTACAAAATGTAGAAGCATATTTGATTTTATTTTAAATATATAGGTGTGATATGAAATATAAAATTGAGAAAGTACAACGGGTGCAAAAAATCGAAATAACTAAAAGTGATGAGATTAACTTAAAATATGACAATGCTTATGCTGATGAATTTATTAGTTATTTAGACCAAAAGTATAAATATCAAGAAAGCACAACCACGCCACTAAAAAACTCTGTGAGTGTAATTTTAAATGAATTTAATAAAAGCAATGATTACATTAAAGAAGACTTTTTGACGGAACCAATGTATCAAAATGCTATGATAGAGAGTACGCAAGTGGGTATAGCCTACCATAGTGCTATGCAGGAATATAGTGTTAATGTAAGTGAAGAAGAATTTATGAATAGAATAAAAAATGTACTTGATGCTGAAGATATTAAATTAGTAGATTTATCGAAAGTTCTTATAGCAAAAAATAATTTAGATTCAATTATTCAAAATAAAAAAGTTAGACTATTTAAAGAACAAAAATTTATGATGTATGTGCCTTATAATAAAATTTTCAAAACAAGTTATGTGGAAGATGAAATTTTGGTACAAGGAATAATCGATTTAATTATAGAGTTTGAAGATAAAATCATTTTAATTGATTATAAAACCAATAAAACAAAAAACATTGAGAATTTCAAAAATAATTATAGTACACAGTTGTGGCTATATAAAATGGCTCTAGAATTAAATTTCAAAAAAAATGTAGAACCATATATTTACGCTTTTTCGTTAAATACATTTATTAATATGGAATAAAAAATATAAAAAAGTATTTTTAGCAATTAAACTGTTAAAAATATAGGGGATAGTGTCTAAAATATGATACTATCTTTTTTATTTATACAAATATTATAAAATTTTATATAAAAAATTAAAGATTTCTAAAAAAAAACGCTATTTTATTTGACAAATTTCACACTAAATATTATAATTTAACTATATTTGACAATTTTCGCTAAAAAACAATATGATTTGGTAGTTTGATAGTATAATTGTCTTAAGAATACAAATGCTATTTATTAAAGGAGAGCTATATGTTAACATCGCTTTTGTCAGTTTTTGATTCAATTGAAAATTTCTTGGCTACAATTGCTGAAGCACTGAAGTTCGACATATTATTGTGGGTATTCTTAGGCGTTTTTGGCGTATTAGTTATTATGACGCTTATTCGTTTAAGATTTACATATGAAGTGCGCGCAATTAAGTCTTTCAAAAAAATTAATAAATATTTTATGAAAAAACCCTACATTAATGAGTCTAACTTAGTAGAGTTTAATAAACTTATGAAGAAGATACCTTATCAACTTCGTGATAGATGGCAGTTCTATATGCTTAATCGTGAAGGTTTGCCTAGTGGCGAAATGACTTTGTATCACTGCGTGGAGCAACCTATTAAGACATCTAACTATAAGTCTACAATTTTAATGTTAGAATATATTGTGAAGATGTGTACTGCTATTTGTCTTGTACTATGTTTGTTTGCTGTTGGCAGTGCTAGTGTGTTATCTGCTTTAACATTAGTTAGAGTGTTAATCATACCTGTTTTGTTTTATATTTTATGCGAATTGTACATTTATTTTTTGAATGCCAAATTTAATGTAAACAGTGTTGATTTATATGAATATTATTTGTCATTTATTAGAAACTTAGATAAAGCGTCTGCATCAATCCCTGATTATGTAGATTATGAATTATTATTTACAGAGAAAGAAATTCGTGACGGTATTCCTGTTCTTCGAGAATACCTAGAAAAACGTGCTTTGCTTGACCGTTTGGCAAGAGAGAAGGCTAAACAAAATGAAAGCGAAAGAGAAAACTTTGATTTTACTTCGCTTGGCATTGATGGTTCATTATTAGTCGAAAGGGCTATGAATACTAGTCAAGACTTTTTGAATAGTAGAAATAAACTTAAAGATGAAATTGTTAAACTTGAATCTCATAAAGATAAATATAATGAACAATATATCGAAGTAGAGAAAGATCATCAAAGAAAATTACAAACAGTTAAAGAGAATTTGGCACGTCTTCAAGCACAATTGGAAGCGTCTTCAAATAGAATTGAAGCCAATTATATCAAAAAGCAACAAAATCAAGAGAAGGCTAAACAATTAGAACTAGAGAAGAACTTAGAAGATTTGAATATAAAATATGCTCAGCAAATGAAGTTTATGGAAGATGAAATTAATAAACGTCAAGTTGAGATTGAAGAAGATAAACAAAAAGTTTATGAACAAATGGATGCTGAGTTTGAAACTTATAATGAGAAAGTTTACACTATTATAAGAAACAAAATTGACGAAAACGATGCTGACGACCTTAAGGTTACACGTGCTGAGTTAGACGATACTCGTGATAAACTTGCTCGTGAAACACAAGAAAAAGAAAATTTGTTATTGACTTTGGATATTAAACAACAACAAATCGATACTATGCAGAGTTCAATTGATGCATTAAATGAGAAAATTGATAAAATTTCTAGCAGAGATAAGAGAAATGTTGCTAAAATTTATGAAGAAAATGAGCAATTAAAAGAACAGTTAGCAAAACTACAACAACAACCTATAGAAAATTCACAAGTAGTTGATACTTATGATAATACAGTAGATAATAAAACTGCGGAAGATAATTTAGGTGCTGAAGAAGAAGTTACATATTATGACAAAGACGGAAATGTGGTAGACTTTAGTCAATACTATGATGAGAATGGATACTTTAAAGAATTCCCTAAAGTTTATGACAAAGACGGAAATTACTATGACTTTGCTGATTACTATGACAAATATGGTAATCCTATAAATAATGATACACAAGAAGAGAATGTGGATTCTACAGATTCTGCTGATAGTGAAGAAGAAGTTACATATTATGACAAAGACGGAAATGTAGTAGACTTTAGTCAATATTATGATGAGAACGGATACTTCAAAGAATTCCCTAAAGTTTATGACAAAGATGGAAATTACTATGACTTTGCTGATTACTATGACAAATATGGTAATCCATTAAATAACGAAACAAACGAAAATCAAGAAGAAAATTTACAACAAAATTCAACAGATGAAAATCTTAATGAAGATGTTGAAACAAGTCAAAATATCGAAAATGAATTGCCTAAAGAAGACAGTTTAAATAGCGAAAATTTAGATACTATTGACAATGAGCCAAAAACTGAGTTAGTAACTGAACAAACAGTTGTAAGTGACGAAAATGCAAATAATGAAGTAGAGAATAAGCAAGAGCCAGTAGAACAAACTGAATATAGTGATAATGACGTTGTTTATTATGACAAAGATGGAAACGTTGTTGATTTCGAACAATACTATGATGAAAATGGTAAACTAAAAGAATTCCCTAAAGTTTATGACAAAGATGGAAATTTCTACGATTTTGCAGATTACTATGACAGAGATGGGAACTTGTTAAGCAGTGCTAAAACAGATGAAGAAGAGCCTAAAAAAGTAGAGAATTTGGAAGCAAACGTTAATAGTGAAGTAGTTGAAGCACCTAAGAAAAAGCGTGGTAGACCAAAGAAAGTGCAAACTGAAGGTGAAGACAAAGACCAAAAAGTTGAAGAACCAAAAACTAAACCAAAGAGCACAAGAAAAACTACTGCTACAAAAACGGGCACAACTAAGAAATCTACAACTGCAAAGAAAACAAAAAATGGAGAAGACAATCAAGGGGCAGAGAAAAAGACTAGAAGTACGACTAGAAAAACTAGTGTCAAAAAGGATAAACCAGTAAGTCCTGAGAATGCAAGTGATAAGGTAACGGCTGAAGTAGATGCAAAGAACGTTGATACTAAACCAAAAACTACTAAATCAAAAACTACTAAAGCGTCTTCGACAAAAAAGACCACGTCTAGTACCAAAAAAGACAAAACTCAAGAAGAGGATGCTAAGAAAAAAACTACAAAAAAATCTACAAATAGTGGAACCAAACCAAAATCTTCTACAAAGAAAAGTACTGCTACAACAAAAAAGAGTGGGACAAAGAAGGCGGATGAAAAGGTTTCAAAAAATGATGAGGATTTAGATAGTTTATCAAATCAAATTGATTCTGAAAATGCCAAACTTGAGAAAAAACAAGCAGATTTAAAGAATAAAATAACACAAACTTTATCTGAATTACAAGAGAAGCCAACAGTAGATAGGGATTTAGAAGATATCAAAAATATTATTAGAAAACTAAAAAAACAAGCAAACGAAGTTAACAAAAGTGAAAATGGGCTTAGTGCTAGTGAACAAAAAGAGATAAATAAACAAATCAATAAATCACTATCTGAATTATTAATGATAATGGCTAATAAATCTAAAAAATAATTTTAAAACACATCAAATTTTGAATATATAAAAGATTTGGTGTGTTTTTTTTGTTATAAGTTTGTTAAAAAAAATATATTGTGCTATAATAAGCAAAGGAGTAATTATGACGGATAATAATTCTAATAAAAGTGTGTTAAGTTATGTTGTATTTGCTGGAGTGGCTACGGCTGTTTTGGTAGCCACTTTTGTTGCGATATTTATAGTATTTAATAATAATAATCAAAAGCCTGTGGGTATAGTACAAATCACTGCTAATCCTTCTGTTACATTCATAATTAACGATAAAGACCGAGTAATTGATGTTAAATATGATAATTTAGATGCTGAAATTTTATTTTCTAGAACAAATTTCAATGGTAATACTATAGAAGAAGCATCTAAAATATTTGCTAGACTTAGTTGTCAAGCAGGGTATATTGATACCTCTAGATATTCAACAGGTACACAAATAAATGTGCTGATTGCTCACAAAAATTCAAAGAAAGCATCTGATTTGCAAGAAAAAATTATTAACAAAATGAATGCTTATTTTGATGAATTTGGTGTTATTGCAGGAGCAACAAATAAAATTTTTCAAGATGTACAACAACAAGCACAAGCACTTAATTTTGGGGTAAATGAATTTATTGTGGCGCAAACAATATTATCTTTAACAGACGAATACAGCATTGAGCAGTTAAGAAATATAAATTTACAAGAGTTGTTAAATTTGGTTAAAGAAATATATACAAAGATAGATGGTATTGCTTATAATTATTATGATGAGTTTTTAAATTTAAATAAAACATATTTAGATGTTTTAAATAATCAATTAAATGAAATTTTAAATCCATTGTTTGAAATTATTGGAGATATTGAGTTAAAATATTCTTTAAATTCAAACTATAATGGGCTGAAGACTCAAATTAATGAATCTAGCCTTTCACAAGAACAAAAAGATTCTGCAATTATTGTTTTGGACTCTCTTAAATCTAGCATAGAAGATTTGGAAAAAAATATCAAAAATCAAATGGAAGACAACAAGAAATTATTGAGAGAAGAAAGTGAAGAAGTATTTAAAGATAACAAAAAAATATTAGATAACAAAATATCATCTTATAAACCAAGTTTTGATGATGACAAAGAATATTTTGCCTTAAATAAACAAGAGATACAACAAAAAATCCAAGAGTTTAGAGAAAGCATTAAATAGAATTTTATATTAAACAAAAACATTTAAAATATATATTATTTATAAAGTAAAAATTATGTTTATTTATAGAAAGGCAACTAATGATGATTTAGAAAGAATCTGGAATAAAGACATAGAACAAAACAAAGATGATGAAAGATATTTAAATTGGAAGCGACAATATATTGAAAACAATAAAAATGATAATTGTGCAACATTTGTTGTTTTAAATAATGAAGAACCAATAGGTCAAGTAACTGTTTTATTTTCTCCAAAGTGTTCTGCCGTTAAGAATAAAACTAGTTTATGTAACGGAACAAATACTGCGAATATGAACGCTTTTAGAATAGAAAAAGAATTTGAAAATCAAGGACATATATCAAAACTTGTTAAATTGGCAGAGGAATATGCCAAAACTAAAGGCATTAAATTTTTAACAATAGGAAGCGAGGCAAAAGAAAGCAGAAATCTTGCTATATATTTACATTTTGGCTACACTGAATTTGTAACAAGTATGATAGAAGATAATGATTTAATTTTGTATTATATGAAAACTTTAACTAAAGGAAGCAAAAAAATGAAATTTAATTGTTTAATCCCAGAATTAAGAGTTTTTGATTTAGAAAAATCAAAAAAATTTTACACGGAAATTTTAGGTTTTGAAATAGCATATGCAAGAAATGATTTTGCAATGCTTGTTTTAGGCAATTGTCAAATTATGTTGCAACAATTAACGCTTCCTTCAACTAATGGAAGTTGGAATGTAACAGATGATATGAAATACCCTTTAGGTAGAGGTATAAATTTTCAAATAAAATTACCAGATATTTCAATAGTTTATAATTCATTAAAACACCACAATATTGAAATTTTTATTGATTTGCTAGTTAGTGATTATCAAGAAAACGATATTATAAATCATGTTTTGGAGTTTTTGGTTCAAGACCCTGATGGATATTTACTACGATTTCAACAAGACATTGAGGACTGGCATTTTGGTGATAACAAACAAATGGCAGATGAATTATTTGATCTTGTACTAAAGGGTGATAAAACTGCCACTTCATATTTATACAATAAAAATGATAAACTAGATACAGGTTTTTCAATTCTTGCTAATTGGGATAAAACAAAAAAAATAATTTTACAAACAACAAAAATTTATAAAACGACTTTTGATAACGTTACAGAAGAACACGCGTTCAAAGAAGGAGAA